>NZ_JBEOPV010000008.1:0-315197 GCF_040310425.1 Pseudomonas sp. 65/3-MNA-CIBAN-0223
AAAATGCAGGCCATCTGCGCGGTTATGCGCAAATACCTGACAGGCTTGTGGGCGTGCATACGCGCAGGAGAAGATTTCGATACGGCCAAGCTTTTCAGCGAAAAACACCTGCTGAAAGCTTGACCGGTAACAGAGTATCTACAGGGGGATTGCGTTACAGGGTTTTTTCGAAGATCTTCGAATTACGCTGATAGTTGTACAGCGACGCTCGCGCCGACGGCAGCCGGTCCACGCTGCTTGGCACGAACCCGCGCTCGCGGAACCAGTGGGCGGTACGGGTCGTGAGGACGAACAGGGTTTTCAGGCCCTGGGCCCGGGCGCGGGTTTCGATGCGCTCCAGCAGTTCATCGCCACGCCCGCCGTGGCGGTACTCCGGGTTGACCGCCAGGCACGCCAGCTCACCCGCATCCGAATCGGCAATCTGATACAGCGCCGCGCAGGCGATGATCATGCCTTCGCGCTCGACCACGCTGAATTGCTCGATCTCGCGCTCCAGCACCTCTCGGGAACGACGCACCAGGATGCCCTGCTCTTCCAGCGGGCTGATCAGGTCCAGCAAGCCACCGACGTCCTCAATCGCCGCTTCGCGCACGATTTCGAATTGCTCCTGGGCCACCAGGGTACCGCCACCGTCGCGGGTGAACAGCTCGGTCAGCAGCGCACCGTTTTCGGCATAACTGACGATATGACTGCGTGCTACACCGCCACGGCAGGCCTCAGCAGCGGCATCGAGCAGTTCCCCCTGATAATTGCTGCCCAGGCGCAGCAGGTGCGCCGGCACTTGCTGAGGACGCAACTCACGCACCAGGCGCCCGCTTTCGTCGATCAGGCCCAGGTCGGCACCAAACAGCAGCAATTTGTCGGCGCCCAGGTCGATGGCGGCGCGGGTCGCGACGTCTTCGCAAGCCAGATTGAAGATCTCGCCGGTTGGCGAATAGCCCAAAGGCGACAGCAACACGATGGAGCGCTCGTCCAGCAGGCGATTGATGCCTTTGCGGTCGACCCGACGCACCTCACCGGTGTGGTGGTAATCAACCCCTTCGAGCACGCCGATCGGCCGTGCAGTTACCAGGTTGCCGCTGGCCACCCGCAGGCGCGAGCCCTGCATCGGCGAAGACGCCATGTCCATCGACAGTCGCGCTTCGATGGCGATCCGCAGCTGGCCGACGGCATCGATCACGCATTCAAGGGTGGCGGCATCGGTGATACGCATCCCATGGTGGTAATGCGGGGTCAGGCCACGGGCAGCCAGGCGCGCTTCGATTTGTGGACGGGAGCCGTGAACCAGCACCAGCCGCACGCCCAGGCTGTGCAGCAGCACCAGGTCATGGACGATGTTGCCAAAGTTTGGATGCTCCACGCCATCGCCGGGCAGCATGACAACGAAGGTGCAATCGCGGTGGGCGTTGATGTAGGGGGAAGCGTGACGAAGCCAATTAACGTATTCGGGCATGAACCTGGGCCTGTAATAAATAGCAGCCAAAAAATGGGCGAAACGGAACAACGCACAGCGGGCTGATGGTTATCGTCGGAACAGGCTTGGCGACACGCGCGCTCTCCTCATGAATACGGGTTGGATACTACTGATTTAACCGGCCAACACTGTAGGAGCTGCCGAAGGCTCGGGCCGCGCTCGGACGATCTTTTGATCTTTGTTTTTTCAAAAGCAAGATCAAAAGATCGCAGCCTGCGGCAGCTCCTACGGAGATAGCGTTCAACCGACAGATTTGGCCGGTGTCAGGCAGTAATGTTCAATCAGTTGACGTAATAGATGCACCGTAGGCTGCAAACGTGACATTTCGAGGTATTCCCCCGGCTGGTGGGCACAAGCTATATCCCCAGGACCAAGCACCAGCGTTTCACAACCAAGGCGCTGAAGATAAGGCGCTTCGGTGCCGAACGCCACTGCTTCGGCCATGTGACCTGTGAGCTTTTCGGCGACGCGTACCAGTTCAGCGTCTTCAGCCTGCTCGAACGGCGGCACTTCAGAGAATAGCGGCGCGTAATCGATTTTTACCTGATGCCGTTCGGCAACCGGCATGAGCCGCTGCAAAATCTCCGCGCGCAAGGCCTTCGGGTCCATGCCTGGAAGCGGTCGCAAATCGAACTCCAGGGAGCACTGCCCGCAAATCCGGTTGGGATTGTCGCCGCCGTGGATGCACCCGAAGTTCATCGTGGGCGTGGGTACGCCGAACTGCGGGTTGCGAAACTCGCGTTGCCAGAGCAAGCGCAGGCCACGCAGCTCACCGATGGCATCGTGCATCGCTTCGAGGGCACTGTGTCCCAGGCGGGGGTCGGAGGAATGGCCACTCTGCCCGAGTATATCGATGCGCTCCATCATGATGCCCTTGTGCATGCGGATCGGCTTCAGGCCGGTCGGTTCGCCGATCACTGCCGCGCGCCCCAGCGGCCGTCCGGCTGCGGCCAGCGCGCGGGCACCGGACATCGAGCTTTCTTCATCGCAGGTGGCGAGGATCAGCAGCGGCTGTTTGAACGGCTGGTCGAGCAAGGGTATGACGGCTTCGATCGCCAAAGCGAAGAAACCCTTCATGTCGCAACTGCCCAAACCCACCCAGCGGCCGTCGACTTCGGTCAGCTTCAGAGGATCGGTCTGCCACAAAGCGCCATCGAACGGCACGGTGTCGCTATGCCCGGCCAATACCAGGCCACCAGGACCGGAACCGAAGCTGGCGAGCAGATTAAATTTGCCGGGGCTGACCTGCTGGATGTCGCAGGCAAAACCCAGGTCGCCCAGCCAGGTGGCCAGCAGGTCGATGACAGGGCGGTTGGTCTGATCGAGACTGGCCTGGGTGCAACTGACGGACGGTGCAGCGATCAGCGCAGCGAACTGATCTTTCATGGACGGCAAAGGCATCGCTGACTCCAACTCCCGAATTGAAGTCCATCATAGAGCTATCTGGCGGCAGGAATAAACCGTCGCGGGGCGTAGGATGGACGAGTCCTGTACACTGCACGGCCTTGGCAGCCACACATTCCCCCGGCTGCGCTCCCGATCCTGGATTTTCCGGCCATGCAGAAAGAAACCGAAATCAAACTCCGCGTCAGCCGCGAAACCCTCGCAGCTCTGCGCGAGCACCCGCTACTGAAAAAACGCAACAAAAGTGGCTGGGAACGCCGTGAACTGATGAACCAGTACTTCGACACGCCTGAGCGCGACCTGGCCCGCGCCAAGGTTGCCCTGCGCCTGCGCCGTGATGGCGAAGAAGTGATTCAGACCCTCAAGACCCGCGGCCACAGCGTTGCCGGTCTGTCCGAGCGTAACGAATACGACTGGAAACTGCCCAAAGCCAAGCTCGATGTGAAAAAACTCGACGGCGAATGCTGGCCTGAAGAGTTGGCCGAACTGGACAAGAAGACCCTGAAAGCCATCTTCACCACCGACTTCGTTCGCGAACGTGCCGAAATCGCTTGGGGCCGTGGCAAAACCAAGGTGGTCATCGAAGCCGCGCTGGACCTGGGCCATGTAGTGGTCGGCAAGCAGAAAGAAGAAATCTGCGAGCTGGAACTGGAACTGCGCGAAGGCGAACCTGCTGCTCTGCTGGAACTGGCTGCCGAACTGGCCGCAACCCTGGCGTTGATGCCGTGTGACATCAGCAAGGCCGAGCGCGGTTATCGCCTGTACGACGCCAACAGCTATTCACTGAGCCTGCCGGCACCGCAAATCAGCGCCGAAATGCCGCTGGATGACGCATTTGCCGCGCTGTGCTGGCATTTGCTGGGCAGTAGCCAGCGCCTGGCCGAGCAGTACCGCTTCAATGGCCACTGGCGTTTGCTGCAGGACTGGGTCGAGAACCTGGCTGAAATGCGCGCACTGCTCAGCAGCCTGGGGCAAGCCGCACCGCGTCAATCGACCCACGACCTGCGAGTCGCGCTGGACGCGTTGCTCGAAGACTGGCGCCCACTGGTCCAGGCCGGGGTGGATGACGAGGATGTGCGCAAAGCCGCGCCTGAACAATTCCTGGAAGAGCTCGAAGACCCGCGCTGGGGTCTGTTCTCCCTCAACACTTCGCGCTGGTTGCTGGCCCGTACCTGGACCGCCGAGCGTAACGTACGAGGCAATCGCCAGGGCGCGGCGCAACTGGGCAGCTGGCTTCCACGCCTGCTGGGCGAAGAGGCAACGTCCTTGCAGCTGCAGCGCTATCAGCAGCAACCGGAAGACCTCGCCGAGCAACTGCCGCGCATCGAGCGCATCCAGTCCTGGCTGCACCATGCCCGCAGCGTGCTGGAGATCCCGGAAATGGATCGCCTTTACGGTGAGCTGAAACAGCTGGCGCAACTGGCCAACGAGCCGATTACCGACGAATCCCTGGATGCGCGCAAGCAGCAGGCTATTGCGGTTTATCAGAATCGTGCCTGGAAAATGTTGCTGCGAATGTAACATCGTTAAAGATCGCAGCCTTCGGCAGCTCCTACGGATATACACATTCCCCCGCAGGCTGCGATCTTTTGCTTCACCGCAACACGGGCAAACTGGTCGTCGACTTGATCTCCGATAACGCCACAATCGAGTTCACCTCCTGAATCCCCGGCACCATCGACAACTTCTCGAAGAAAAACCGCTCATACGCCTCGATGTCCGCCGTGACGATCCGCAACAAAAAATCCACCGAACCCATCAGTACATAACACTCCAGCACCTCGGGGAAACCGCGAATCGCCTCGGTGAATTCGGTGAAGTTCGAGCGCCCATGGGCGTTGAGTTTGATCTCGGCGAAAATCTGTGTGTTCAGCCCGATTTTTTTGCGATCCAGCAGCGTCACCTGGCCGCGAATGATCCCCTCCTCTTTCATCCGCTGGATACGCCGCCAGCAGGGCGACTGCGACAATCCCACCTGCTCGGCGATCTGCGCACTGGAGAGCGAAGCATCTTCCTGCAGCAGGGCAAGAATCTTGCGGTCGTAGCCATCCAGATCACTGTGCATAAATAAACCCGCCAACCCTATTAAATTGAATTGTACGATTCGAAGAATCGCCAATTAGGTCCATCATAGATAAGAAATACCCGGCTTCGAATGTAAAAATTCCTCCATTGATCCTGGAGCCTGCCCCATGCCTCACCTCGAAGCCGTAAAAAGTCCCCACTTGCGCCCCGATGTCTGGAACGTCCGTACCGCCCATTGCCGCGTGCACTACCAGTTGCTGGCCGAGGCCGAACCCGACCTGCTGTGTCGCGCGCTCAATCTGTTTGCCCTGCAATGCCTCACCCCGCACCAGGTCAATGTGCAGCGCAGCGACGATTTGTTGTCGATGCATATCGTCATTGATGGCTTGAGCTGGCATCGTGCCGAGGTGATAGCGGAAAAATTGCGTAATCTGATCAGCGTCTGCTCGGTCGATCTGCAAAACGCCGATTCCTCCTGGAATATCGCGGCTCAAGCGACAGGCTGAAACCCCTCGATACGGCTTCGTCGGGTAGTGGCCCAACGATTGGCGGCTGCGCGTCTATCCTTTGCGCACTGTTGTTCATGAGGAGCCCGCATGTCCGTTCAACTCGCCATTCAGGACCGCTGGCTGGATCTCAATGATTTGCTGCGCGAACTGGTCGCCCAAGGTTTTATCAGCCAGGACTCGGCCGAACTCGCACTCAATGCCAGGCGGCGCCACGCGGCTAATGGCCAACTGCACCCACTGGAGTTCATCGCCGGCCAGCATCTCGATGACCTCAGCCGCCCCGGCAAACATCTCGACCTGGAAAGCCTGACCCTGTGGCTGTCGCAGCAGGCCGGCCAACCCTACCTGCGCATCGACCCGCTGAAGATCAATGTTGCGGCCATCACGCCGCTGATGTCCTACGCGTTCGCCCAGCGCCACAAGATTCTTGCCGTCTCGGTCGACCGCGACGCCGTTACCGTGGCCAGCGCCCAGCCGTACGTCAACGGCTGGGAAGCCGACCTGACCCATGTCCTGAAGCTGCCGATCAAACGGGTGGTGGCCAACCCGGTGGACATCCAGCGCTTCAGCGTGGAGTTTTTCCGCCTCGCCAAATCAGTCAGCGGCGCGACCACCGGTGATCAACAGATCAATTCCATGGGCAACTTCGAACAGTTGCTCAACCTCGGCGCCAGCGACCAGGAACCGGACGCCAACGACGCGCACATCGTCAACATCGTCGACTGGCTGTTCCAATACGCCTTCCAGCAGCGCGCCAGCGATATTCATATCGAGCCGCGGCGTGAGCAGGGCACCGTGCGCTTTCGCATCGACGGTGTGCTGCACAACGTCTATCAATTCCCGCCGCAGGTGACCATGGCAATCGTCAGCCGCCTGAAAAGCCTGGGCCGGATGAACGTTGCGGAAAAACGCAAACCCCAGGACGGCCGAGTGAAAACCAAGACCCCGGACGGGGGTGAGGTCGAGCTGCGCCTGTCGACGTTGCCGACGGCGTTCGGCGAAAAAATGGTCATGCGGATTTTCGACCCGGAAGTGCTGCTCAAGGACTTCGATCAGCTGGGTTTTTCCGCCGAAGACCTGCGCCGCTGGCAGGACATGACCCGCCAGCCCAACGGCATCATCCTGGTCACCGGGCCGACCGGTTCCGGCAAGACCACCACGCTCTATACCACCCTCAAGAAGCTGGCGACGCCCGAGGTTAACCTGTGCACCATCGAGGACCCGATCGAAATGGTCGAGCCGGCGTTCAACCAGATGCAGGTCCAGCACAACATCGACCTGACCTTTGCCGCCGGCGTGCGCGCGCTGATGAGGCAAGACCCGGACATCATCATGATTGGCGAGATCCGCGACCTCGAGACCGCTGAAATGGCGATCCAGGCGGCGCTCACCGGCCACCTTGTGCTGTCAACGCTGCATACCAACGATGCACCCAGTGCCATCAGCCGCCTGCTGGAACTGGGCGTGCCGCACTACCTGATCAAGGCCACGGTGCTCGGCGTCATGGCCCAGCGCCTGGTACGCACCCTTTGTCCGCATTGCAAGGCGCCGCTGGCCCTGGGCGAAGAAGACTGGCAAACCCTGACCAGACCATGGCAGGCACCGCTGCCAGGTAACGCACAGCGCGCCATCGGTTGCCTGGAGTGTCGTGACACCGGCTACCGAGGACGTGCGGGCGTGTATGAAATCATGCAGCTGACCGACGGAATCAAGGCGCTGATCAGTCCCGATACCGACTTGCTGGCGGTGCGCAGGCAGGCCTTCAAGGAAGGCATGCGCAGCCTGCGATTATCCGGGGCACAGAAGGTCGCGGCGGGGCTGACGACCATCGAAGAGGTGCTGCGGGTCACGCCACAGAGCGAGCAGAAGTAACCCTTTTGTGTCTCTTGATGATGCGAGGGCCCGGTTCCGGTTCATATCCATGACCTGCACCGCTACACTTCTGCGGTCGAGAATTCATTGATGCACTCAACAGGGAATTGTTATGCAGATCGGTACCGTGCTCCTGCTTTTTGTCGGCCTGGTGGTCGCCATTCTTTTCATGGGTTTCAAAGTCGTGCCCCAGGGTTACCAATGGACGGTCGAACGATTCGGCCGTTACACCAACACCCTCAAGCCTGGCCTGAACATCATCATTCCGGTCATGGACCGCATCGGCCGCAAAATCAACGTGATGGAAAGCGTGCTGGATATTCCGCCGCAGGAAGTCATCACCGCCGACAATGCCACGGTGCAGATCGATGCGGTGTGCTTCTTCCAGGTGGTCAATACGGCGCAGGCGGCCTATGAGGTCAACAACCTCGAACACGCGATTCGCAACCTCCTGCAGACCAACATCCGTACCGTCCTTGGCTCCATGGAGCTGGATGCGATGCTCAGCCAGCGTGACGGGATCAACGAAAAACTGCTGCGCACCGTCGATGAGGCGACTGCACCGTGGGGCATCAAGATCACCCGAATCGAAATCAAGGACATCAGCCCACCCGCCGACCTGATGGCCGCGATGTCCGGGCAGATGAAGGCCGAGCGGATCAAGCGCGCCCAGATCCTCGAAGCCGAAGGCCTGCGTGCCGCAGCGATCCTGACGGCCGAAGGCAAGAAGCAGGCGCAGATCCTCGAAGCCGAGGGTGGTCGCCAGGCCGCATTCCTCGAAGCGGAAGCCCGGGAGCGTCAAGCAGAAGCCGAAGCCCAGGCCACCAAGGTGGTGTCCGAAGCGATCGCCGGCGGCAACGTGCAGGCGGTCAATTACTTCGTCGCGCAGAAGTACATCGATGCGCTGGGCAAGCTGGCCTCGGCCAACAACAGCAAAGTGATCCTGATGCCGCTTGAGGCCAGTTCGATGATCGGTGCGGTCGGTGGCATCGGCGAAATCGTCAAGGCGACGTTCGATAACAAGAAGGCCTGAGGCATACCATGTGGGCATTCCTGCAAAATCTGTCGTTCTGGGACTGGCTTGCCGTCGGCACGCTGCTGCTGATTCTTGAAGTGTTCGGAGCCGGCGGCTATCTGCTGTGGATCGGCATGGCCGCCGCGGCTGTTGGCGTGCTGACCTTCCTGCTACCGGGGATGTCCTGGGAGGTGCAGTTCCTGCTGTTCGGCTTGTTCTCGATCGCCACGGCGCTGTACTGGTGGCGACGCCAGCGCAGCGCAGTACGCCAGAGTGACGAGCCGAACCTCAACTTGCGAGGGCAGGAGTTGATCGGCAGGACCTTTGTCGTGCACGAAGCGATCGTCGACGGACGCGGCAAGATCAAGGTGGCCGACGGCGTGTGGATGGCCCGCGGACCCGATGCGGCCCCCGGCAGTCGGGTGCGGGTGACCGGGCAGCAAGGGGCGATCCTGCTGGTTGAACCTACCGAGTGAGCCACCACGGAACTGGATTGCCAGATTGGCGATCAAACGGGGTAGTTAATCCAGTGGAGTCACCCATCATGCGTTTCAAGTTTGCTGTCGCTACCCTCGCCTTGCTGTCCCTTCCAGTCGGATCGGCGATGGCCGACAGCTTTTGGCGTAACGTCATCTCGTCCGGCGCCACCACCGGTTCGACTTACCTGACGTTCAAGGATCACAAGCTGATTGTCGCGGCTCAAGATGACGCAGGTAGCTTCGTCGCCAGCGACGGCGGCATCCGCGGCCCGTACCTGGAAGCCGCCATGCAGAAAGTCCGCGCCGACAATCCTGGCCTGCAGGCCACGGACATGGAACTGGCGAATGCGATTTTGGCGAAGAATGCCATTGCCTCGGAATAAGCCTGTTGGCTGAACAAAATGCCGCTCCCATGAGCGGCATTTTTTTGCCTGACATAACCTCTGCGTCCCCCGTGACATTCCTCTGTGATGCCCCATGTGCCAAGGGTCTATCAGCGGTAATCATCCACCGGCACGCACGCGCAAAACAGGTTGCGGTCGCCGTACACATTGTCCACCCGATTCACCGCCGGCCAGTATTTGTGCGCCTTGGTATGGGCATCCGGCGTCACCGCCTGCTCGATACTATAGGGCCGCTCCCAAACCCCGGTGATATCGGCCAACGTATGTGGCGCGCCCTTGAGCGGGTTGTCTTCAGCTGGCCAGTTGCCGTTCTGTACCTCGGTGATTTCCGCGCGAATGCTGAGCATCGCACCGATAAAGCGGTCCAGCTCCGCTTTCGATTCGCTTTCGGTAGGCTCCACCATCAAGGTCCCGGGCACCGGAAACGACATGGTCGGGGCATGAAAACCGTAGTCCATCAAACGCTTGGCAACGTCCTCCTCACTGATCCCGGTCAACGCTTTCAAGGGGCGCAAGTCGAGAATGCATTCATGCGCAACCCGGTCGTTGCGCCCGGTGTAGAGCACAGGAAAAGCCCCGGACAGATGTTGTGCCAGGTAATTGGCCGCTAAAATCGCCACCTCGCTGGCATCGGCCAACTGTGGCCCCATCATCGCGATATACATCCAGCTGATCGGCAGAATGCTCGCGCTGCCCCAGGGAGCGGCACTCACGGCGTCATTCTGTGGCAGCGGCCCGTCAATCGGCACGACGGGGTGATTGGCCACGAACGGCGCCAGGTGCGCCCGCACGCCGATCGGCCCCATGCCAGGCCCGCCCCCGCCGTGGGGAATGCAAAAGGTCTTGTGCAGGTTCATGTGCGAGACGTCCGCACCAATGTCGGCCGGGCGCGCCAGCCCGACCTGGGCGTTCAGGTTGGCGCCGTCCATGTACACCTGGCCACCCTGGCTGTGGACAACTTCGCAGATTTCGCTGATCCCCTCCTCGTACACACCATGCGTTGAAGGATACGTCGCCATCAGGCAGGCGAGTTTGTCCCCTGCGGCGGCGGCCTTGTCTTTCAGGTCGTCGAGATCGACATTACCTGCCTCGTCGCACTCGACGATTACCACGCGCATCCCGGCCATCTGCGCCGAAGCAGGATTGGTACCGTGGGCCGAAGAGGGAATCAGGCAGATATCCCGCGCGCCCTGCTGCCGGCTCTCATGGTATTTGCGAATCGCCAGTAGCCCGGCGTATTCGCCTTGGGCACCGGAATTGGGCTGCATGCAAATAGCGTCGAATCCGGTGATCGCGCAGAGCCAGCGCTCCAGCTCCTCGATCATCAACGTATATCCCGCCGCCTGCTCCCTCGGCACGAAGGGATGCAGGTTGGCGAACTCGGGCCAGGTGATGGGGATCATTTCACTGGTAGCGTTGAGCTTCATGGTGCAGGAGCCCAACGGGATCATCGACTGGTTGAGCGCCAGGTCCTTGTTCTCCAGCTGCTTGAGGTAGCGCAGCATTTCGGTTTCGCTGTGATGGGCGTTAAACACCGGGTGGCGCAAGTAGGGAGAGGTCCTGAGCAGCGCCTCTGGAATACCGCTCGCCAGGGCTTGCGCGTCCATTTCCTCGACGATGAGCCCATGATCGGCACCCAGGAACACATCGAACAATCGGGCTACGGTAGTTTCATCGCAGGTTTCGTCCAGGCTTAGACCCAGTTGCCCGCGCCCCAGGATGCGCAGGTTGATCTGCGCCGCCCGGGCGCTTTCGATGATCGCCGTCTGGGTACCGCCGACCTCCAGGGTCAGAGTGTCGAAGAAGTGCTGATTGAGACGGATGATGCCGTGGCGCTCAAGTCCCGCAGCCAGGATGCAGGTCAGGCGATGAACCCTTTGGGCGATGCGCTTGAGCCCTTCAGGCCCGTGGTAGACCGCGTAGCAGCTGGCAATGTTGGCGAGCAGGACCTGGGCGGTGCAGATGTTCGAGTTGGCCTTTTCGCGGCGAATATGTTGCTCGCGGGTCTGCAGGGCCATGCGCAAGGCGACGTTACCGCGCGCATCCTTGGACACACCAATGATGCGCCCCGGAATCGCCCGTTTGTACTCTTCGCGACTGGCAAAGAATGCCGCATGGGGCCCGCCGTAGCCCATGGGCACGCCAAATCGCTGGGACGAGCCGAACACCACGTCGGCCCCCAGTTCTCCCGGCGCTGTGAGCATCAGCAGGCTTAACAGGTCGGTCGCGACGCAGGCCAGCGCCTGCTGTGCATGCAAGTGATCAATCAGCGGGCGCAGATCGCGAATTTCGCCATGGGTGTCGGGATATTGCAGCAGCGCGCCGAAGACCTGGTGCTGCCTGAGGTTGTCCACCGAGTCGATGATCAGCTCGAAACCGAAACCTTCTGCGCGGGTCTTCACCACCGAAATAGTCTGCGGATGACAGTTTTCATCGACGAAGAACAGGTTGCTTCGCGACTTGGCCACGCGCTTGGCCAGCGCCATGGCTTCCGCCGCCGCCGTGGCTTCATCCAGCAGCGAGGCATTGGCCAGCTCCAGCCCGGTAAGGTCGATGGTCAGCTGCTGGAAGTTCAGCAGTGCCTCCAGTCGGCCTTGGGCGATCTCGGGCTGATAAGGGGTGTAGGCGGTGTACCAACCGGGATTTTCCAGGACGTTACGCAAAATGACCGGCGGCGTGAGGGTTCCGTGATAGCCCATGCCGATCAGGCTGGTCCAGACCTGGTTTTGCCGGGCATAACCGCGCAGCTTGGCCAACGCCGCTTCTTCGTCGAGTGCGGGGGGCAGATCAAGAGCACGGTTCAGGCGAATACCCGGCGGCACCGTCTGCTCGATCAGCTCGACACGACTACCGATGCCCAGGCTGTCGAGCATGGCTTGCTGCTCGGCGGCATCGGGGCCCAGGTGCCGGCGAAGGAAGGCATTGGGGTCGCGTAACTGGCTCAGGGACGGCAACTGGGACATGACGGGCTCTCTCTTGAGTGGCGCTCGGCGTCGATGTAACACGGTCAAACCAGCATAGCAGGCACCGTCGCGGTGCCCGCGAAGATCAAAAGATCGAAAAAAAGCCCCGACAGGTCGGGGCTTTGGGGTGGTGCTGAACGCTTACTCGCCGATAGCGGCTTTGTAGGCGCCGGCATCGAGCAGCTTGTCCAGGTCAGCCACGTTGCTTGGCTTGAGCTTGAAGATCCAAGCGCCGTACGGGTCGGTGTTGAGCAACTCGGGCGAACCGCCCAGCTCTTCGTTGACTGCAATCACTTCACCGGCAATCGGGGAATAGATGTCCGAAGCGGCCTTCACCGACTCGACTACGCCCGCCTGATCTTCAGCGGCGAAGACTTTACCGACTTCAGTCAGCTCGACGAACACTACGTCACCCAGGGCTTCCTGAGCGTGGTCGCTGATGCCCACGGTAACGGTGCCATCGGCTTCAAGACGGGCCCATTCGTGACTTTCGGCAAAACGCAGGTCGGCAGGGATATTGCTCATTTCTGTGTCCTCGGGAATAAATATCAGCGGTCAGTGCCCGCCAAAAAAGTTAGATCAAGGTTTTGCCATGGCGTACGAAGGTCGGTTTGACCACTCGAACCGGGTACCACTTGCCACGGATTTCCACTTCGGCGCGGTCGGCAGTGGCCATCGGCACGCGCGCCAGTGCAATCGACTTGCTAAGCGTAGGAGAGAAACTACCACTGGTGATCTCTCCTTCGCCAACATCGGCTATGCGAACGACCTGATGAGCGCGAAGTACCCCACGCTCTTCCAGCACCAGGCCGACCAGTTTGTGTTGAATGCCACCGGCCCGCTCGGCTTCCAGGGCCGCGCGGCCGACGAACTGGCGACTGGCCGGTTCCCAGGCAATGCTCCAGGCCATGTTCGAAACCAGGGGCGAAACCTCCTGATCGATGTCCTGGCCGTAAAGGTTCATGCCGGCTTCAACCCGCAACGTGTCGCGTGCACCCAAGCCGATCGGCGAAATGCCCGCGCCAACCAGGTCATTGAAGAAGCCCGGCGCCTGACTGGCGGGCAGGACAATTTCCAGCCCGTCTTCACCGGTATAGCCGGTGCGGGCGATGAACCAGTCACCATCGCTGCGACCTTCAAACGGTTTGAGCAGCTGGATCAGGTTGCCACGGGACTGGGAGACGAGTTCGCATATCTTGTGTCGAGCCTGGGGGCCCTGGATGGCCAGCATGGCCAGTTCCGAGCGCTCAACCAGTTGCACATCGAACCCGTCGAGATGCGCCTGCATCCAGGCCAGGTCCTGGTCGCGAGTGGAAGCGTTGACCACCAACCGATAACCGTCCTCGAGTCGATAGACCAACATGTCATCGACGATGCCACCCCGCTCGTTGAGCATGGTGCTGTACAAGGCACGGCCGGGGCTGTGCAGTCGCTCGACATCATTGGCCAGCAAATACTGGAGCCAGGCCTTGGCCTCGGGGCCGCCGATATCGATCACGGTCATGTGGGATACATCGAAAACCCCGCAATCGCGGCGCACCTGGTGGTGTTCCTCGACCTGCGAGCCGTAATGCAGGGGCATATCCCAACCGCCAAAATCGACCATCTTCGCGCCGAGGGCGAGATGAAGGTCATACAGAGGCGTACGCTGTCCCATGGGTTTCTCCTTCCGGGCGTGGCGAAGGTGCGGGCAAGTTCTGCATGGGCTGAAAGCCTTGAATTAGAGGGCTTTGAGCCGATTTCAGCGACCAGAGCTGTAGGACATGCCGCACCGAATGCCGCGCATTGTAGCTGCAAGGTGTAGGACTGGCACCTAGGCGTTTCGATGCGCCGAGCGTCTGATCAATCCGATGACCGGTAACAGCCCCACCATAACCAGCGTCAGCGCCGGCAAGGAAGCCCTCGCCCACTCGCCCTCGCTGGTCATTTCAAAGATCCGCACCGCCAGCGTGTCCCAGCCAAACGGGCGCATCAGCAGGGTCGCGGGCATTTCCTTGAGCACGTCGACGAATACCAGCAAGGCAGCGCTCAAGGTCCCCGGGAGCAATAACGGCAGATACACCTTGAAAAACAGTCGCGGGCCACTGACGCCGAGGCTACGTGCCGCTTCGGGCAAAGATGGCCGTATACGCGCCAGGCTGCTTTCCAGGGGGCCGTAGGCCACGGCTATGAATCGCACCAGATAGGCCAGCAACAATGCACACAGGCTGCCCAGCAGCAACGGCTTGCCCGCCCCGCCCAGCCAACCGGACAGCGGAATCACCAGTTCGCGATCCAGATAACTGAATGCCAGCATGATCGACACCGCCAGAACCGACCCGGGCAAGGCGTATCCCAGATTGGCCAGGCTTACGCCGGAACGAATTGCCCGGGTCGGCGCCAGGCGGCGGGCGAATGCCAGCACCAGCGCGACGCTGACGATAATCAACGCAGCCATGGCGCCCAGATACAGGGTATGAACGATCAGCCCGGCGTAGCGCTCATCGAGGTCCAGGCGCCCCCGCTGCCAAAACCACACGACCAGTTGCAGCATGGGGATGACGAAGGCGCAGGCGAACACCAGCCCGCACCAACTCATGGCGGCGACCGCCTTGAAGCCGCGCAGGTGATAAAGCGCCTTGACCCGCGGCCGCTCGTTGCTCGCCCGGTTGGCGCCACGGGCCCGTCGCTCGCCGTACAGCACCACCATCACTACCAGCAGCAACAGGCTGGCCAACTGAGCCGCCGTGGACAGGCTGAAGAATCCATACCAGGTCTTGTAGATAGCTGTCGTGAACGTATCGAAGTTGAACACCGACACGGCCCCGAAATCCGCCAGGGTCTCCATCAGGGCCAACGCCACGCCGGCGCCGATCGCCGGGCGAGCCATGGGCAGTGCCACCCGCCAGAACGCCTGCCACGGGGACTGACCAAGGACGCGCGCGGCTTCCATCAAGCCTTTGCCCTGGGCCAGAAACGCAGTGCGCGCCAACAGGTAAACGTAGGGATAAAACACCAGCACCAGAACCAGGATAACGCCACCGGTCGAGCGCACTCGCGGCAGCCGCAGCCCGGTGCCGAACCATTCACGCAGCAAGGTTTGCACGGGACCGGCGAAATCCAGCAACCCGACGAAGACAAAGGCCAGCACGTACGCAGGGATCGCGAACGGCAGCATCAGCGCCCAATCCAGCCAACGACGCCCGGGAAACTCACAGAGGCTGGTGAGCCAGGCCAGGCTGACGCCCAGCAACGTAACGCCGACCCCGACGCCGACCACCAGGGTCAGCGTATTGCCCAGCAGCCGCGGCATCTGGGTGTCCCAGAGGTGGGACCAGATCTGAAAATCGATGCTCCTCCATGACAACAGCAAGACACTGAGGGGCAGCAGGACCAGCGCAGCGATGGCGAAGACCAGGGGATACCAGCGGCGTTGGGCGGGGTGGGCCAAGGAAGCGCTCTCGCGGGAAAATCGTGCAGTGTAGGGAAAACGCAAAAAGATCGCAGCCTCCCGCAGCGCCTACATTGGGATTATGTACACCCTGTAGGAGCTGCCGGAGGCTGCGATCTTTTGATCTTTAAAGAACCAGACTCAGTTCCAGCCAGCCCGATCCATCATCCGGATCGCTTCCGCCTGACGCTTGCCGGCAATTTCCACCGGCAAGGTGTCGGCGACAAACTTGCCCCAGCTCGCCACTTCAGCGGACGGCGGCACAGCCGGGTTGGCCGGGAATTCCTGGTTCACGTCGGCGAAGATTTTTTGCGCTTCAGGGGTCGTCATCCATTCCACCAGCGCCTTGGCCGCCTCCGGGTGTGGCGCATGCTTGGTCAGACCGATACCCGACAGGTTGACGTGCACCCCGCGATCCCCCTGGTTAGGCCAGAACAGCTTAACCGCCAGGTCCGGCTTCTGCTTGTGCAGGCGGCCGTAGTAGTAGGTGTTGACGATGCCCACATCGCATTGGCCGGCGTTGATCGCTTCCAGCACGGCGATGTCATCGGAGAAAACGTCGGTGGACAGGTTGTTCACCCAACCCTTGAGGATCTGCTCGGTTTTGTCGGCGCCATGGACTTCGATCATGGTCGCGGTCAGGGACTGGTTGTAGACCTTTTTTGCCGTGCGAAGGCACAGGCGCCCTTCCCAGTTCTTGTCGGCCAGGCCTTCATAGGTGGTCAACTCGCCGGGTTTCACTCGCGTCGTCGAATAGGCAATGGTCCGCGCTCGCAGGCTCAGGCCGGTCCAGGCGTGAGCGGAGGAGCGGTACTGCAAGGGGATGTTGGCGTCGATCACTTTGGAGGTGAACGGTTGCAGGATGCCCATCTGCTCCGCTTGCCAGAGGTTGCCGGCATCGACGGTGAGCAGCAGGTCGGCCGTGGCATTCTCGCCTTCGGCCTTGATCCGCTGCATCAGCGGCGCTTCCTTGTCGGTGATGAATTTGACCTGCACCCCGGTTTTTGCGGTGTAGGCATCAAAAACCGGTTTGATCAGCTCGTCGATACGCGACGAGTAAACCACTACCTCATCGGCAGCCTGGGCGATGGTGCTGCCGATCAGGGTCAGGGCGAGTGCGGTCAGTAGACGCTTCGGTGCCAACATGGGAGCAGTCTCTCGATTGAAGTGTGAGGCGAAATGATAAGGACTCACATTCGCCTTCTCAATCGATGAGTGGGTAGAGGAGTTACCAGATGTTGCATGGCTTGGGATTTTGTTGAATGAGCCGACCCCTCGCGAGCAACCCCGCTCTCTTGTAGGAGCTGCCGAAGGCTGCGATCTTTTGATTTTTGCTTTTCAGCGAACCAAACACATTCAAGATCAAAAGATCGCAGCCTTCGGCAGCTCCTACAAGATCTTGCCCTTCGCCCCAACCAAAGGTTCAGGCCTTGGCCAGCGCCGGCAGATCCCCGGTCAACCCCAGCGCCTCGCGCACGAACAGCGCCTTCGCCTCGGGCATCTGGTCCACCAGCTTCAACCCGGCATTGCGCAACCAGCGCACCGGCAATGGATCGGCCTGGAACAAACGTTCAAAGCCTTCCATCGCCGCCATCAGCGCCAGGTTGTGGGGCATGCGCCGACGCTCGTAGCGGCTCAAAACCTTAGGCTCCGCCAGGCGCTCGCCGCGCTCGAGCGCTTGCAGCAGGACCTCCGCCAGTACCGCTGCATCGAGGAACCCCAGGTTCACGCCCTGGCCAGCCAGCGGGTGAATGGTGTGTGCTGCATCGCCAATCAATGCCAGGCCTTCAGCGACATAGCGTTTGGCATGGCGCTGGCGTAACGGCACGCATACGCGTGGATCGGCACCCAGCACGGTGCCGAGTCGACCTTCGAAGGCCCGCTCCAGTTCGCGACAGAAACCTTGTTCGTCCAGCGCCATCAGCCGCTCGGCTTCGCCGGGGGTGGTCGACCACACAATCGAGCACCAATCCTGCTGACCGTCGCGTTCCAACGGCAGGAAGGCCAGGGGGCCATGGTCGGTGAAGCGTTGCCAGGCGGTCATCTGATGTGAGTTGGAGCTGCGCACGCTGGTGACGATCGCGTGGTGCAGGTAATCCCACTCGCGTGTGGCCATGCCGGTCAGGCGCCGTACCGCCGAATTGGCGCCATCGGCAGCGATCACCAGGGGTGCGCGCAACGTGCGACCGTCGGCCAGGGTCAGCAGCCAGTCATCCCCGGAACGACGCATCTGCTCCAGGCGTGCATTGGCCAGCAGGCCAAGGTCACAGTCGTGCAGGCGATCGAGCAAGGCATCCTGAACCACGCGGTTTTCGACAATGTGCCCAAGCACTTCGGCGTGAACACTGGCCGCCGAGAAGTGAATCTGCCCGGTGCCACTGCCGTCCCATACGTGCATGTCGGTGTAGGGGCTGGTGCGCCGGCTTGCGATGCCATCCCAAACACCCAGACGCTCCAGAATCCGCTGGCTGGCGGCCGACAGGGCACTCACTCGCGGCTCGAACGGCGCCTGGTTGTCGAAGGGTTTGACGCTCATGGGGCTGCCGTCCAGCAGCAGCACTTCCAGCCCGCTGCCCTGTAACGCCAGCGCCAGGGCACTGCCGACCATTCCGGCCCCGACAATCAGCAGATCTGCGCGCATTTCCATGCTTATGCCTGTCTCGCTTGCGGCTTGAGCCGCACATAAAGGGTTTTGCCGACCTGCGCCACCAAATGGCCGGCGCCGTCATGAATATCGACCTGCAACTGCGGCAGGTATTTTTTGCCATCGGCCGTTTGCCGGCGGATCTCATCGAGCAAGGTATCGTCAATGGTGAAGCGGGCGAATACCGGGCCCTTGCCGGGCGCAATGAAATCGATATCGGCGGCCTTGTCCCAGACGATGTACCGGTGACCGAGGTTCTCCATCAGCATCAACATGAAAAACGGATCGACCATCGAATACAGGCTGCCGCCGAACTGGGTCCCGACATAATTGCGGTTGTACCAGCCCAGCCCCATGCGCACCCGCACGTCACGAAAGTCATCGCTGATGTGCTGCACACGGACGCCGGCACCGAGGTACGGCGGGTACAGGGTCATCGCCCAACGCATCAGCCGTGCCTTGCCAAATTTTTTGCTCAACCAGTCAAGCATCGGGACGGGTACCCAGTCCCATGGCCTGCCGGGCGAACCAGCGCTTGGCCGGCGGCAGCAGGTCCAGGCCCAGCAGGCCGAGATTGCGACCCAGGGAAACCAGTGGCTGGGTGCTGCCGAACAAGCGAGTGACCTGGTCCGAGAAGCCGACCGTCAAGTTTTGATCCAGGCGCTGACGCTCGCGGTAAGCCTGCAGGGTGGCGAAATCGCCGGGGGCTTTTGCGCTCGCCAGCAGCGCATCGGCCAGGGCCTGGGCATCACGCAGCGACAGGTTGAAACCCTGGCCGGCAATCGGGTGCAGGCTATGTGCCGCATTGCCGAGAATTGCCAGGTGCGGACGCACCTGTTCCTCGGCCTCAATCAGCGTCAAAGGGTACAGATGTCGCGCACCGACCTGCTTGAGGGTGCCAAGGCGATAACCGAAAACACCCTGCAGCTCACTGAGGAATGCACGCTCGTCCAGCGCCGCCAGGCGCTGCGCGTCCATACCCTGGCGCGTCCAGACCAGGGCGCAGCGGTTGTCCGGCAATGGCAGCAATGCCATCGGGCCGTCGTCGGTGAAACGCTCGAACGCCACGCCGTTATGAGATTCACTCGGGGTGATGTTGGCAATCAGCGCGCTCTGGTTGTACGGACGCTTGCGGATGCCCACGCCCAATTGCTCGCGAAGCCCGGAGCGACCACCATCAGCGAGCACGGCGAGGTCGCATTCCAAAGTGGTTTCATCGTTGAGGGTCAGGCGATAACCATCGGTCAGCGGCTCCATGGCGGTGACTTCAGCCGGGCAGCGCCAGGTGATGACGTCCTTGTCCAGCGCTTGCCAAAGGCACTGGCCAAGCCAGGCGTTCTCCACCACATAACCCAGCGCCGGCACGCCCTCCTCCATCGCCGACAGGCGCGCGGTAGAGAAGCGACCGCGGTCAGAGACGTGGATCTGCTTGATCGGCTCGGCGCGGCGGGTAATCTCCTGCCACACGCCCAGCCGTTGATAAATCTGTCGGGCGCCGTAGGACAGCGCCGAGGAACGCGCATCATAGCTTGGCTGGTAGGTGTCGCCGGGCGCGAAGGGCTCGATCAGCACGATCTTCCAGCCACGGGCCTTGGCTCCTGCCTGCAACGCCAAGGCCAGACTGGCGCCGACCAGGCCACCCCCGATGATTGCCAGGTTTGCCCGACTCATGCCGCTTGTGCCCGTGCGGCAGCCATCAAGGCCTCGATCTCGGCGACCGTCTTCGGTACGCCTCTGGTCAGGATTTCACAACCGGTCTTGGTCACCACCACGTCGTCCTCGATGCGCACGCCAATGCCGCGCCATTTTTTCGCAACTTTCTGATTGTCCGCGGCAATGTAGATGCCCGGTTCCACCGTCAGGGCCATGCCGACTTCCAGCACCCGCCACTCGCCACCAACCTTGTACTCGCCGACATCATGCACATCCATGCCCAGCCAATGCCCGGCGCGGTGCATGTAGAAAGCCTTGTAGGCTTCGCTGGCAATCAGCTCATCGACATCGCCCTGCAGCAGACCCAACTCCACCAGGCCCGAGGTGATCACCCGGACCGTAGCTTCGTGCGCCTGATTCCAGTGTTTGTTTGGCGCTATTTCGGCGAACGCGGCTTCCTGGGAAGCCAGCACCAGTTCATATATCGCCTTCTGTTCAGCCGAATACTTGCCATTCACCGGCCAGGTACGGGTGATGTCGCTGGCGTAGCAGTCGATCTCGCAACCGGCGTCGATCAGCACCAGATCGCCATCCTTGAGCAGCGCGTCGTTCTGCTGGTAGTGCAGGATGCAGGTGTTGCGCCCGGCGGCGACGATCGAGCCGTAAGCCGGCATCTTCGCCCCGCCTTTGCGGAATTCGTAGTCCAGCTCGGCTTCCAGGCTGAATTCGTATAGCCCGGGGCGACTGGCCTGCATCGCACGGATATGCGCCTGGGCGGAAATCCGTGCGGCCTCGCGCATCACCTTCACTTCTGCCGCCGATTTATACAGGCGCATGTCGTGCAGCAGATGATCCAGGGCAACGTATTCGTTCGGCGGCTGGGCGCCCAGATGGGCCTTGGAGCGGATCACATTGATCCAGTCCATCAGGTGCCGATCGAATTCCGGATTGCTGCCCATGGCCGAATACACCCGGTCGCGCCCTTCGATCAGGCCCGGGAGAATGTCGTCGATGTCGGTAATGGGAAACGCATCGTCGGCGCCAAAGTCGCGGATCGCGCCTTCCTGACCCGCACGCAGGCCGTCCCACAACTCGCGTTCGGCATTGCGCTCACGGCAGAACAGAATGTACTCGCCATGTGACCGCCCAGGCATCAGCACCAGCACGGCCTGGGGCTCGGGGAAACCGCTCAGGTACTGGAAGTCGCTGTCCTGACGGTAGACGTGCTCCACGTCACGATTGCGAATGGCCACCGCTGCAGCGGGCAGGATGGCAATGCTGTTGGGCTCCATCTGCGCCATCAGGGCCTTGCGGCGACGGCTGTATTCCGATTTCGGGATATGAATCATGGGCAGATGGCTTTCCCTGGCAAACGATTAATGCAGTGACGGCTTGGCGGCAGCCGGCGCATCCGGCTTCCTGGTTTCGGAGAACAGCAGCAGCGGTGCTACTCGCAGGTACTCCATCACTTCCATGTAATCGCTTTCGCCGTCGTCGGATTCTTCCAGGGCGTCCTGCACCTGGGAAATGGCTGCCAGATCCTGTAACACTTCTGTGGCTTCGGTGCTCAGCATGCTGCTGTCACGGCAGTTCAAGCCAAAGCCGCTGAGGAAACCCTGGCACCATTGGCCCAGCGCGGCGGCGCGGTCAGCCAGTGGTTCGTCATCGGTTGGCAGCAGCAGAACGACGGTAACGTCGTCGCCGGTGAGCTCGCCCTTGACCATCTCCTGCAAGCCGATCAAGGCGTTGCGGACGTTGTCCTGAGGATCGCTTTCCAGCAGCTCGGCGGCATCGATCAGCCACTCGTCGGCATTGAAGCCGGCACCGGCGCAGCTACGGCCGAGCAACAGCCCGTGCAGCTCAGCGGGAGAGACGTTATGCCCGCTGGAAGTCAGCAGGGTGGCGAAGGCTTGGTACGGGGAATTCTGAATGGGCATGGGCAGCTAGGCGCCAGACGGCGCAATGTCTAGAATGAAGGCCTTGTATCCTACATCGACTCCTCTGTAGGAGCGAGCTTGTTCCGGGCGGCGATCCGACGATGGTCGCAAACGATAACGCGGTGTGCGTGACACCCCCGCAGCGTTCTCGGGTTCACCGTCGGATCGCCGCCCCGACCAAGCTCGCTCCTGCAGTCCGACACCCATCAGACAGTGAAGACAATGGAAGACACCGACCTGCAAGCGCTGATGGCCAGACTCGAGTTGTTAATTAACCGGGTCGAGCAACTAAAGAGCCAAAACGGACTCCTATTAGCTCAGGAAAAGACCTGGCGCGAGGAACGCGCGCACCTCATTGAAAAAAATGAAATCGCTCGGCGTAAGGTCGAATCGATGATTTCGCGCCTCAAGGCCCTGGAGCAAGACTCATGAGTTCAAGCAATAGCGTTACCGTGCAGATCCTCGATAAAGAGTATTCGATCATCTGCCCCCAGGAAGAGCGCAGCAACCTGGTGAGCGCCGCCCGTTACCTGGACGGCAAGATGCGCGAGATCCGCAGCAGCGGCAAAGTCATCGGTGCCGATCGCATTGCCGTGATGGCCGCGCTGAACATCACGCACGACCTCCTGCACAAGGAAGAACGCCCGGATGTACAGGCCAGCGGCTCGACCCGGGAGCAGGTTCGCGACCTGCTCGATCGTGTCGATCTGGTGCTCGCTACCGATCCGGACGTCACCAAGGGCTGATTCGTGCGACTGCTTGGGGTATACTCGCATCACTCCCTGGGGTGCTTGCCAGTTGACCACGTCCCTGAGCCGATTCGCACTACCCTGGAGGTTGCACGTTGGGCTGGTGTGCATGTCCGCTAGACGGAAAGCCTTAAAGCCTACTGCATCTTCCACCTTGAACTTTCGGGTTCAAGGGCTAAGTCAGCAGCGGTTCATCCGGGGAGCCTGATTCCAGTCCGATGCCGGTTTCGTTACCGGCATCGGCTTTTTTACGGGTACGATTTAGTCACCCGACCCGCGAGCCCGAATCCATGACCGAACCTGCGCTGCTGCCCCGCCCGCAACTTCGACGCATGCTGCGCAAGGCTCGCCGCGCACTGGCTCCCAGTCAACAGCGCCAGGCCGCTCGCGGGCTGTATAGGCAACTGGCCCAGCATCCGCTGTTTCGCCGCGCAAAACATATCTCGCTCTACTTGCCCACCGACGGTGAAATTGATCCGCGCCTGCTGCTGCGTGCGGCTCAGCAAAGGGGCAAGGTGACGTACCTGCCAGTGCTCAGCGCCTGGCCACGAACGCGCATGGTGTTCCAGCGAATTCGCCCCGGGGAAAAACTCAAGCCCAACCGCTTCCGCATCCTCGAGCCCCGAGCCAACCTCGCTTCGCAGCGCAAAGTCTGGACGCTTGACCTGGTCCTGCTGCCATTAGTCGGTTTTGACGACGTCGGCGGACGCCTGGGCATGGGTGGCGGTTTTTATGACAGGAGCCTGGCGTATCTGGCACGCCGCAAAAGCTGGCGCAAGCCGACGCTGCTGGGGCTGGCTCATGAATGTCAGAAAGTCGAGCGACTGGCTCAAGCGAGCTGGGATGTGCCGCTGCAGGGAACGGTAACGGACAGGGGCTGGTATTTCGCAGGTATCGCACCGTAGGAGCAAAGCTTGCTCACGATAGCGATCTTTCAGGCAGATGAATGTTGAATGTGACGCCGCCGTCGCGAGCAAGCTTGCTCCTGCAGGTGCGGCGTCCGGAAATCAGATCAGCGCTTGAAGGCCGACGGCTGTTGTTGCTGGGTCAATTCCATAGGAGCGTCAGTCTTGTTGCTCCACAGACTTTGGGCATAACCGGTGGTCACGACGCCGAGGCCGAACAAAATAACCAAAATCCATAGTAAATCCGGTTTGCGTTTCATCGATTGCCCCCCAAAGGCATATCAACACGATGACAGCAGCGGTTTCCGTTGTAGGCCGTGCAGCAGCGTCAAGCTAAGAAGGCCGGCATTTTGCGACAACGGGACCCTACACGCAAACGCTGGCGTCAACCGACTGTCGGTTTGTCATAAAATTGCCCGACAACTTGCCCACTCACTTCGCAAGGAGCAAAACCATGGCCTATTGGCTGATGAAATCCGAGCCCGACGAACTGTCCATAAAGGACCTGGCAAAGTTGGGCACAGCGCGCTGGGACGGGGTTCGCAACTATCAGGCGCGCAATTTCCTGCGGGCCATGGCGGTGGGCGACGAGTTTTTCTTCTACCACTCCAGCTGCCCGGAACCGGGGATCGCCGGGATCGGCAGGATCATTGAAGCCGCATACCCGGACCCTACCGCCCTGGAGCCTGAAAGCCATTACTACGACCCGAAGGCCACGGCCGAGAAAAACGCCTGGAGCGCGATTGATGTCGCCCATGTGGAGACGTTTGCCAAGGTGTTGAAGCTGGACTATCTGAAGCAGCAGGCGGCGCTGGCCGAGATGCCGCTGGTGCAGAAAGGCTCGCGGCTGTCGGTGATGCCGGTTACGGCAGAGCAGTGGGCGGCGGTGATTGCTTTGCGCTAATGCACAAAACATCGCAGCCTGCGGCAGCGCCTACAGGCGTTCGCGCTCACAGACAGGAATTGTCGCTGGCTGCCATCTTTTGATGCTTCAATCAGACAAAGAAAGGCTTACTGGATAATAAGGTTGTTGAACAACAGATCCTCAACCACCGGCTTGCCCGTCTCGTCATTCATGATTTGCTGGGTCTGCTTCAAGGCTTCCTGACGCAGTTTCTCCTTGGCCTCCACATTGTTCATCGCCTCGGTCGTCTGCTGCGCGAACAACGCCACCAGCTGATTGCGAATCAACGGCTCGTTGGCCTTCACCAGTTTGGTCGCCTCATCCCCAGTGACGCGCAAGGCGACATCCGCCTTGTAGACCTTGAGCTTGGGCGTGCCGTCCAGGCCGTAGTTGCCCACAAATGGCGGGGTCAGGGTGATGTAGTTGACCTTCGGCGCTACTTCTTCCTTGGCTTCTTCGGCCATCGCTGCCACCGGCAGACACAGGGCCAGCATCAATACGGTCCACGCTTTCACAATTCGCTCCTTATCCGGTTTGCGGCCTAGCATAACGACCCGCTGCGTCAGCACAAGCTTATGGCTGACTATCAGGGCGAGGCATGCTCGTTGACCCGTTGACTCACACACCTACACTTATCGGCCATCACTCCCAAAGGAATAGCCCTGATGAAAGCCGTGCTGTGCAAAGCCTTCGGCCCTGCCGAATCGCTGGTGCTGGAAGACGTCGCCAGCCCTGTCGCAAAAAAGAATGAAATCCTGCTGGACGTGCACGCCGCCGGGGTCAATTTCCCGGACACGCTGATCATCGAGGGCAAATACCAGTTCAAGCCGCCCTTCCCGTTTTCCCCTGGTGGCGAGGCGGCTGGCGTAGTGAGTGCGGTCGGTGAAAAAGTCAGCCATGTGAAGGTCGGTGACCGCGTCATGGCCTTGACCGGCTGGGGCAGTTTCGCCGAGCAGGTGGCAGTGCCAGGCTATAACGTGTTGCCGATTCCGCCGTCGATGGACTTCAACACCGCCGCTGCGTTCAGCATGACCTACGGCACTTCAATGCACGCCCTCAAGCAAAGGGGCAGCCTGCAGCCGGGTGAAACCCTGCTGGTGCTGGGCGCCTCCGGAGGGGTCGGCCTGGCCGCCGTGGAAATCGGCAAAGCCATGGGCGCACGGGTGATCGCCGCCGCCAGCAGCGCGGAAAAGCTTGCCGTGGCCAAGGCGGCCGGCGCAGATGAGCTGATCAACTACAGCGAAACCAGCCTCAAGGATGAGGTCAAACGCCTGACCGATGGCCAGGGCGCCGACGTGATCTACGACCCGGTCGGCGGCGACCTGTTCGACCAGGCCATCCGCGCCATCGCCTGGAACGGCCGCCTGCTGGTAGTGGGTTTTGCCAGTGGGCGCATTCCGGAACTGCCGGTGAACCTTGCGTTGCTCAAGGGCGCAGCGGTAGTCGGGGTGTTCTGGGGCTCGTTTGCCCAACGCCAGCCGCAAGACAATGCGGCGAACTTCCAGCAGCTGTTTGGCTGGTTCGCTGAAGGCAAATTGAAGCCTCTGGTGTCGCAGGTGTATCCGCTCAGCAATGCGGCACAGGCAATCAATGACCTTGGACAGCGCAAGGCGGTCGGCAAGGTGGTGGTGCAAGTTCGATAAAGCTCTGGAGCGGTCTGGCCTGGACCCACCCCGTCCAGGTCAACTCCTCAGCCGGACTTCCTCCATGAATCGATTCGCGAACTGCTTCCTGCATAGGTTACGGGCCGAAAACCCGAAAGAGAACGTGATGACTTCCGGTACGCACGCAGGACATGTCCCATAAAACCTGGCTAAAACGTGCGCCCGAGTGCCTGAGCGCG
Organism: Pseudomonas sp. 65/3-MNA-CIBAN-0223; assembly: GCF_040310425.1. NCBI lineage: Bacteria > Pseudomonadati > Pseudomonadota > Gammaproteobacteria > Pseudomonadales > Pseudomonadaceae > Pseudomonas > Pseudomonas sp. 65/3-MNA-CIBAN-0223. Next base: position 26,211 of record NZ_JBEOPV010000008.1, read on the forward strand.
GCCAAAGTAATCTTTCCTGCAACGTCCTTCACTTATGTCTGAGCGACATGTTCGTAAAAGAACATGCGATCTCGAACATTTCCGCTGTTTGGTCGATGGCTACCGGTGCTATTTTCGGTAACGAAACTGTAACATTCGCATCCGCAGTCAAAACAAGAATCTGGAGCTCTTGAATGTTTGCTTTCTTTCGTCCTGCCGCGTATCAGGCTCCTTTGCCTGAAGACAAAATAGACAGTGCCTACCGACGCCATCGCTGGCAGATCTTTGCAGGTATCTTTATCGGCTACGCCGGATACTACCTGCTGCGCAAAAACTTCTCATTGGCCATGCCCTACCTGATCGAAGAGGGTTACACCCGCGGCGAGCTGGGCCTGGCGCTGTCTGCCATCGCCATTGCCTATGGCCTGTCGAAATTCCTGATGGGCATCGTCTCCGACCGCTCGAACCCGCGCTTCTTCCTGCCGTTCGGGCTCCTGGTGTCGGCCGGGGTCATGTTCATTTTTGGTTTCGCGCCATGGGCGACGTCCAGTGTGACCATTATGTTCATCCTGCTGTTCATCAACGGCTGGGCCCAGGGCATGGGGTGGCCGCCGAGTGGCCGGACCATGGTCCACTGGTGGTCGCAAAAGGAACGCGGCGGCGTGGTGTCGCTGTGGAACGTGGCGCACAACGTCGGCGGCGGTTTGATCGGCCCGCTGTTCCTGCTGGGCATGGGCCTGTTCAACGACTGGCATGCGGCCTTCTATGTGCCTGCAGCCGTAGCCTTGGCCGTGGCGGTATTTGCCTTTGCCACCATGCGCGATACGCCACAATCGGTCGGCCTGCCGCCCATCGAGAAGTACAAGAACGATTATCCGGAAGGCTACGACGCCAGCCATGAAGAAGAATTCAGCGCCAAGGAAATCTTCGTCAAGTACGTGCTGCGCAACAAAATGCTCTGGTACATCGCCCTGGCCAACGTCTTCGTCTACCTGCTGCGCTACGGCGTGCTGGACTGGGCACCGACCTACCTCAAGGAAGCCAAGGGTTTCACCGTTGATAAAACCTCGTGGGCGTACTTCTTCTACGAGTGGGCCGGTATCCCGGGCACGCTGTTGTGCGGCTGGATGTCGGACAAGATCTTCCGCGGCAACCGCGGCCTGACCGGCATGGTGTTCATGGCACTGGTGACCGTGGCCACTCTGGTGTATTGGCTGAACCCGGCTGGCAACCCGACCGTCGACATGATCGCGCTGGTTTCGATCGGCTTCCTGATCTACGGTCCGGTCATGCTGATCGGCCTGCAGGCACTGGAACTGGCGCCGAAGAAGGCAGCCGGTACGGCAGCAGGCTTTACCGGCCTGTTTGGCTACCTGGGTGGATCGGTGGCGGCCAGTGCGGCGATGGGCTACACCGTGGATCACTTCGGCTGGGACGGCGGCTTCGTGCTATTGATCGGCGCGTGCCTGCTGGCCATGGCCTTCCTGGCCCCCACGCTGTGGCACAAGCAAGTGGCCAGTCAGAGCCGCGAAGCGGTCGCCTGATCCACTGAGGACTTGCAGCGCTTGAGCCGCGCCTCCAGATTTCGGTCTGGCATGGCGTGGCTACGCAGGGCGTGGGCGGTCTGCTCGACGTAATCGCGAGTAGTGCCGTAGCGCCCGCAAGCATTTTCGAATACCTGACTCAGCACGTGGTCCGGCAAGTTGCCGGCGTAGCTGGGCAAGTGTCGCTCCAACACGAACCCCAATGCCTGGACCTGACTTCCGTCTTCGAGACGGCAGTTGAGCCAGTGTGGGCGATAGGAAGGGAATGGCATTTCGCGCTGCCAGAGGGCATACAGCGAGGCATCCAGCTGTTCTTCCGGCAGGCGATAGGCGAAGCCGCTGCAGGAGCCTCCGCGATCCAGGCCAAACACCAGCCCGGGCACTTCAGGCGTGCCGCGATGTTCGTGCGACCACAGGTACAAACCGCGATGATAGCCATGCACCCGACCGCGTACCCGCTCTACAGCCGGGCACTCGGGCCGCCAGATCAAGGAACCGTAAGCGAACAGCCATACCGGCCCACCTTTGTGGCGCGCCATGGTGGACTGCATCGAGCTGAGCAATTGTTCGTGAGTGAGCTGCGGCCCCAGATCGAGCCGCGGAGGGTAAGCCAGATTCAAAAAAGCAGATTCAATGGCGCTCATGGCGATTAGCGTTCAGCTCCCCGCGAGTGAAGAATTACTTAATAGAACGCACCGCTGTAACAATAAGGCACATATGTTTTAAGGCAATTTAAGTGCCATGGCAGAGTTCTTAAATGATTGCCTTGATGAGATATAACCTACCGGTATTTACAGTTTTCTATAAATACCGATCAGCTATATAGGGAGATATAAGCAAGCTAACCGTAGGAGCTGCCGCAGGCTGCGATCTTTTGATTTTCAAAACAGAGTCAAAAGATCGCAGCCTGCGGCAGCTCCTACAAGGGCAAGGTCAAATCGCAGGTCAAGATCGCGGATCAAGATCGCGGATCAAGATCGCGGCGCATACGCAAATACATCCGCACGCATCTGATGCGCATCCATCCCGGCTTCTACCAGCGCGTCCAGCGTGCCGTACACCATCGCTGGCGAGCCACTCGCGTAGACATGCAACGGCTTCAGGTCGGTAAAGTCCTCGCAGACTGCCTCATGCAGCATGCCGCAACGCCCTTCCCAGCCACATTGATCGCTCACGACTTTATGCAGAAACAGGTTGGGCAGCTTCAGCCATTCATCCCAGTGCTCGATTTCATAGAAATCTTCAGGCCGACGCACGCCCCAATACAGGTGGACCGGATGCTTGAAACCTGCGGCTCGACAGTGCTCGATCAGGCTATGAATCTGGCCCATGCCGGTTCCCGCAGCGATCAGCACCAGCGGGCCGTCGGGCAACTCCGCCAGGTGGGTGTCGCCAAATGGCATCTCGATGCGCACCATCGCCTTGCGTTGCAGCTGATCTATCAGGCTCAGCGCACTGCTTTCGCGCGCCAGCACGTGTATTTGCAGATCCCGGCCCGAATGAGGCGCCGAGGCCAGGGAAAAGGCCGACTTCTCGCCATTCTCCCGCTCGATCATCAGATACTGCCCGGCGTGATAGCGCGGCGGCTTGCCGGCAGGCGCTCGCAAGCTGACGCGCCAGGTGTCGCCACCCACGTCCCGGCACTCAATGACCTGACACGCCAAGCTACGCACAGGTAATTCTCCCAGCGAGAGCACGCCATCCCACAGCACGACGCAGTCTTCCAGCGGCTGCGCAATGCAAGTGTAGAACTCACCGTGATCGCGCACATCGCCGCTCTGCTCCACGCGACCTTCCACCAGCAGCGCGGCGCACACATGACAGTTGCCGTTGCGACAGCTTTGCGGGCAGTCGTAGCCCAGGCGCCGCGCCCCATCGAGAATCCGCTCGCCGGGCAGAATCTGTAGCACCGCTCCGGAAGGCTGCAAAGTTACACGCATCAATCTATTCCTAACTGATTCCAGATGGCATCGACCCGTTTGGTCACGGCTTCGTCCTTGACGATGACCCGGCCCCACTCGCGAGTGGTTTCACCCGGCCATTTATGCGTGGCATCGAGCCCCATCTTCGAACCCAGGCCGGATACCGGCGAAGCGAAGTCGAGGTAGTCGATCGGCGTGTTGTCGATCATCACCGTATCGCGCTTGGGGTCCATGCGCGTGGTGATGGCCCAGATCACGTCGTTCCAGTCTCGCGCGTTGATATCGTCGTCAGTGACGATAACGAACTTGGTGTACATGAACTGTCGCAAAAACGACCAGACACCCAACATTACCCGCTTGGCATGGCCGGGATATGACTTCTTCATGGTTACGATAGCCATGCGGTACGAGCAGCCTTCGGGCGGCAGGTAGAAGTCGGTGATCTCCGGGAACTGCTTTTGCAGAATCGGCACGAACACTTCGTTCAGGGCCACGCCGAGAATCGCCGGTTCATCCGGCGGACGGCCGGTGTAGGTGCTGTGGTAGATCGGCTTGATGCGGTGAGTGATGCGCTCCACCGTGAACACCGGGAAGCTGTCGACTTCGTTGTAGTAGCCGGTGTGGTCGCCGTACGGACCTTCATCCGCCATCTCGCCCGGATGGATCACACCTTCAAGGATGATCTCGGCGGTGGCCGGCACTTGCAGGTCATTGCCACGGCACTTCACCAGCTCGGTGCGGTTGCCGCGCAGCAAACCGGCGAAGGCGTATTCAGACAGGCTGTCCGGCACTGGCGTCACGGCGCCGAGAATGGTCGCCGGATCAGCGCCAAGCGCTACGGAAACCGGGAACGGCTGCCCAGGATGCTTCTCACACCACTCGCGGTAATCCAGCGCACCACCCCGGTGACTGAGCCAGCGCATGATCACCTTGTTGCGGCCGATCACTTGCTGACGGTAAATGCCGAGGTTCTGGCGGTCCTTGTTCGGACCTTTGGTGACGGTCAGGCCCCAGGTAATCAGCGGGCCGACGTCGCCTGGCCAGCAGGTCTGCACTGGCAGCATCGCGAGGTCGACGTCGTCGCCTTCAATGACCACTTCCTGACACACCGCATCCTTGACGACTTTTGGCGCCATGGCGATGATCTTGCGGAAAATCGGCAGCTTGGACCAGGCGTCTTTCAGCCCCTTGGGCGGCTCGGGCTCCTTGAGGAAGGCCAGCAGCTTGCCGATCTCGCGCAACTCGCTGACGGCTTCCGCCCCCATGCCCAGCGCCACGCGCTCTGGCGTACCAAACAGGTTGCCGAGCACCGGGATGTCATAACCCGTCGGGTTTTCGAAAAGCAGCGCGGGGCCCTTGGCGCGCAAGGTGCGATCGCACACCTCGGTCATTTCCAGCACAGGGGACACCGGAACCTGGATGCGCTTGAGCTCGCCGCGCTTTTCCAGACCGCTGATAAAGTCGCGCAAGTCGCGATACTGCATGCGTGAGCCTCGTTTTGGCCGTGGCGTTCGGGGGAGGCAGTTTAGCGCCGAACCCCGCTGTTCAGAACCACCAACTGCCATTGATCAAAAATCAGATAGCAAAAAGCCGGGTTTCCCCGGCTTTTGCTGATCTATCGACTTACTTGCGTTTCATCGACAGGAAGAACTCATCGTTGGTCTTGGTCGTTTTCAGCTTGTCGACCAGGAACTCGATGGCAGCGATCTCGTCCATCGGGTGCAGCAGCTTGCGCAGGATCCACATGCGCTGCAACTCGTCATCGGCCGTCAGCAACTCTTCGCGGCGAGTGCCGGAACGGTTGATGTTGATAGCCGGGAACACGCGCTTTTCAGCGATACGACGATCCAGCGGCAGTTCCATGTTGCCCGTGCCTTTGAATTCCTCGTAGATCACTTCGTCCATCTTCGAGCCGGTTTCAACCAGCGCGGTGGCGATGATGGTCAGCGAACCGCCTTCCTCGATGTTCCGCGCGGCACCGAAGAAACGTTTCGGTTTCTCCAGGGCGTGGGCATCGACACCACCGGTGAGTACCTTGCCGGAGCTCGGGATCACGGTGTTGTAGGCACGAGCCAGACGCGTGATGGAGTCGAGCAGGATCACCACGTCTTTCTTGTGTTCGACCAGGCGCTTGGCCTTCTCGATCACCATTTCGGCAACCTGCACGTGGCGGGTTGGCGGCTCATCGAACGTCGAGGCAACCACTTCGCCACGCACGGTGCGCTGCATTTCGGTTACTTCTTCCGGACGCTCGTCGATCAGCAGCACGATCAGATGAACTTCAGGATTGTTACGCGCGATGTTGGCTGCGATGTTCTGCAGCATGATGGTTTTACCGGCTTTCGGCGGTGCCACGATCAAACCACGCTGGCCTTTGCCGATCGGGGCGCACAGGTCGATGACCCGACCGGTGAGGTCTTCGGTGGAACCGTTGCCGGCTTCCATCTTCATGCGCACCGTCGGGAACAGCGGGGTCAGGTTCTCGAAGAGAATCTTGTTTTTCGCATTCTCGGGACGATCGTAGTTGATCGTGTCGACCTTGAGCAGCGCGAAATAACGCTCGCCTTCCTTGGGAGGGCGGATCTTGCCAACGATGGTGTCACCGGTGCGCAAGTTGAAGCGACGAATCTGGCTTGGCGAGACGTAGATATCGTCTGGGCCAGCGAGATAGGAAGCGTCAGCGGAGCGAAGGAAGCCGAAGCCGTCCTGGAGAATCTCCAGCACGCCATCACCGGAGATTTCCTCGCCGCTTTTCGCGTGCTTTTTGAGCAGGGAGAAAATCACGTCCTGCTTGCGCGAACGGGCCATATTTTCTATGCCCATCTGTTCGGCCAATTCGAGCAGTTCGGTAATCGGCTTTTGCTTGAGTTCAGTCAGATTCATATAGGAATGACGTAATCATTTATGGAGGGGGGGAAATTAAGCTTTTGGCTTAATGAGGCCGCGCCGCAGAGAAGGCGACAGGATCGCGTACTTATTCGAAAAGGAGTGCGTCGGCGACGGCTAGCAGGGGGCAAAGGAGAAACCAGTGCGGGGCCGAATGTACCACCTGAGTTTCGGAGCGTCTAGCCCTCGATAACGAAAAAGCCCCGCAAATAGCGGGGCCTTTTTTTCAGACACTTTATTACGACGCTTAGATGTTGGCGTCCAGGAAAGCGGCCAATTGCGACTTCGACAGTGCGCCGACCTTGGTCGCTTCAACGTTGCCGTTCTTGAACAGCATCAGCGTCGGGATACCGCGCACGCCATGCTTGGCCGGGGTTTCCTGGTTTTCGTCGATGTTCAGCTTGGCAACGGTCAGCTTGCCTTTGTAGGTTTCTGCAATCTCGTCCAGGACAGGAGCGATCATTTTGCAAGGGCCGCACCATTCAGCCCAGTAGTCGACCAGCACAGCGCCTTCGGCCTTCAGTACATCGGCCTCGAAGCTAGCGTCGCTAACGTGTTTGATAAGATCGCTGCTCATGGAAGTCTCCAGGTTGTAAGCAAAAAAACGTGGCCCATCATAGCCGCCCTTCCCCCGTTCAGGAAGCTGCAGATGATTGACTCTTGCTATGGTGCCGCATGAGTTTGGGTATAGCTCAATTCATCAGGCGGCGGGGGCGATGAAGGCAATTCCGGTGCGCAGCGCGGCATTGCGCACGTGTTCCTGCATCGCCTTCTGTGCGGCCCCGGACGCCCGGCGTGCCAGTGCGCGGAGAATCTTGCGGTGCTCCTGCCAGGTTTCCATGGCGCGCTCGGCCCGGATGAACGGTAGCTTCTGGCTCTCCAGGAAGATGTCGGCACTGGCGGTCAGGATACTCAGCATCGCCTGATTGCCGCTGGCCAGCAGGATGCGCCGGTGAAACTCGAAATCCAGGCGCGCCGCCGCTTCAAAGTCGCCCACCTTCAACTCGTTGCGCATCGCGGCCACGTTGTCTTCCAGCGCATCGAGCTGGACAGTACTTAACGTCACCGCTGCCAGGCCCGCAGCGAACCCCTCCAGGGCATAGCGCAACTGGAAGATGTCCAGGGGCGACGCCTGTGCCGCGAAGGGCCAGCTCAACGCCGCGTCGGAACGCGCCAGGTCCACGGGCGCCTGCACAAACACCCCTTTGCCCGGCTGGATGCTGATCAGCCCCAGGGCACTTAACGACGACAGCGCTTCGCGTAACGACGCCCGGCTCACGCCCAATTGCACCGCCAGGTCCCGTTGCGAGGGCAAGGCATCCCCCGGCCCGAACCCCTGTTCGGTGATCAGTTTACGGATCGCTTGCAGCGCCACTTCAGGAACGGCTCGGGAGATCGAATTCATGGTTTTTCAGACGAACCGGATGAATGAGCGGACAGTTTTAAAGCTATTCGCAGCGTCCGGCAAGTCGTGCCCCATGGGGGTTCGCAGAGTTATGACGATGCGCTATCAGGGTGCGAATCAGGGCTCAACTGTTCAGACCAGTAAGACCGAGCAAACCCAGTAAACCCGGGGGCTGTGCCACCCGAAACCGATACTTGGCATGGCCCGTGCTCTGTCGATCCGCAGAAATCACTTCTCGCCGATTCGGAGATTTGCCATGACCCAGCGTTACAGCGCCCTCCTCGCAGCCCTGTTTGCCAGCCTGATGCTGAGCCAGGCGCCCGCCCACGCCGACGGCCTGGAGGACGTGGTCAAGCGCGGCGTCCTCAAAGTCGCCGTGCCACAGGACTTCCCGCCCTTCGGCTCGGTGGGTCCGGACATGAAGCCTCGCGGCCTGGACATCGACACTGCCAAGCTGCTGGCGGACCAGCTCAAGGTCAAACTCGAACTGACCCCGGTCAACAGCACTAACCGCATTCCGTTCCTGACCACCGGCAAGGTCGACCTGGTGATTTCCAGCCTTGGCAAGAACGCCGAACGCGAGAAAGTCATCGACTTTTCCAGCGCCTACGCGCCCTTCTACCTCGCAGTGTTCGGCCCGCCAGAGGCCACGATCAAGACGCTGGACGACCTCAAGGGCAAGACCATCAGCGTCACCCGTGGCGCCATCGAAGACATCGAGCTGACCAAGGTGGCCCCGCAAGGCGTAACCATCAAGCGCTTTGAAGACAACAATTCGACCATCGCCGCCTACCTCGCCGGCCAGGTCGATCTGATCGCCAGCGGCAACGTGGTGATGGTGGCGATCAGCGAGAAGAACCCCAAGCGCGTGCCGGCTTTGAAAGTGAAGCTCAAGGATTCGCCGGTCTACGTCGGGGTGAACAAGAACGAGCCGGCGCTGCTGGGCAAGGTCAACCAGATCCTCGCCAACGCAAAAACCGACGGCGCGCTGGAGAAAAACTCCCAGACCTGGCTGAAAGAGCCACTGCCGGCCGATCTCTGATCGTCGCCCGGGAGATTTGACATGGCTTATCAGTTCGACTTTCTACCGGTGGTGCAAAATACCGACCTGCTGCTGCGCGGTGCGTTGTTCACCCTTGAACTGACCGCCATTGGCGCGGTATTCGGGGTGGCGCTAGGCATCGTCGGCGCGCTGGTACGGGCGTGGAACATTCGCCCGTTCTCGGTGATTTTCGGGGTTTACGTCGAGTTGATCCGCAACACACCCTTCCTGGTGCAGTTGTTTTTCATCTTCTTCGGCCTGCCGTCACTGGGTGTGCAGATTTCCGAATGGCAGGCCGCCGTGCTGGCGATGGTGATCAACCTGGGCGCCTATTCCACGGAAATCATCCGCGCCGGCATTCAGGCGATCCCCCGAGGACAGCTGGAAGCCGCCGCAGCGCTGGCGATGACCCGCTTCGAAGCGTTTCGCCACGTCATCCTGCTGCCGGCGCTGGGCAAGGTCTGGCCGGCCCTGAGCAGCCAAATCATCATCGTCATGCTCGGCTCGGCGGTCTGCTCGCAGATCGCCACCGAAGAGCTGAGTTTCGCCGCCAACTTCATTCAGTCGCGCAACTTCCGCGCCTTTGAAACCTATGCCCTGACCACGCTGATCTACCTGTGCATGGCGTTGCTGATTCGCCAGCTCCTGAACTGGATCGGCCGTCGTTACATTGCAAGGAGCAGCCAATGAGCGATTTCACCTTCTGGGACATCGTGCGCAACCTGCTCACGGGCCTGCAATGGACGCTGGCGCTGTCACTGGTGGCGTTCATTGGCGGCGGGCTGATCGGCCTGCTGGTCATGGTCATGCGCATCTCGAAGAAAGCCTTGCCGCGCAATATCGCGCGCACCTACATCGAACTGTTCCAGGGCACGCCGCTGCTGATGCAGTTGTTCCTGGTATTTTTCGGTGTGGCGCTGGCCGGTGTGGACATCTCCGCGTGGATGGCTGCGGCCGTCGCCCTGACCCTGTTTACCAGCGCCTACCTGGCGGAGATCTGGCGCGGCTGCGTCGACTCGATCCCCAACGGCCAATGGGAAGCCTCATCGAGCCTGGCGCTCAACCCGCTGGAGCAACTGCGCTACGTGATCCTGCCGCAAGCGCTGCGCATCGCCGTGGCGCCGACCGTGGGCTTTTCGGTGCAAGTGGTCAAAGGCACTGCCGTCACCTCGATCATCGGCTTCACCGAGCTGACCAAAACCGGCGGCATGCTCGCCAACGCGACCTTCGAGCCGTTCATGGTCTATGGCCTCGTCGCCCTCGGTTACTTCCTGCTCTGCTACCCCTTGTCCCTCAGTGCGCGCTACCTGGAAAGGAGACTGCATGCCTCTGCTTAGAATTTCCGCCCTGCATAAATATTACGGCGATCACCACGTGCTCAAAGGCATCGACCTCAGTGTCGAGGAAGGCCAGGTGGTGGCAATCATCGGCCGCAGTGGCTCGGGCAAATCGACCTTGCTGCGCACGCTCAATGGCCTGGAGTCGATCAATGATGGCGTGATTGAAGTCGACGGCGAATACCTCGACGCCGCCCGTGCCGACCTGCGCACTCTGCGACAGAAGGTCGGGATGGTGTTCCAGCAGTTCAACCTGTTCCCCCACCTGACCGTTGGCGAAAACGTGATGCTCGCCCCGCAAGTTGTGCAGAAGGTACCGAAGGCCAAAGCCCGGGAACTGGCGCGCGAAATGCTGGAGCGAGTAGGGCTCGGGGAAAAGTTTGATGCATTCCCGGATCGATTGTCCGGCGGGCAGCAGCAACGCGTGGCAATCGCCCGGGCACTGGCCATGTCGCCGAAGGTGTTGCTGTGCGACGAAATCACCTCGGCGCTGGACCCGGAATTGGTCAATGAGGTGCTGAGTGTGGTTCGGCAACTGGCCAAAGACGGTATGACGCTGATCATGGTCACCCACGAAATGCGCTTTGCCCGGGAGGTTGGGGACAAGCTGGTGTTCATGCACCTGGGCAAGGTGCATGAGGTGGGAGACCCGAAGATAGTGTTTGCCAACCCGCAGACAGCGGAGCTGGCGAATTTCATTGGTACTGTGGAAGCGACAGTCTGAAAGCTCTGTAGGGCCTCTGATGGCCTCATCGCGGGCAAGCCCGCTCCCACAGGGGTTGATAGTGAACGCAGCATTTGTGTACGGCGGACATCTCTGTGGGAGCAAGGCTTCCCCGCGATAGCGTCTGCATATTCGATATTGATGTGGCAGGGGGGAAGGCAGTTGCCCACAGGATCATGTGTTGAAACAGGATTGTGTGTTCGACACGGAAACCTGTGGGAGCGGGCTTGCCCGCGATGAGGCCGCGCAGCGGTCGTCTATAGGGTTGCGCAGGATCAAGGGTTTGAACACTGCGCGTTGGCGTCAGCCTTTGATCGTGGCACGATGTCGAGGTTATCGACCGAGACCCCCAGACCATGCCGCAATCCCAAGCCAAGAATCTGTCCCTGATCGCCGCAATCGACCTGGGCTCCAACAGCTTTCACATGGTCGTGGCCAAGGCCCAGAACGGCGAAATCCGTATTCTCGAGCGTCTCGGGGAGAAGGTTCAGCTGGCAGCAGGTATCGACGAAGAGCGCCAGCTCAACGAAGAATCCATGCAGCGCGGGCTCGACTGCCTGAAACGCTTTGCCCAACTGATCAACGGTATGCCCCCGGGCGCCGTACGGATCGTGGGCACCAACGCCCTGCGCGAAGCGCGTAATCGCAATGAATTCATCCGTCGCGCCGAGGAAATCCTCGGTCACCCGGTGGAAGTCATCTCCGGCCGGGAAGAAGCGCGCCTGATCTACCTTGGCGTGTCCCACACCCTCGCCGACACCCCGGGCAAGCGCCTGGTGGCCGACATCGGCGGCGGCAGCACCGAGTTCATCATCGGCCAGCGCTTCGAGCCACTGCTGCGCGAAAGCCTGCAAATGGGCTGCGTGAGCTTCACCCAGCGCTATTTCAAGGACGGCAAGGTCACACCGGCTCGCTACGCCCAGGCCTACACGGCGGCGCGGCTCGAGATCATGAGCATTGAACACGCTCTGCACCGCCTGACCTGGGATGAGGCCATCGGCTCTTCGGGCACCATTCGCGCGATCGGCCTGGCACTGAAGGCCGGCGGGCATGGCACCGGCGAAGTCAACGCCGAGGGCCTGGCCTGGCTCAAGCGCAAGCTGTTCAAGCTGGGGGACGCCGACAAGATCGATTTCGAAGGCATCAAGCCTGACCGTCGCGCAATCTTCCCGGCCGGCCTGGCGATCCTCGAAGCCATCTTCGACGCCCTCGAACTGCAACGCATGGACCACTGTGAAGGCGCACTGCGTGAAGGCGTGCTCTACGACCTGCTGGGCCGTCATCATCACGAAGACGTCCGTGAGCGCACCCTGAGCTCGCTGATGGAGCGTTATCACGTCGACCTGGAACAAGCGGCGCGGGTAGAACGCAAGGCGCTGCATGCCTTCGACCAGGTAGCCGAAGATTGGGACCTGGATGACGGCGTGTGGCGCGAACTGCTGGGCTGGGCGGCCAAGGTCCACGAAGTGGGCCTGGACATCGCTCACTATCATTACCACAAGCATGGCGCCTACCTGATCGAGCACTCGGACCTCGCCGGATTCTCCCGCGAAGACCAGCAGATGCTCGCACTGCTGGTGCGCGGGCATCGCCGTAACATTCCCCGGGACAAGTTTGCCGAGTTCGGCAGTGACGGCAGCAAGCTGATCCGCCTGTGCGTGCTGCTGCGCTTCGCGATCCTGTTCCACCACATCCGTGGCACCCAGGAAATGCCCCAGGTGGTCCTGCGGGCCAATGGCGACAGCCTGGATGTGTTGTTCCCGGCCAACTGGCTGGATGAAAACCAGCTGACCCAGGCGGATTTTGCCCTGGAAGCGGAGTGGCTGACCCGGGTGGGCTTTACCCTCAACGTCCGGTAGTGCCCCTGTAGGAGCGAGCTTGCTCGCGATGCACGTGAACGATAAAGCTGGCAGCCTGACACCCCGCAGCGCTCTCAGGTTTTTCGCGAGCAAGCTCGCTCCTACATTGATTGCATCGATCGCAGCGAATGCGTGATCGCAGCGAGTGTGGTGATTGCAGTTGCGGTGATTGTGACGGCAGTGACGGCAGCAAAAAAAATGGCGATCCGCAGGGATCGCCATTTTTTATGCCCCTTGAGGCTTAACGCACTGCCAGGATCGGACTGCCCAACCGCTCCAGCAACGTCGCCTGCGCACTGCGCGGGTTCTGGTTGCCGGTAGGTGTGTTGCGGATGTAACGGCCGTCCGACTGCAAGCTCCAGCTGTGGGTGTTGTCGCTCAGGTACAGCTCCAGCTCTTTCTTGACCCGCATGATCAGCTTCTTGCCTTCCACCGGGAAGCAAGTCTCGACCCGCTTGTCGAGGTTGCGCTCCATCCAGTCGGCGCTGGAGAGGAACATCTGCTCTTCCCCGCCATTGAGGAAGTAGAACACCCGCGTATGCTCCAGGAAGCGCCCGATGATCGAGCGCACATGGATGTTGTGCGAAACCCCGGCGATGCCCGGGCGCAGGCAGCACATGCCGCGCACGACCAGGTCGATGCGCACCCCGGACTGACTGGCCTTGTACAGCGCGCGAATGATCTTCGGATCAGTCAGCGAGTTGAACTTGGCAATGATGTGTGCCGGCTTGCCTTCCAGGGCGAACTGCGTTTCCCGGGCAATCATGTCGAGCATGCCCTTTTTCAGGGTGAACGGCGCATGCAGCAGTTTCTTCATGCGCAGGGTCTTGCCCATGCCGATCAACTGGCTGAACAGCTTGCCCACGTCCTCGCACAACGCATCGTCGGAGGTCAGCAAGCTGTAGTCGGTGTACAGACGGGCGTTGGCTGCGTGGTAGTTGCCGGTGCCCAAGTGAGCGTACCGCACGATCTCCCCGGCCTCGCGACGCAGGATCAGCATCATCTTGGCGTGGGTCTTGAACCCCACCACGCCGTAGATCACCACTGCACCGGCCGCTTGCAGACGGCTGGCCAGTTGCAGGTTGGACTCTTCATCGAACCGCGCGCGCAATTCGATCACCGCGGTGACTTCCTTGCCGTTACGGGCTGCATCCACCAGCGCGTCGACGATTTCCGAGTTGGCACCGGAGCGGTACAGCGTCTGGCGCACGGCCAATACATGCGGGTCTTTCGCGGCCTGGCGCAACAGGTCGACCACCGGGGTGAACGACTCGAACGGGTGCAGCAACAGGATGTCCTGCTTGCTGATCACGCTGAAGATGTTCTCGCTGTTCTGCAGCAGTTTCGGAATCTGCGGGGTGAACGGCAGGTATTGCAGCTCGCGCTGGCTGTCGAGGCCGGTGATGCTGAACAAACGGGTCAGGTTGACCGGCCCGTTAACCTGATACAGCTCGGTCTCGTGCAGGTTGAACTGCTTGAGCAGGTAGTCGGAGAGGTGTTTGGGGCAAGTGTCAGCCACTTCCAGTCGCACCGCATCGCCATAACGACGGGAGAACAGCTCACCACGCAGCGCGCGGGCCAGGTCTTCAACGTCTTCAGTGTCGACCGCCAGGTCGGCGTTACGGGTCAGGCGGAACTGATAGCAGCCCTTGACCTTCATGCCCTGGAACAAGTCATCGGCGTGCGCGTGGATCATCGACGACAGGAACACGTAGTTGTCACCGGAGCCGCCCACCTCCTCCGGCACCTTGATCACTCGCGGCAGCAGGCGCGGAGCAGGGATGATCGCCAGGCCAGAGTCGCGGCCAAACGCATCGATGCCTTCCAGTTCGACGATGAAGTTCAGACTCTTGTTCACCAGCAACGGGAACGGGTGAGTCGGGTCAAGGCCGATCGGCGTGATGATCGGCGCAATCTCGTCGCGGAAGAACCGGCGCACCCAGGTCTTGATCTTGGTGGTCCAGTGACGGCGACGGATGAAGCGGACCTGATGTTTCTCCAGCTCCGGCAACAGAATATCGTTGAGAATGGCGTACTGGCGGTCGACATGACCATGCACCAGCTCGCTGATGCGTGCCAGGGCCTGATGCGGTTGCAGGCCATCGGCGCCCGCCTGTTCACGGGCGAAGGTGATCTGCTTCTTCAGGCCGGCCACACGAATCTCGAAGAACTCGTCCAGGTTGCTGGAGAAGATCAGCAGGAACTTCAGCCGCTCCAGCAACGGGTAGGACTCATCCAGTGCCTGTTCCAGCACGCGAATGTTGAACTGCAGCTGCGAAAGCTCGCGATGGATGTACAGGCTGCTGTCATCCAGGCCGGGAATGGCAATCGCCGGTGCCGCCACTGCGGCTTCGACGACCACTGCGGGTGGGGCTGGCTCCAGCTCCGGCGGTGTTTCGGCGACTTGCTCCACCACGGGTTGAGCCTCTTTTACGGCAACTTCAGTGAGTCCTTCGGTATTCATGGAATGTTCCTGGGAGGGCTATTTTTGCTCTCGTAACAATTGAGCGGCACGGACGGCAAAGTAGGTCAGGATGCCGTCGGCGCCTGCGCGTTTAAAAGCGGTCAGGGATTCGAGTATTACCCCTTCGCTCAACCAGCCATTCTGGATCGCCGCCATGTGCATGGCGTATTCGCCGCTGACTTGATAAACAAACGTCGGCACTTTGAATTCTTCTTTGACCCGCCACAGGATGTCCAGATACGGCATGCCTGGCTTGACCATGACCATGTCCGCGCCTTCTGACAAGTCCGCCGCCACTTCGTGCAGCGCCTCGTTGCTGTTGGCCGGGTCCATCTGGTAGGAGGCCTTGTTAGCCTTGCCCAGGTTCAGCGCGGAACCCACCGCATCGCGGAAGGGACCGTAATAGGCGCTAGCGTATTTCGCCGAGTAGGCCATGATCCGCACGTTAACGTGATCGGCCAGCTCCAGCGCCTCGCGGATCGCCTGGATGCGCCCGTCCATCATATCGGACGGCGCCACCACCTGGGCGCCGGCTTCGGCATGGGACAGGGCCTGGCGGACCAGTGCATCGACGGTAATGTCGTTCTGCACGTAGCCTTCTTCATCGAGAATACCGTCCTGGCCGTGGGTGGTGAACGGATCCAGGGCAACGTCGGTGATCACACCCAGCTCGGGGAACTGCGCACGTAATGCGCGGGTGGCGCGTTGGGCAATGCCATTCGGGTTCCAGGCTTCGGCCGCGTCCAGCGACTTGAGCTCCGCCGGCGTCACGGGGAACAGCGCGAGCGCGGGAATACCCAGCTCGACCCACTTGGCGGCCTCTTCAAGCAACAGATCAATGGTCAGGCGCTCGACGCCCGGCATTGACGCCACCGCTTCGCGACGATTCTCACCGTCCAGTACAAATACCGGCAGGATCAGGTCGTCGACGCTGAGGACGTTTTCACGAACCAGGCGGCGCGAGAATTCATCACGACGATTGCGTCGCAGACGGGTGGCTGGGAACAGGCGGTTGGCGGGGGTAAAGCTCACGGCAGACTCCTGAGCCCGCGCTGGCGGGCGAGCGTGACAGTTATAAGCTGCCATTATGACCGTCGTATTACAGTTATGTGCACACCTGTGACAGGTAGTCGCATTCCATTGTCCTTGCATGAAATGTTCACGTCGAGACACATTTGGACACTTTCATGAATGTGCCCGAAGGGTTAGGCTGCGCGTTCATTTCGCCAGCACCCAGACAATGCTCCAGCAATTTCTTCAGGAATTCGGGTATTTCGCCCTCTTTCTCGGCACGTTCTTCGAAGGCGAAACCATCCTGGTACTCGCGGGCTTCCTTGCGTTCCGCGGTTACATGGACATCAAGATCGTCACCATAGTCGCGTTCTGTGGCAGTTATGCGGGCGATCAGCTGTGGTATTTCCTTGGCCGCAAGCACGGGCGCAAATTGCTGGCGCGCAAGCCGCGCTGGCAGATGATGGGCGATCGGGCGCTGGAACACATTCGAAAGCACCCGGACATCTGGGTCCTGAGCTTCCGCTTCGTCTACGGATTACGCACGGTAATGCCCGTGGCGATCGGTCTGTCGGGCTATCCACCGGGACGTTATCTGTTGCTGAACGGGATTGGCGCGGCGATATGGGCTTCGGCACTGTCGGCGGCCGCGTATCATTTTGGTGCCGTGCTGGAAGGCATGCTTGGCAGCGTCAAGAAGTACGAGCTATGGGTGCTGGGCGCCCTGCTCGTCCTGGGCGTGGGCCTGTGGCTGCGCCGGCGCTTCAAGAACGCCCAGCTGGCAAAAAAAGTCTATGCCGACGAGCAGGCATTGAAAGCTGAACAGGCCAAGGCTGCAGCGCCCAAGACGCCCACCGAATAAACGGTCCCTGCACCCGTAGAGACCGCTCCTGCTCACCCGATGCGCCCCCCCCGCACGTCGCACCCCTGCGCGCGTCGCCACGCCGCGTGACAGACGCTCGCAAATAATGAACACCCTGGCTTCGATGCGATCCATTTAGAAAGCCTTCTGCTCCGTGCCAGCCCGATGTTGGGGCGGCGCGCCCTGGTTGTTACCGCACATTATCCCTATGGCAACGAGTGGCGAATTAGTGGACATTTAACGCCATGAACAAGGAGAAAAGCCCATGAGCAAAAAAATTGCAGTGATCCTTTCCGGTTGTGGCGTCTACGACGGTGCCGAGGTCCACGAGAGCGTGATCACCCTGTTGCGGCTGGACCAGCGTGGCGCTCAGGTGCAGTGTTTCGCCCCCAATATCTCGCAGTTGCACGTGATCAACCACCTCACAGGCGAGGAAATGCCCGAGTCGCGTAACGTGCTGGTTGAATCGGCGCGGATCGCCCGTGGGAACATCAAGGACATCCGCGAGGCCAGCGTCGAGGACTTCGATGCGCTGATCGTGCCTGGCGGGTTCGGTGCGGCGAAGAACCTGTCGAACTTCGCCATCGAAGGTGCCGGCTGCACCGTGCAGCCTGACGTCCTGGCGCTGACTGAAGCCTTTGCCGAAGCAGGCAAGCCAGTCGGGCTGATCTGCATCTCGCCCGCCCTGGCGGCGAAGATCTACGGCCCAGGTGTGACCTGCACCATCGGCAACGATGCCGATACCGCCGCTGCCATGAACAAGATGGGGGCTACCCATGCCGAGTGCGCGGTCACCGACATCGTCGAAGACAAGGCGCGCAAACTGGTGAGCACGCCGGCGTACATGCTGGCGCAGTCGATCAGTGAAGCGGCCTCAGGGATTAACAAGCTGGTGGATCGCGTGCTCGAACTGACTCACGAAAACGACGTGTGATGCAGGCATGAGTGTGGGTATGGGCAGTGTGGGAGTGACCCTGCTCGCAATAGCGGAGTAGCCGCCGCAAGCGATGTTGACTGTGCCGGTGTTATCGCGAGCAGGCTCGCTCCCACAGGGGGCCTCTCACAGGGCTTGGTCTCAGCTTCGAGGTGGGCTCAGGGCTTGCGCGACAGTCGAGTCAGGATACGGTCCAGCGAATTGGCGAACGCTTGCTTCTCACGTTCACCAAAGGGCGCTGGCCCCCCGCTCATCTGGCCTTGTTCACGCAGGTCGGTGAACAGGTTACGTACAGCCAGCCGGTCGCCCATGTTCTGCGCGTCAAACTCCTTGCCTCGCGGATCCAGCACGGTGACGCCGTTCTTCACCAATCGGTCGGCCAGCGGTACGTCACTGCAAATCACCAGCTCGCCCGGCACTGCGTGTTCCACCAGATAATCGTCCGCTGCATCCGGGCCGCTAGGCACCACGATCAATTTCACCAGGGACAGGCCCGGCTTGATTTGCGGTTGGCCAGCCACCAGCACCACTTCGAACTGGCGCTTGAGAGCGAACTTCACTACCAGGTCCTTGGCCGCCCGTGGGCAGGCGTCGGCATCTATCCAAACGCGCATCACATTTCCTCTGAAAAACCGAACAGATCGCAGCCTGCATCGACATGCCTACTCCCTGCAGGGGCTGCCGCAAGCTGTGATCTTTTCAGGTTTACTCGGGTCAGGAAACCTGAACCCGACGCTTCTGCGTCAACCAGCTGCGCCCATACAGCACGATTATCGCAATAATCGCCACCATCTGGGCACTCAACGAGTAGGCATCCGCGTGAATACCCAGCCAGTCGAATTCGAAGAATGGCACCGGACGCGTACCGAAAATCCCCGCCTCCTGTAATGCCTTGACCCCATGACCGGCAAACACCACCGATAGCGCGCACAACAACGCGGCGTTGATGCTGAAGAACAACGACAGCGGCAGCTTGGCCGAGCCGCGCAGGATCACCCAGGCCAGCCCCACCAGCAATACCAGCGCAGTGGCACCGCCTGCGAGCACTGCGTTATGCCCGGCAGGACCCGCCTGCAGCCACAGGGTCTCGTAGAACAGGATCACTTCGAACAACTCACGATAAACCGAGAAGAACGCCAGGATCGCAAACCCGAATCGTCCGCCGCCGCCCACCAGGCTGCTCTTGATGTAATTCTGCCAGGCCGCGGCGTGGCGACGATCGTGCATCCACACACCGAGCCACAGCACCATCACGCTGGCGAACAACGCGGTGGCACCTTCAAGCAACTCGCGCTGCGAGCCGCTGACGTCGATAACGTAGGCGGCAAGCCCCCAGGTGGCAAGGCCGGCCAGCAGCGCCAGGCACCAACCGACGTTAACGCTGCGTACCGCAGATTGCTGGCCGGTGTTGCGCAGGAATGCGAGGATCGCCGCCAGCACCAGAATCGCTTCCAGACCTTCGCGCAGCAAAATCAACAACCCGGAAATGTAGCTCAGGGACCAGCTCAAGCCATCGCTGCCCAACAGGCCGGCAGACTCTTTCAATTTACCTTTCGCGGTATCCAGGCGCTGCTGGGCCTGGGCCACCGGCAAGCCATCCTGCAGGGACTGGCGGTAGGCCATCAGGGATTTTTCGGTGTCTTTGCGTACATTGGCGTCGACGTTGTCCAGGGAGCTCTCGACCAACTCGAACCCTTCCAGGTACGCCGCCACCGACAAGTCATAGGCCTGATCGTGATCCCCAGCCCGGTAGGCAGCGATGCTCTTGTCCAGGGTGGCTGCGGTGTAATCGAGCAGTTGCGCCGGGCCCCGTTTGACCTGCGGCGGCTGAGCGCGCTGCGCACGATAGGCCGCAGCGGCCTGCGGACCCTCGCCAGCCTGCACTTCGGCAGGCGTCTGACGGGCGAGGTCGGCAATGTTGTAGGTCTTTTCAACAGCGCCAGCATCCGGGGCGGCGCTGAAGCTGGCAATATAGGTGGCCAGGTCCCAGCGCTGGCGATCATCCAGTTGATCGGCGAACGCCGGCATGTCGGTGCCCTCGATACCCAGGCCCAGGGTGCTGTAGATCGCATAGAGGCTTAGGTGATCCATGCGCACGCTGTCGCGCAGATTCGACGGTGGCGGTGTCAGGCCGACGCCTGCCGGGCCATCGCCGGCTCCCGCATCACCATGGCACACCGAGCAATGCTGGGCGTACAACGGCGCACCACGGGTCGGATCGGGGGTAATGATCGGCGCCTGGCTGATTTCATAGGCCACTGCCAGCTTTGCCGCGAGTTGCCGGGACTGACGAGCCACGTCGGCGCCATCCTGACGCTCGGTAATGGCGTTGCGCAGCGAATTGACGCCCTGCAGCAAAGCGCCTTGCTCCGGTTTGGCCGGCATTGCACTGATCAGGCCTTGCACGGCTTTGAGCGAATCGAGCTGATCGCGATAACCAGACTCCTTGATGACCCTGCCCGCCTGCACCGTCTGCGGGTAATCCGCTGCAATGTAATCGAGCCCATGCAGCGCCTGTGGGGCGCCTTCCACGGTGTCGGCCAGCAGCCTGGTGCTGCATAAGGCTGCCAAGGGGATTAACAGCCAGGCCAGGAATCGCGACGGGGCAATCATGAATGAATCTCAGTAGGAAATACGAAGTTACATATTGTTCACTTCGAATGAGATTCATTCAAGCGTTGTTCGCAGGCTCGATGCCGATTGTCTGGTTATTTTGCGATTGCTTGTCCCGCGCACCGCGCCGTAATCAGCTTTCGGCTTCTGGTTATACGGATGGGCATTCAACAAAAAAGCGACCCGCAGGTCGCTTTTTTCCAGCATCGGGGCTTTACGCTGCGGCTTTGCGCAACGTCGCCATGAACGCTGCCGCGCCGATAAACAAACCGGCAAATGTCCGGTTCATGCGTTTCTGCTGCTGGGGAGTACGCAACATGCGCAGCACCTTGGACGCCAGGCCGGTGTAACCGGCCATGACGATCAGATCGACGCAAACCATGGTGGCGCCGATCACTAAATACTGGATCAGCAGTGGCGCATGGGGGTCGATGAACTGCGGCAGCACCGCCAGCATAAACACCAGGGCCTTGGGGTTGCTGATGTTCACCAGGAAACCACGGAACACCAGGGCCATCGGCTTGCCGATCTGGCGCACTGCGGCATCGTCGCTCATGTCACTGGGCAATGCGCGCCATTGCTTGATCGCGAGGAATACCAGGTAGGCGACGCCAAACCACTTGATCACATGGAACGCTGTGGCCGACGCTGTGAGGATCGCGCCAACACCGGCACCCACAATGGCAATCTGCACCGCCAGGCCGATCTGCAGGCCAAGGGCGTTCCAGTAACCGCGCCAGAAGCCGTATTGCAGACCACTGGACATCGACGCAATGGCGCCGGCACCGGGAGACAGGCTGATCACCCAGCAGGCGGCAAAGAACGCCAGCCATGTTTGAAGCTCCATTGCACACCTCGACCGAGACTCTTTTGACAGGAGTCTCTAAGCTAATGCGGCTCGGGGGGAAAAGCAAAAGATCGCAGCCTGCGGCAGCTCCTGCATGGAAACGCGCCTGCTGTAGGAGCTGCCGAAGGCTGCGATCTTTTGATCTTGAGGATTACTTCTCGAACCCGCTCGAAGGAAACACATCACTCCCCCGCCACCGCCGAACCGAACGCTGGAAGAACAGGCTGTTGGGCACTTGCACCATGGCACTGCCGGTGCCCAGCTCTTCGGCCTCGATCAAGGTGGTGTAGAGCAGATTGATCGCGATCACCCGCCCCTTCACGCCCGGCTTGTCGGTGGTATCGACCAGTTCGACCACGTCGCCAATGCGAAACGGCCCCACGGTGAAGATCAGGATCGCGCACAGCAAGTTGGACAGCACGCTCCACATGGCGAAGAACGCCACCGCCGCGACCGCAACAAAACCGGACAATGCCGTCCACAGCACTGTCGCGGACACGCCCAGGCGCTCCAGCACGAAAATCAGCGCACTGCCCATGATCAGCCAGCGCAGGCCGCCTCGCAGCGGCAGCAGCAGCTGAGGGGGAAACGGATAACGCTCCCCCAGGCGGTTCAGGCATTTGGCAACAAAGCGCTGGGCGAAGTAACCCGCGAGCAAAATCAGCAGGATCTGCAGCACCAGCCACAACGGCTCTATCCACATGGCAGACAGCGGCAGCCTGAAGGCCTCCATCAGGACAACGCCTCCAGCTCCGCCTGCATGCTTTCGAGCAACTCGAGGGCTTCCATCCAGGACTCCTCAAGCTCGGCTTCACGCACTTTCAGCTTTGCCTGTTCGGCCAGCAGGTCACGCAAATCGTTCTTGCGGGCCGGCTCGTAGATATCGCTGTCGCCCAGGCTCACGTCGATTTTGGCCAGCTTTTCGTGCAGCTTGCCCAGTTCGGCTTCGAGCTTGTCGGCCTCGCGCTTGTGCGGCGCCAACTGCTGGCGCAAGGCAGCGGCGGCCTGGCGCTGGGCTTTCTTGTCGGTTTTGTCCGGATTGACCGGCGTGTTGCTGACCGGCGCATTGCGCTGGCGATACTCCACCAGCCAACGGGTGTAGTCGTCCAGATCGCCGTCGAACTCCTCGACCTTGCCATCGGCGACCAGGTAGAAATTGTCAGTGGTGCTTTTGAGCAGGTGGCGGTCGTGGGAGACCACCAGGACCGCACCAGTGAATTCCTGCAAGGCCATGGTCAGCGCCAGGCGCATTTCCAGGTCAAGGTGGTTGGTGGGTTCGTCGAGCAGCAGCAGGTTCGGCCGGTCCCAGGCGATCAATGCCAAGGCCAGGCGCGCTTTCTCGCCCCCGGAGAAATTCAGCACCGGCTCGTCGATGCGTGCACCGCGGAAGTCGAACCCCCCGAGGAAGTCCCGCAACGTCTGTTCGCGCTCGGTAGGCGCCAGGCGCTGCAAGTGCAGCAACGGGCTGGCCTTGGAGTCCAGGGAGTCAAGCTGATGCTGGGCAAAGTAACCAACGACCGTGTTTTCGCCACGGGTCAGTCGACCGGCCAAGGGCTCCAGCTCACCCGCAAGGTACTTGATCAGGGTCGACTTACCGGCACCATTAGGGCCGAGCAAACCGATCCGTGCGCCAGGGGTCAGTTGCAGCTTGACCTTCTCCAGCACGGTTTTCTCGCCGTAGCCCAAGCGGGCATCAGACAGGTCGATCAGCGGGCTGGAAATCTTCGTCGACTCGCGGAAAACGAAGTCGAACGGCGAATCGACATGGGCCGCAGACAACTCTTCCATCCGCTCCAGCGCCTTGATCCGGCTCTGGGCCTGACGGGCCTTGGTGGCCTGGGCCTTGAAGCGCGCAATGTAGCTTTCCATGTGCGCTCGCTGCGCCTGCTGCTTCTCGTAGGCCTGTTGCTGCTGGGCCAGGCGTTCGGCACGGGCACGCTCGAACGCGGTGTAGCCACCGCGATACAGCGTGATCTTGCGCTGATCGACGTGGGCTACGTGGTCGACCACCGCATCGAGGAAATCCCGGTCGTGAGAGATCAGCAACAAGGTGCCCGGATAACTTTTCAGCCACTCCTCAAGCCAGATGATGGCGTCGAGGTCCAGGTGGTTGGTGGGTTCGTCGAGCAGCAACAAGTCCGAGGGGCACATCAGTGCCTGCGCCAGGTTCAGGCGCATCCGCCAGCCACCGGAGAAGTCCCCCACCTGACGATCCATCTGTTCGTTGGTGAACCCCAGGCCGGCCAGCAGCTTGCGAGCCCGGGCATCAGCGGTGTAGCCATCGGCGCTGTCGAGTTCAGAGTGCAGGCGGGCCTGAGCGGCACCGTCGTGCGCCGCTTCCGCCGCCGCCAGGTCATGTTGCACCTCACGCAGGCGCAGGTCGCCATCGAGCACGTAGTCGACCGCAATGCGTTCGAGCGTCTCGATTTCCTGGCGCATGTGGGCGATGCGCCAGTCGGCCGGCAGGAAGCAGTCACCCGAGTCCGGGTGCAGCTCACCCCGAAGCAGGGCGAACAGGCTCGATTTGCCGGCGCCATTGGCACCGATGAGGCCGGCTTTGTGGCCGGCGTGCAGGGTCAGCTCGGCGTCTTCTAGCAGACGTTGCGGGCCACGCTGTAAAGTCAGGTTCTGAAGTCGAATCATAATGGCGGCGGAGTCTACCAGCTTCGCTCGCAACTGGCGCGAGTAGCACTATGTCCTCTGACCTGTGGAGCTTTTCCCTTGACGCTTACGCGCGGCCCGGCGCTGAGCGGGCGTGCCTGCAACTGCAATCGGCGGGCACGAACGTGTGCCTGCTGCTGTGCGGATTGTGGCTGGAACACCGAGGGGTAGTCTTTAACGAACTGCGATTGCTGCAACTGCGGGAAGTAGTCGAAGGCTGGGATGCGGGCGTGATTCAGCCCCTGCGTGCATTACGCGGCCAATGGAAAGCCGCCGCAGCTGACGATACAGACCTCAATATCTTGCGTGAAAAAGTCAAGGCGCTGGAACTTGAAGGCGAGCGGATTCTTTTGTCGCGACTGGAAAAAACCGCGCAGCAGTGGCCGCAGAATGACAAGGCCGGAACAACGGCCTGGCTGGAAGGTGTCGCGGCGGACACCACCAACGTTGGCCGCGACGCGCTGCATCAGCTGCGCGTCGCGGTGACCGGCACTTAGGAAGCGCTGGTTGGGGTAGTGCCTGTGTTCGACGATGCAGCTGGCGTTGGCGCCGCTGCAGGGGTCGAAGTGCTGCTGGTAGTTGGCGAAGCCGAGTTCGACGATGAAGCAGGCGCTGCCGGCTTGGCAGCAGCGGTCGGAGTCGGCTTCGCAGCAGCGGGTTTTTTCACCGCTGGTTTGGCTGCAGGTTTGGCAGCTGGCTTGGCAGCAGCGGGTTTTGCAGCGGTGGCTGGCTTGGCAGCGGCAGCAGGTTTCGCAGCAGCCGTTCTAGCAGCAGGCTTGGTCGCCGCTTTTGCAGCAGGTTTGGCGGCCGGCTTGGCAGCAGGTTTTGCCGCGGCCGGTTTAGCTGTAGCAGGTTTGGCAGCAGGCTTCGCGGCTGCAGTTCTAGCAGCAGGTTTGGCTGCTGCGCTTTTTGCTGCAGCAGGTTTGGCGGCGGCAGTTTTCGCGGCAGGTTTGGCAGGCGCTTTTGCAGCAGCGGTTTTGGCCGCAGCTGGTTTTGCTGCAGCAGTTTTCGCCGCCGGCTTGGCTACCGGTTTTGCCGCAGCAGTTTTGGCAGCAGGTTTGGTCGCAGCCGGCTTGGCAGCACTGGCAGCCACTGGCTTTTTAGCAGCCACTCTCACCGGTGCTTTCGCGGCTGGTTTGGCAGCAGCCTTGGCGGGTGCTTTTGCAGCTGTCGATTTGCTTGCGGCTTTCTTGGCAGGTGCTGCAGCAGGCTTGGCCGAACGCAGGGACAACGCCTTGCCGACAGCCTCTTGAACACGACCGACACCCTGGGCCAGTTTCAGGCTTTCCTGAGCGTCACGCTTAAGTTGCAGGATGTAGTTGCGGGTCTCGGATTGACGATCCTTGAGGGCATCGAGCAGGTCTTCAAGTTCCTTGACTCCATCCTTGGCCTTGGCTTGCGCCTTAGCCTTGCCGGCCGCCGCAGCGTCCTGCAATTTGGTACGGGATTTGTGCAATTTTTCCTGCGCTTTTCCGCGCTGTTTTTCCAGTTTGGCGAGCAGTTTTTCAGCATCAGCCAAGGCTTGCGAACAAGCGGTTTCCAAATGCTCGAGCAAGCTGCCCGACAATTGTTGGAGTAAGTGCAACGGAGTATTTACAGGCTTCTTGGTGGCCGACATGGTTTACCTCCTGGCTGACGTGGGTGCGGCTCATACTAGACCTCTGCAGACACCGCCGCTAGGGCATGTTGACAGTATCGAAAGCGTTGCGTTGCACCTGACAGCAAAACTTCTGCTCCCGCCAGAAAGCAGTTCACCGTTCATTGCATTCGCACTGGCATAATCGGCCGCATCTCAGGCCGGAGAGTGCCCATGTCGCGTTATCTTTTTTTATCGTTGTGCGTGTTTTTTTCAGTAGCTCAGGCTGCGGAAAAAACCACCGAAGCCGACGCTCACAATCTCGCCTACAGCCTGGGGGCGAGCCTCGGCGAACGGCTGCGCCAAGAGGTACCTGACCTTCAAGTGCAGGCACTGCTCGACGGTTTGCAGCAGGCTTATCAGGGCAAGCCCCTGGCACTGAAAGACGAACAGATCGAGCAGATCCTGGCCGAACATGAAGCGCAAATTGCCGAGCAACCGACATTGGGGCAAAGCGAAATTGCCCTCGAAAAAGAACAGCGTTTTCTCACCGCGGAAAAGGCCCGACCTGGCGCTCGGGAAATCGAGGACGGCATCCTGCTGACGGAACTGACGCCAGGTGCCGGAGCAACGGCCGGTCCGAATGGCAAGGTACAGGTGCTATACATCGGACGCCTCCCCGACGGCACGGTGTTCGATCAAAACAGTCAGCCGCAATGGTTCAGCCTGGATAGCGTGATCTCGGGCTGGCGGACGGCGCTGCAGAACATGCCGGTGGGCGCGAAATGGCGACTGGTGATTCCATCGGCGCAAGCCTATGGCGCCGAAGGTGCCGGGGACCTGATTGCGCCCTTCACGCCCCTGGTATTCGAGGTGGAATTACGCGGCGCGAAAGGCTGAATTCCAGGCACAAAAAACGGCGCGCCAAGCGCACCGTTTTTCAGGTCCTGCACAAAGAAATTCAGGCCTGAACCGAATCTTCTTCCTTGTGCGCGGTATGCAACACTTCGATCAGGCAGTCTTCCAGTTCGAAGCGCTCGTGCAACAAGCCACCGAGCTCCTTGAACTTCTCCGCCACGCACTGACCTGCATCGCACAGGTCGTTGAACGCGAGCAGCTTTTCAGTGATGACGTCGATTCGGGGGTAAATCGTCTCGGCCAGTTCCAGCCCACGCTTGTCATTGAAGGCCTTGGCCTCCCCTGTCAGTTGTTCGTAGATCTCGAAATGCCCGGCTGAGACGTAATCGACCAGCACACCGCAGAATTCCTGCAAAGGGTTGCGGTTCTCGCTCAGCGCCTCGGGCTTTTCGCCGAGATCGTCATAAGCCCGCACCAGTTCGTGACGCTCCTGCAACCAGCGATCGATCAGCAGATGCACTCCACCCCATCGTTCTTGAGCATTCTGACAACTTTCGAGCATGGTGATCTCTCTTCCCTTGTGGGTCATGCTGCCCTACACCTGTCACGCACTTGAAGGTCAAGGATCGGTCAGGCAGAGCGTCATTCGAGCAACATAATTCCAATGACACGTGCGGGCCAGATTATGCCCGCTCGACTGTGGCTTCAAGGTACGCAGGAGATAAAGTTCATACAAGTGTTTAATCGCGCGCCAGACTGCCCTGCGACGACTCGCCGCTGAGTGGTCGCCGAAAGGTGCGCCACAGAAGCCCGAGCGGTTGAAAAACAACCACAATTGTCACCGCAAAGAAGAACAGCAGGCTCCACTCCGGGATGCTCAGATCGAACAGCGTCCATGAAATCTCGGCACAATCGAAAGTACCTTCGAACATCTGCTTCAGTGCGCCTGACCAGGATGTATTGGCAAAAGCATCAGCCAGGCTCGCCGAGCAGTCGGACAGGTGATGCAGCGGATCGCTCTGCAGCACAACTTGACGCCATGCCGTTACCGTTCCGGCCACACTGCAGATCAACACCGGCAACCCATACACCAGCGTACCCGCACGGCCAGGGCCATGCACGCAAGCAGACAAGCACACCCCCGTGAGCAACCACAGGCAGCCGCGCTGCAGGATGCACAGGCCGCACAGCCTGAGGCCGACGGCGTATTGCAGGTAATAGGAAATACCTAATGCCAGGGCACCTGCGACGAAAACCATGAAGAACAAGGAGCGTGTGCGGGCCAAAGACATGGCATTTCCGTAACAGTAAGAGACAGGCAATTACGTTAGAGGAAAGCGCGCAGATCTTTCAAGGTACTACAGCAGGGAGAGTTCCACAGCGAGAGTGGGAAACCACGACAGATGCGCTAGGATCTGACGTAACCGTCTGTAGGAATAAGCCGACTCGGCGCTTTGAGGGGAATATTCTGACAGCAGCAGGGTGCTTTTTGACGAGGGAGCGAGCCCCCTCATCTCGAGCTCCCTACCTCGAACTCAAGCGTGAATCGGTATGGGTAACGGTGCCGCCAGCAAGCGTTCATCCAGCAGGCCCAACCCTTCCTGGAACAGCTGATTGCTGCGTTCGGTATCACCCAATTGCGCCAGCAACCGCGCCAGTTCTGCACAGGCTTCCGGGTTACGCTGCACTCGCAGGCTGCTCTCCAGGTAGTCTCGCGCCTTGCCCCATAAACTGCTTTGCAGGCACAGGCGGCCCAGTGTCAGGAGCAGGCTCGGATCGGCCGGATGATCCTTGAGCCAGCCCTCGGCAGTTTGCAGCTGCCGCACCGGGTCGCTGCCGCGCACCAGCCCGTACAGGCGCGCCAGGTGGCTGTTGTAATCACGCTTGAGCGCTGTGCGCAGCACCTCTTCCGCTTCCACCTGGGCACCCAGTTGGCGCAGCTGCTCGGCATAGGCCAGCACCAGTTGCGGCTCCTGGCGCTGGGCCGATGTCAGCTTCTGCCAGGCGCTGTTGAGCGACTGCAGGCCGACGGTGCCGTCCTCTTCCCGCTGCGCCGCCAGGGACAGGTTCTCACCCCAGGCACGGCGTTCCAGGTCGGCCAGCTCGGCAGGTGGCAGTACCTTGTCCTTGCGCAATTCCGGCAACAACCGGATCACTGCCGACCAATCGCCCCGTTGTTGATGCAGGCGTTGCAGCTGGCGCAACGTCTGCACGTTATGCGGATGGCGCTCGTGCATGGCTTGAAGCGTCGCCAGGGCACCCTCGGTGTCGCCTCGATCGGTCTGCAGTTGCGCATGATTCAAGGCAATGGCCAGCTCGGCCTGTGGCTGGCGCTCGAGCGCCCGCTCGAGCAGGTTGTCGCTCTCTTCGTACTTGCCTTGTTCGTTGGCCGCGCGGGCAGCGCCGAGATAGTAGAGCAGCGGTTGGCGCTCGGCTTCAGCAGCTCGATGCAGGTGACGCTGCGCACTGGCCCAGCGGCCCTCGGCCAGATCCAGCTGGCCATGTTCGATCGCGACCTGCACGCGGCGACTGCGATTGCGTCGCGACCAGGGATTGACCACGCCACTGGACGTCATCAACAGTTCGATCAGCGCCTTGATGCCCCAAATCACCAGCCACAAAACGGCCACCAGCGCGAGGGTAGCCCACAGGCTCGATTCGAAACGAAAGCTCTTGTAGGCGATCAGCACGTAGCCGGAATGCTCGGCAATCGCCAGGCCCAGCGCGGCCGCAGCAGCTATCACCAGAAACACGATCACATACAGGCGTTTCATGGCGTGGCCTCCTGCGGGGTGTCAGCGGCAGGCTTGGCCATCGGCTTGACGGATTCCTCGGCGTTGACGTTGCGTCGCTCCAGGTACCCTTGCACCGCGCTCAGTGCGCCAGTGAGGTCCGGGGTCACCACGGTCACCGGCTGCTTGCTCAGCTCACCCACCTGCTCAAGCATCACTTTGCTCTGCGGGTTGTCCGGGTTGAAGTTGCCCTTGAGTATGTCCCGGGCTTCGGCCAGGGCCTGTGTGTACACCGGGCCCTGACCATTCAGCGCAGCCCACTGGGCTTGCTCCAGGGCCAGGCTAAGCGCCAGGCGCACCTGGCTGAGGCTCTGGCCTGCCAGCAATGGGCGAACATTCTTGTCGGCGTTGAAGTCGATGCGGATGTAGCGCGAGATCTGGTCCCACCATTGAGCCCAGCGGCTCGCGCCATCGCCATCGGCGGTCAGGCCCAGCAACGACTCGCCACGGTCCTTGTACTCCGGCGCCAGTTCGGTGAGGTTGATCACCTGGTCGCGCAATGCGCCCAGGCGCAGGAACAGTCCGGTGCGGTCCGGCTGCTCGGTGCTGCGCAGCGCGACCAGGGTCTTGGCCACTTGCTCGCGGGCAGCGAAGGAGCCCGGATCGTTCTGTTCGCGCAGGATTTCGTCGGCACCCTGGACCAGGGCCTGAGCGCTGCTGATGTCCTGCAAAGCAGACAGGCGCAGGCTGGCGAGACGCAACAAATGCTCAGCCTCAGCCAGGCGCCAGTCCTTGCGGCTGGCACCGAGGATGGTTTCCAGGCGCTGGTTCAGGCGCTGCTGATCGCCTTGCAGCTGAGCCACCAGGCGGCTGCGGGCCTCAAGTTCATCGGCAGGGGGCAGTTGCTCCAACCGAGCGCTCAGGCGTTGCTCATTGAGTTTCAGGCTCTGCGCCTGATCGTTCAAGGCCTGCACCTGGCTCAGCTGTTGCTGGTTATTGGCCTGCAGGTGACGCACCTGCCAGACACCCCAACCGCCGACAGCAACGCCGGCAGCACCCAGCAACAGCGCGACGATTGCCAGGCCATTGCCACGGCGCTGCACGGGGGCAGGAGGCACGGTATCAATCGGATCTTCAACCGGGGCATGCAGCACTGGCTGGACGTCATCTTTTGGCAAGGCTGTTTCGCTCACGTATCCATCCTTTGCATTAGAGAACGGGTTCGGGATGCTCCCGTAACGCCGTCAGCAAGGCCGCGGCACTGGCGCCACGACAATCCACAACTATTTGCGCCCCGGCAGCACGTGCCATTTCGGCGACCCGGGGGCTCGGTACAAACAACGGCAACTGCGCCAAGTGCGGCCAGGAATCGCCAGCCAATTGATGCAAGTGCTCAAAACCCTGTCCACTGCTGACCACCAGCCCGTTCAAGCGTTCCGCGCGGATCCGCTCAGGCAGCGTTGCCGGCGGGTAGTGGGGCAATTCGCGACGGTACAACTGCAGATACTCGACACTAGCACCAAGCCCGCGCAAACGCTCAGCGAGCAACTCGCGCCCGCCCTCCCCGCGCATGATCAGCACACGCGAAGCAGGCCCGGCGATTGCCTGGCGAAACGCGCCATGCTCAAGCAATGCTTCGCTGTCATCGCCCTGCTCGGGAAAGCTGACGTCCAGACGATGCTTATCGAGTATCTGCGCGGTAGCCGCGCCGACGGTGAACCACTTCAACGCCGGTGGCTCTGGCCAATACTCGCTGAGCAACTCGACGGCGATCCTGGCGGCGGGTTTGCTGACCACGATCACCGCATCGAAGCGATCCAGCCTCTGGATCAACTCGCGCATGTTGGCAGAAACGGGAAGAGGCTCTATGCCCAAAAGCGGCAAGCTGCTGCTGAAAACGCCCGCGTCCATCAACACGCCAGCCAGCGCCATCGACTCATCGGCGGGACGTGTCAGCAACAGGCGCCAGCAAGTCACTCGTGACCTGCCTCGCCATAGACCGCTTTGAGGATGTCATCGGCACCCTGGCTCAGGAGGTCTTCAGCCACTTGCACGCCCAGGGCTTCGGCCTCGCTGCGTGGTGCACGTGCCTCGGCGCTGAGCAACAGGCCGCCGCTTGGGTCACCCACCAGGCCGCGCAACCAGACCTGCTGGCCTTCAAGCACGGCGTAGCAGGCGATCGGCACCTGGCAGCCGCCATTCAAATGCTTGTTCAGGGCTCGCTCGGCGGTGACACGGGTAGCCGTGTCCTGATGGTGCAACGGCGTCAGCAAGGCGTGGATTTGCGTATCGACGCTGCGGCACTCGATGCCCACTGCGCCCTGGCCGCCGGCAGGCAGGCTGTCGTCGACGCTGATGGCCGAGGTGATGCGGTCTTCGAAGCCCAGTCGAATCAGGCCGGCAGCTGCCAGGATGATCGCGTCATATTCACCGGCATCGAGCTTGGCAAGTCGCGTGTTGACGTTGCCGCGCAGGAAGCGGATTTCCAGATCCGGGCGACGAGTCAGCAACTGGGCCTGGCGACGCAGGCTGGAGGTACCGACGATGCTGCCCTCAGGCAGTTCGTCCAGGCTGGCGTAGGTGTTGGAGACGAACGCGTCGCGCGGATCTTCGCGCTCGCAGATGCAGAACAGCCCCAAGCCTTCGGGGAAGTCCATTGGCACGTCTTTCATTGAGTGCACGGCGATGTCCGCTTCGTTTTCCAGCAGCGCCGTTTCCAGTTCCTTGACGAACAGGCCTTTGCCACCGATTTTCGAAAGCGGCGAGTCGAGCAGCTTGTCGCCGCGACTGACCATTGGCACCAGTGTCACCAGCAGTCCCGGATGGGCCTGTTCCAGGCGGGCTTTGACATATTCGGCCTGCCACAGGGCGAGAGCACTTTTGCGGGTGGCGATGCGGATTTCGCGAGAGGACATGGATCAATCCGTACTGAATAGATACGGCGGATAATAACAGCTCAGCCAAATCCACTTTGACTTGTATCAGAAACGCAGTGGCCTCCCTGGCCTCGGATGTCCTGCAAGCCGCTGGACAAAACGCGTGTGAACCGCGAGTTAAAGCTGCTGCATCATTTTTCGCACGCCCGCCACATGGCGGCGACTGACGATCAGCGCATCACCATTCAAGCCCTTGAGGTACAGCTGGAAATGCCCAAGAGGCGTACGTTGCAGGCGTTCAATTCGCTCGCGAGCCACCAGCGCATTGCGATGGATACGCACGAACCGGTCGCCGAACTCATCCTCAAGTGCCTTGAGAGGCTCGTCGAGCAGCACTTCGCCGCCTTCGTGGCGCAACGTCACATATTTGTGGTCGGCGATAAAATAGACCACCTGGCCCAGCGGGATCAGCTCGATACCCTTACGGGTTCGGGCGCTGATATGACTTCGCGGGCCGCTGCCAGTCTCGGCGGCAGGACGGGTGAGTGCAGCGAGCTGGACGCGATTGGGGCGCTCGGCCTTTTTTAACGCTTCTTGCAAATGTTCAGTGCGCACAGGTTTCACCAGATAGCCTACGGCGCTGGCCTGTAAGGCTTCCACGGCAAATTCATCGGGCCCTGTGCAAAACACCACGGCGGGCGGGGTTTCGCGTTCGCACAATCTTGCAGCCACTTGCAGGCCATCAAGGCCTGGCATGCCGATATCGAGCAACACGATATCCGGCTTGTGGCTGTCGATCAGTGCCAACGCCTCTTCGCCGTTCGTGGCGCTAGGCTCCAGGACGCTGTATCCCTCGAGTTCGCCAACCATTCGGCTCAGGCGCTCGCGGGCCAAGGGTTCGTCATCAACGATCAGGACATTCATATTGCGCTGGATTCCTGCGTGAGTCTCGCACAAGGATAGCGTAGACAGGTGAAGTGACGTCCGTCACCGCGATCCACGCTAAGACTAGCGCGAGGGCCAAAAAGTGCCGCTGGAACGACGGCTAAATTTTCATCATCCGGGCAATTATCGGCCCAGGCCCGCGTTGGCGAGGCATCGCCGTAGGGTTTGCTGATACACAATATGCACACCCCCTCTTTTTATAGCCAGTTGCAGCGCCCGGAAGTGCGCTGATCCCTCTGTCCAACTGTAGACGGTTGCCGGCGCGATATTGCTCAATCGAAAAATATCGTTGTGCGAATTATTGAAAGTCGGACCTGCCCCGGCTCGGCAGCCTCTGAAATCATTCCTGTCGACCAGTGTCAGCGACAGGCTTGGCAACCCTGTTATTATCCGCCACAGCTTCCAACGTCACTTTATTTCACCCGATACGAGCGAATTCATGAGCACTGACAAGACCAATCAGTCCTGGGGCGGCCGCTTCAGTGAACCCGTCGACGCCTTCGTCGCCCGCTTCACCGCCTCCGTCACCTTCGACCAGCGCCTGTATCGCCACGACATCATGGGCTCGATCGCCCACGCCACCATGCTGGCCAAGGTCGGCGTACTGACCGACGCCGAACGCGACAGCATCATCGATGGCCTGAACACCATCCAGGGTGAAATCGAGGCCGGACAATTCGACTGGCGCATCGACCTCGAAGACGTGCACATGAACATCGAGGCGCGCCTGACCGATCGCATCGGCGTGACCGGAAAAAAACTGCACACCGGGCGCAGCCGTAACGACCAGGTCGCAACCGACATCCGCTTGTGGCTGCGTGACGAGATCGACCTGATCCTCGCCGAAATCACCCGCCTGCAACAAGGGCTGCTGGAGCAGGCCGAGCGCGAAGCCGACAGCATCATGCCGGGCTTCACCCACCTGCAAACCGCGCAGCCGGTGACTTTCGGGCATCACATGCTGGCCTGGTTCGAAATGCTCAGCCGTGACTACGAGCGCCTGGTCGACTGCCGCAAGCGCACCAACCGCATGCCCTTGGGCAGCGCCGCGCTGGCCGGCACCACCTACCCGATCGACCGCGAGTACACCGCCCAGCTGCTGAATTTCGACGCCGTCGGCGGCAATTCGCTGGACAACGTTTCCGATCGTGACTTCGCCATCGAATTCTGTTCGGCCGCCAGTATCGCGATGATGCACCTGTCGCGTTTCTCCGAAGAACTGGTGCTTTGGACCAGCGCCCAATTCCAGTTCATCGACCTGCCGGACCGCTTCTGCACCGGCAGCTCGATCATGCCGCAAAAGAAGAACCCGGACGTGCCCGAACTGGTTCGCGGCAAGACCGGCCGCGTATTCGGCGCATTGATGGGCCTGCTGACCCTGATGAAAGGCCAACCCCTGGCCTACAACAAGGACAACCAGGAAGACAAGGAACCGCTATTCGACGCCGCCGACACCTTGCGCGACTCGCTGCGGGCGTTCGCCGACATGATCCCGGCGATCAAACCCAAGCACGCCATGATGCGCGAAGCGGCCCTGCGCGGGTTTTCCACTGCGACTGACCTGGCCGACTACCTGGTCCGTCGTGGCCTGCCATTCCGTGACTGCCACGAAATTGTTGGCCATGCCGTGAAATACGGCGTTGAAAGTGGCAAGGACCTGGCGGAAATGAGCCTGGAAGAGCTGCGCAAGTTCAGCGACCAGATCGACCAGGACGTGTTCGCGGTGCTGACCCTTGAAGGCTCGGTGAATGCCCGTGACCATATCGGCGGGACTGCACCAGCGCAGGTGAAAAAGGCTGTGGTTCGCGGCCAGGCACTGCTCGCCAGCCGCTAGAAACATCGCGGGCAAGCTCCCACAGGTTTCTCTGGTGACCACAGATCGTTGGCCAACAGGGATCCTGGTGGGAGCGGGCTTGCCCGCGATGACTGACTTCAGAGCGCTACAAAACCTACCGCTTGGACGCGACCATCGCCATAAACGCCGGCATGGCCGCGTCCTTGTCCTTCGCAATCCGCTGCACATGCGGATTCTGCTCCAGCCGCTCCAGCAGAAGCCTGGCCGCCGGCAGTTCCGCCAGCAAATCCAGGTCGAATAGCTTCTTCGCCACTGCGCAAGCCAGCGGCACGCTGTACAGGAAATACAGATCCGCCACGCTCAGGCTGTCACCCGCTACGTAAGGAGCGAACTTGGCGTGCCTGCCCAGCGAGGCAAACCCCAGCAGCAACTCCGCCTTGGTCTTTTCCTTGATCGCATCCGCTACCGGCATGCCGAAAAATGCTTCGGGATAGCAAGCGCGGCCTGGCAATTCGATATACAACTCGATTTCCTTGGCCAGCGCCAACACCTGGGCCCGCTCGAACGGATCGCTCGGCAGCAGTGGCTTGCCCGCCTGGCTCTGCTCTATGTACTCGAGGATTACCGCGGTTTCATTGACGAACCCCTGCTCGACGCCCAGCACCGGCACTTTGCCGCGCGGGCTGATCGCCAGGGCTTCGGCACTGGTGCCGGCATAAAACGGCACTTCCTCAAACGGCAGACCCTTTTCCAGCAGTGCCAGTTTGACCATGTTGTAATAGTTGCTGACAGAAAATCCGTAGAGCTTGAGCATCACAAAGCCTCCAGGCCGTGCAGGGTTGGCAGCGCCAGTTATAGAACGCCCCTGCAGTTCTTGCCAGCAGCATCACAGCGCTGAATGCAGGTAAACTGGCCGTCTTAACTTGAGGAGCCTGCCATGAGCGAGCCAACAGATATCGAGATCGACGAAGAAGAGTTCGCCGAGAACACTCTGGTCGAAGCGATCGAAAACCAGATTGAAAGCGACAACCCGCCTGCGGCCAAGGCCACCTTCAACAAGCTGACGCTGGTGGGTTACGAGCGCGAAGAAATTCTCAACCTGATGGCCCACGTGCTGGCAGTAGAAATCGACGCAATCCTCGAAGAAGACCGCGCGTTCAACACCGAATGG
Source organism: Pseudomonas sp. 65/3-MNA-CIBAN-0223 (assembly GCF_040310425.1). NCBI lineage: Bacteria > Pseudomonadati > Pseudomonadota > Gammaproteobacteria > Pseudomonadales > Pseudomonadaceae > Pseudomonas > Pseudomonas sp. 65/3-MNA-CIBAN-0223. The sequence goes on from NZ_JBEOPV010000008.1 coordinate 62,254, forward strand.
TACGAAACGGCACTGCGCGCCCTGCCCGAGCTGCCACCAGAAAAGAAATAACTCAATCCACTGTAGGAGCGAGCTCGCTCGCGAAAAACTCAAGAGCGACGCTGAGCATCTGGCTAACCGCGTTTTCGTTCACGATCTTCGCGAACAAGCTCGCTCCTACAGAAAAGCATCCGCAATATCACTATTGCCTCTCCCGCAGCAAAAAAACCCCACTGCAAGCACTGGACATGCCGCACAACTCGGCTCACCTTAGGGGCGCTATCGTCCAATTCCTAGAAAGTCTGGAGTCCTTATGTCGCTTACCCCTGAGTTGGTTGCCGAACTGGAAATCCTCGCACTCTTCAACCTGGACAGTTCCCAGGAAGGTTTGAAAATTCATCAGACCGCTGCCCCAAAAGCCATTGCCGCTGCCAAACGCCTGTATGACAAAGAGCTGATCGATCAGCCTGACGGCGGTTATCTGACCAGCCTCGGACGTGACGCCGCACAAAATATCCAAACGCTACTGACCATCCTGAACGTCGAAGAAACAGCCTGAATGTGACTGTATCGCCCACGGAAACCCCTGTTACGGGATTTCCGCGGGCACCCTCTGTCGCACGTCGTCGCAGCGCGATAAAAATCTGACGTCAGAAAACCAAAATCAGCTTAAATGTCCCGGGGCCGAGGCGCTAAACTGCGCTTATCCCGAGATCACCTGCGCCCGTGCCTACCGAGCCGGTTTGAGCTGACATGACCCGCAACCATGAAATCCGCCCCGACCTGGACGAAGGCATTGACCGCAAGGTTCTCAGCCAGCTGCGCGCACGTTTTTTAACGCTCAACGAAGGCCGTATCGCCCGTGCGCTCGAAGGCCTGTCGAGCCGTCAGCAGGCGGTGCTGACGCTGCTGCCACTGTTCTTTCACGTCAATCATCCGCTGCTGCCCGGCTACGTCTCGGGCAATACACCGGCCGGGCTGTCGAATTACGAGCCGGACGCAACCACCCTCGCCGATGCCCAGCGCCTGACCCGATCGTTTTCCTACAAGCCGCGCCACGGCAGCAACCCGCCACGCCCCATCCATGGCCTGTTCCTGATGGGCAGTCTCGGCACCCTGGCCCAGGCGGACCAGAGCGATATGGATGTCTGGGTGTGCCACGCAACGGATCTGGGCGAGAACGAACTCGCCGAGCTGCGCAAGAAGTGTCAGTTGCTGGAAGCCTGGGCAGCGAGCCAGGGGGCCGAGGCGCACTTTTTCCTGATCGACGCGGCGCGCTTTGTTCGCGGCGAGCGGGATAACCAGCTCAGCTCGCAAGACTGCGGCACCACCCAGCACTACCTGTTGCTGGACGAGTTCTATCGCACCGCCATCTGGCTGGCCGGCCGCACCCCCATCTGGTGGCTGGTGCCGGTGTACGAAGAGGCGAACTACGAACGGTATACCCACGCGCTGATCTCCAAGCGCTTCATCCGCGCCGACGAGACGCTGGACCTGGGGCATATGGCGTACATTCCGCCTGGCGAATTCATCGGGGCAGGCCTGTGGCAGTTATTCAAGGGCATCGATTCGCCATACAAATCAGTGCTCAAACTGCTACTGATCGAGGTTTACGCCAGCGAACATCCCAGGGTCAATTGCCTCAGCCTGCGCTTCAAGCAAGCGGTGTTCGCCAACCAGCTCGACCTGGACGAGCTCGACCCCTACGTCGTGGTCTACCGGCGCATCGAGGAATACCTCAAGGCCCGAGGGGAATCGGAGCGCCTGGAGCTAGTGCGTCGCGCGCTGTACCTGAAGATCAACCGCAAGCTGACCGCCAGCAACAATCGCACCCGCAGCTGGCAACGTTCGCTGCTCGAACGCCTGGCCCATGAGTGGAACTGGGACGACCGGCACCTGGCCCTGCTCGACAGCCGCAGCCAGTGGAAAGTGCGCCAGGTCGGCACTGAACGCCGCGCCCTGGTCAGCGAACTCAACTACAGCTATCGCTTCCTGACCCGCTTCGCCCGTGATGAACAAAGCGCCAGCCTGATTAACAAACGCGACCTTAATGTGCTGGGGCGCCGGCTGTATGCAGCCTTCGAGCGCAAGTCGAACAAGGTCGAATTCATCAATCCGGGGATTGCTCCGGACCTGGCCGAAGACACGTTGACGCTGGTGTTCGCACCGAGCAAGAAGGAAACGGGGCAATCCCAATGGGGCCTGTACAACGGCAGCCTGGCGGCGCACGAGTGGGAGCATTTCGCGCCGATCAAGCGCAGCCGCCATTTACTGGAATTGCTCACCTGGTGCCATCGCAACGGCGTGATAGACAGCAGCACGCGCCTGGCGCTGCACCCGGGCGCCAGCGACCTCAGCGAGTTCGAGCTGTTCAACCTGCTCGGCAGCCTGCAACAGAGCATCGCCCTGCCCCTGACCGCCGTCGCCGAAGAACCGCTGCTGCGCGCCGCCGTGCCGAGCGAAGTGTTACTCCTGATTAACGTGGGAGTGGATCCGCTCAAGCATCATCGCGACCTGAATATCCTGATGACCACCGAACGCACCGACTCCCTCAGCTACGCCGGGGTGCGGGAGAACCTGGTGCTGACCCTGGATCAGGTAACGCTCAACAGCTGGAACGAAGTGCTGGTCAACCGTTTCGACGGCCCCCACGCTTTGCTCGACTGCCTGTGCGACTACCTCAACCATTTGCCGGATGGCCCGCAGCAACCCCGGTTGCGCGTGCGCTGCTTCTGTCACAACCGCGCGCAATTCATCGCCCAGCGGGTCGAAGAGATCATCGACAGTGCGCATGACCTGCTGCTGAGCCGCCTCAATCATCGCTACCTGCTTCAGGTCCAGCAGCACTACCACGTGCTGGAGCTGGTGCCGGGACAGGTCAAACATGTTGCCTTGGCCACGCTGGCCGAACTGGTTGACTACCTTGCCAGGCAACAGACGAGCTACAGCCCGCTGCACCTGGACCCCATGGCCCTTGCCGACCATGACCTGGCGCTGATCCTGCCAATGGGCCAGCCAGCCTGCATCCAGGTGTTCTACCGGGTCCATGAAGACCAGGCAGATATCTACATATTGGATGAGTTCAACGCCTTGTGGCAGCAGCGTCTGCCCTATCACGACGATCAGAGCCTGCTGGTGCCACTGCAGCGTTTCCTTCAGTCCATCGGGTTTCGACGCGAAGCCTTGCTGCCCATGAGTGGCGTGTCGCCTTCGAGCCTCGAACTACAGTATTACCAGGTGTTACCGTCAGGCCCGATGCGGGCTCGGCGGGTCGAAAGCCGACCGGCGCCGGTGCTTGCGCCGAACCAACCGTTCTATGACGTGCAGGCCATCGTCGGCAAAGCCGGGGCCGACAGGGTGCAGGTCACCCTGTACTGTAATCAGCGCGAGTTTTCGGAGTTGGAGCATGGTGATCATCTGTTCAGGGTGGTGGCCCGGGAAATCGTCGAGCAACGCCGGGAACCCGAACGTTATCGGTGCTACATCACCGATCTGGACCTGTCGGGCCTGGCCGGTGATGATCAGCGCTCAAGTAATGTGTACCTGGGTTACAAGGCCGACCTGGAGCGCGCCTTGAACGAGGCGCTCGAGCAGGTCTGAGGAGTCTTACTCCGGGAAATCACCGCCATTGGCAGGCTGGGATTCAACTTCCAGCAGGGTCAGCTTCAGGGTCTTGCCACCCGGTGCCGGCCAGTCGATGTGCTGACCCACTTTGAGGCCCAGCAGCGCGCTGCCGACAGGTGCCAGGATGGAAATCTTGCCTTCGTCGGCGTTCGCATCCTTGGGGTAGACCAGGGTCAGGTGGTAGTCCTTGCCGCTGCTTTCCTCCCGGCAATGCACTTTTGAATTCATGGTCACGACGTCGGCAGGCACATCTTCGTGTCCGACCAGGGTATCGGCGCGATCCAGTTCGGTTTGCAGCGCGATAACGCCCGGCAGCGTGTCATCCAGGCTGTCGATCAGGCGCTCCAGACGTTGCACGTCCAGACGGGTAAGGGTGATGGAAGGTGCGGTCATGATCAGGGCAGACTCCTTTCTTCTGCACGAAAAAAGCAAAACCCCGCCACAAAAAGGCAGGGTTTTCACGAGCCTCGATGGGTTGAGGCGTACCCGGACACTATCACAGCTCAATAAATATACAAGCCAGTGGCGGCGGACGGCTTTGCCCCTGTAGGAGCTGCCGCAGGCTGCGATCTTTTGATCTTGTTCTTAGGCGAACTCAGAATCGCTAAAAATCAAGATCAAAAGATCGCAGCCTTCGGCAGCTCCTACAGGATATTGGTGGTGGCTTTGCGATTTGAGGCCTGGGCGCAGATGACCCGGCGGCGATCGTCGTCGGCCGAGCGCCATTCGCGGATGTCTTCGACGTGGCGAAAACACCCCTGGCAAACCTTCTGCTCGTCCAGCCGGCAGACTCCGCTGCACGGCGACGGGACTGCCGCGCTGACGTTGCTGTAGAGCGGCTTGGGCGGACGAACAGATGCAGGCTCGGCCACTTTTTACAAACCTTCGAAATCGAATTCAGCACCGGCCTGCTGCTTGACGATGCGCTCGAGCATCTCGCCGAGCTGCTCTTCGCTCTTGTCACACATCCAGCGCTCGCTCTCTTCGTCGTAGTCGAAGTGGAACCCACCGGACACCGCTGCCAGCCACAGCTGACGCAACGGCTCCTGACGGCTGAAGATCAACTGGCTGCCGTTTTCGAACTTCACGGTCAACACGCCAGCCGAACTCTCCAGATCGATGTCCAGGTCGCTGTCGTCAAAGATATCCTCCAGCGTTTGCTGGGTGGCATCGACCAGATCGTGGAAACGGGCTTCGGTCAAACTCATTACGGCAACCTCAAAAAGTGTCTACTCGCGCTCAAGCGCCGCACGATACGGGCGAGCCCCGGTGATTGCAAAGGATAACGATCAAGGGTCGATACAGGTAGATAAAACACTGTACCTGTGGGAGCGGGCTTGCCCGCGAAGGGGCCAGCACATCCAATATCTTTGTTGACTGACACACCGCTTTCGCGAGCAAGCCCGCTCCCACAGGCATTGCGGCGCCGTTCCGTGGGTCGTGCACAGCCCCGCCGGACGGGAGGGCCGTCGCATAGGCAAGCTGCCGGGTGGCCGGTATACTCCGGCGCAATTAAAGCATTTTCAAGGATTTCGCCATGAAGCGCCTGATCTCTTCCCTTGCTGCGCTCGCTGCGGTTGCCTGCCTGCTGTCGGCCTGTGGGCAAAAAGGCCCGCTGTACCTGCCTGACGATTCCCAGGATCCTGTCGAGCAGGCTAAGTCGTCGCAGCAGCAGCCTGCGTCGAAAGCCCACAAGCACGACGTCTACCAATAAGGGAACCTCATGGACGCTTTTAACTACCGTGACGGTGAGCTGTTCGCGGAAGGTGTTGCCCTGTCCGCCATCGCCGAGCGTTTTGGCACGCCGACTTACGTCTACTCGCGCGCGCACATCGAAGCCCAGTACCTGGCTTACGCCGACGCGCTGGCCGGCACGCCACACCTGGTGTGTTTTGCGGTCAAGGCCAACTCCAACCTGGGTGTACTGAATGTCCTGGCGCGTCTGGGCGCCGGTTTCGACATCGTCTCCCGTGGTGAGCTGGAACGTGTGCTGGCCGCTGGCGGCAGCGCTGACAAGATCGTGTTCTCCGGAGTCGGCAAGACCCGTGACGATATGCGTCGCGCCCTGGAAGTCGGCGTGCATTGCTTCAACGTCGAATCCACCGACGAGCTGGAACGGCTGCAAGTCGTGGCAGCCGAGCTGGGCGTTCGCGCGCCGATCTCGCTGCGCGTCAATCCGGACGTCGATGCCGGCACTCACCCCTACATCTCCACCGGGCTGAAGGAAAACAAATTCGGCATCGCCATCGCCGACGCCGAGGACGTGTATGTCCGCGCCGCTCAACTGCCAAACCTGGAAGTGGTCGGCGTCGATTGCCACATCGGCTCCCAGCTGACCACCCTGCCGCCGTTCATCGACGCCCTCGATCGCCTGCTGGGCCTGGTCGACCGTCTCGGCGATTGTGGCATCTACCTGCGTCACATCGACCTCGGTGGTGGCCTGGGTGTGCGTTATCGCGATGAAGAGCCGCCATTGGCTGCCGACTACATCAAGGCCGTGCGCGAGCGTCTGGACGGCCGCGACCTGGCGCTGGTGTTCGAGCCGGGCCGCTTCATCGTGGCCAACGCCGGCGTGCTGCTGACCCAGGTCGAGTACCTCAAGCACACCGAGCACAAGGACTTCGCCATCGTCGATGCCGCCATGAACGACCTGATCCGCCCGGCGCTGTACCAGGCCTGGATGGACGTCACCGCAGTGCGCCCGCGCGACACCGCTGGCCGCGCCTACGACATCGTCGGGCCGATCTGCGAGACCGGCGACTTCCTGGCCAAGGATCGTCAGCTGGCATTGGAAGAAGGTGACTTGCTGGCCGTACATTCGGCGGGCGCCTATGGGTTTGTCATGAGTTCCAACTACAACACTCGCGGCCGCGCCGCTGAAGTGTTGGTGGACGGTGATCAGGCATTTGAAGTGCGTCGCCGTGAAACGGTAGCCGAGTTGTTCGCTGGCGAAAGCCTGCTGCCGGAGTAAGACCATGCTGCTGCGTTTTACCAAGATGCACGGCCTGGGCAACGATTTCATGGTCCTCGACCTGGTCAGCCAGCACGCGCACATTTTGCCCAAGCACGCCAAGCAATGGGGCGACCGGCACACCGGCATCGGTTTCGACCAGTTGCTGATCGTCGAAGCCCCGAGCAACCCGGACGTGGACTTCCGCTATCGGATCTTCAACTCCGACGGCTCCGAAGTGGAACAGTGCGGCAACGGTGCGCGCTGTTTCGCCCGCTTTGTGCTCGACAAACGCCTGACCGCAAAACGGCAGATCCGCGTCGAGACCAAGAGCGGCATCATCGAACTGGATATTCGCAGCGACGGCCAGATCAGCGTGAACATGGGCGCGCCGCGCCTGGTGCCGGCCGACATCCCGTTCGAAGCGCCTGAGCAGGCGCTCAGCTACCAGATCGAAGTCGACGGTACCGAGGTCGACCTGGCCGCCGTGTCCATGGGCAACCCCCATGCGGTACTGCGGGTCAGCGACATCAACAATGCACCGGTGCATGAACTGGGACCGAAGATCGAACATCACCCGCGCTTTCCGGCACGGGTGAACGTCGGCTTCCTCCAGGTCATCGACCGCAACCGCGCGCAACTGCGCGTCTGGGAACGCGGCGTCGGGGAAACCCAGGCCTGCGGTACCGGTGCCTGCGCAGCCGCAGTGGCCGCGATCAGCCAGGGGTGGATGGATTCGCCGCTGTTGATCGACCTGCCCGGCGGGCGCCTGTCCATTGAATGGGCAGGCCCTGGCCAACCGGTGATGATGACCGGCCCGGCAGTTCGTGTTTACGAAGGACAAGTACGTCTTTGAGTGAGTCAATCCGATGACCGACAAGCCCCAGGTACCCGCCCTACAGCCCGACGAATCCCCTTCCGAAAGCCTTGAGGCGGCGGCAATTGCCGCGTACCTGGAGGCTCATCCGGATTTCTTCATCGAGCACGAAGAACTGCTCCCAGCCTTGCGCATTCCGCATCAGCGCGGCGACACCATCTCGCTGGTCGAACGCCAGATGACCATTCTGCGCGACCGCAACATTGAACTGCGACATCGCCTGTCGTACTTGATGGACGTGGCCAGGGACAACGATCGTCTCTTCGACAAGACCCGGCGCCTGATTCTCGCCCTGATGGATGCTGCCAGCCTCGAAGATGTGGTGATCGGCGTCGAGGACAGCCTGCGCCAGGACTTCCAGGTGCCCTTTGTCAGCCTGATCCTGCTCGGTGACAACCCGATGCCGGTTGGCCGCTGGGTGACCCATGCCGACGCCCAGGCCGCCATTGGTGGGTTGCTGTCCGAGGACAAGAGCGTCGCCGGCAGCCTGCGTGAGCACGAGCTGGATTTCCTCTTTGGCGAGGAGCAACGCAAGCAGATCGGTTCGACCGCTGTCGTCCCGATCAGCCATCAAGGCATCCACGGCGTACTGGCCATCGCCAGCCGTGATCCGCAGCACTACAAAAGCTCGGTGGGAACGCTGTTCCTCAGCTACATCGCCGAAGTCATGGGCCGCGTGCTGCCACGGGTGAACAATCCGCTGCGCTCGGTACGCTGATCGTGGAGCGACAACTGGACGCTTACTGCGAACACCTGCGCAGTGAGCGGCAGGTGTCGCCTCACACGCTGCAGGCCTATCGTCGCGACCTCGACAAAGTGCTGGGCTGGTGCGTCAAACAGAACATCGCCAGCTGGGCGGCCCTGGACATCCAGCGCCTGCGAGGCCTGATCGCCCGCCTGCACTCCCAAGGCCAGTCGTCCCGCAGCCTCGCGCGCCTGCTGTCGGCAGTGCGCGGGCTCTATCACTACCTGAACCGTGAAGGGCTGTGCGATCACGACCCGGCCAATGGCCTGGCACCGCCCAAGGGCGAGCGTCGCCTGCCCAAGACCCTGGACACCGATCGGGCATTGCAACTGCTCGAGGGTGGGGTGGAAGATGATTTTCTGGCACGCCGCGATCAGGCGATCCTGGAGTTGTTCTACTCCTCCGGCCTGCGGCTGTCGGAGCTGACCGGGCTCAACCTCGATCAACTGGACCTGGCCGACGGCATGGTCCAGGTGCTCGGTAAAGGCAGCAAGACCCGACTCTTGCCCGTCGGCGCGAAAGCCCGTGAAGCGCTGGAGTTGTGGCTGCCATTGCGCGCCATGGCCAACCCCGCAGATGACGCGGTGTTTGTCAGCCAACAGGGCCGGCGCCTTGGTCCACGGGCGATTCAGGTTCGGGTGAAAGCCGCCGGTGAACGCGAGCTGGGGCAGAACCTGCACCCGCACATGCTGCGGCACTCCTTCGCCAGCCACCTGCTGGAGTCTTCGCAGGACCTGCGCGCCGTGCAGGAGCTACTCGGCCACTCGGACATCAAGACCACCCAGATCTATACCCACCTGGACTTCCAGCACCTGGCGACGGTCTACGACAATGCCCACCCACGGGCCAAACGCATTAAGGGCGATGATTCATGACGATCCAATTGATCACTTTCGACCTCGACGACACCCTGTGGGACACCGCCCCGGTGATTGTCAGCGCCGAAGCCGTGTTGCGCCAATGGCTCACCGAACACGCGCCGAACCTGGGCGCAGTACCGGTCGAGCACTTGTGGGCAATTCGCGAGCGCATCCTGGGCAACGAACCCGGCCTCAAGCACCGCATCAGCGCCCTGCGCCGCCGTGTCCTGTTCCATGCACTGGAGGACGCTGGCTACACCCACGCAGAAGCCACTGATCTGGCTGACCAGAGTTTTGAAGTGTTTCTGCATGCGCGCCACCAGTTGGAAATCTTCCCCGAAGTAGCGCCGACCCTGGAGACGCTGGCCAGGCACTACGCCCTCGGGGTCGTGACCAATGGCAATGCCGACGTTCGACGGCTGGGGCTGGCGGATTATTTCAAGTTCGCCTTGTGTGCCGAAGACATCGGCATCGCCAAGCCCGATGCGCGCCTGTTTCATGAGGCGCTGCAACGTGGAGGTGCGACGGCGCAGACCGCCGTGCACATCGGTGATCATCCGGGCGACGACATTGCCGGAGCACAACAGGCAGGACTGCGGGCCATCTGGTTCAACCCGGCGGGCAAGGCGTGGGAAGCCGAAAAGGCCCCGGACGCCGAAATCCGCAGCCTGACCGAATTACCGGCGTTGCTGGCGCGGTGGAGTGCGACAAAAATTTGAGGCGCGGCTGAAAAGATCGCAGCCTTCGGCAGCTCCTACAGGTGTACACAATAAAATGCAGGAGCTGCCGAAGGCTGCGATCTTTTGATTTTCAGGCATGAAAAAGCCCGCAGCGACGGCGGGCTTTTTCAGCAAGCAAGGGCAAGCGCCTAGATAGGCCGGCTGCCGTACTTGTTGTCAGGCTTCTTGGGAGGATCGGCGACCACATTGGCCTCCACTTCCTGCACCTTGCCGCCTTTGGCCAGGAACTCTTCCATGGCTTTGGCGAGCGCATCGCGCTCTTTGTTTTTCGCTTCGACGCTCGGCAGCTCATCGACCGAAACCGCAGCCTTGGCCTTGCCTTTGGCGGTCGGAACGGGCGTTTCACCGCCATCGTCTTCAGCGACGTCTTCCGCCGCTGCTTCCAGACCTTCTTCGGTTTCGTCGTCGTCGCCTACTTCGAGGTCGTCGTTTTCCAGATCATCGTCGCTCATGTTCTACCTCATGACTTGCGAAAAGCAGATTAGTTATAGCCCAGCTTTGCCGTCTGTCGACGGCTGCCAGAAAAAATTCAACCGCCATTGATGACCAATGGCTTATGCCCCTTCACCGTGCAAGGTGGCGAGGACTTTACGAGCACCACCATGATCACGGTGCTCGCCCAGATAAACGCCTTGCCAGGTTCCCAACGCCAGTCGGCCTGCCGAAATCGGCAAACTGAGCTGACAGCCGAGCACGCTGGCCTTGAAATGCGCCGGGAGGTCGTCCAGCCCTTCGTCGTTGTGCTCAAAGCCGACTGTTCCTTGTGGGATCAGACGATTGAAAAATCGTTCGAAGTCGCGACGTACCGCCGGATCGGCGTTCTCGTTGATGGTCAACGACGCCGAGGTGTGCTGCAGCCACAAGTGCAACAGACCGACCCGACATGCCCTGATTTCAGGCAAACCGGCGAGTAACTCGTCTGTTACCAGATGAAAGCCCCGGGGCCTCGCCCGCAAGGTAATCAGAGTCTGTTGCCACATACAGTTCTCCGCACGTTCGGGGCGCATTCTAGCGCGCTCTGGGAAAAAACAAAGGCCCTAATATTCCTTCGTTGCTGTAAGCCATTGGCCGCACAAAATCGCTCGGTACAAAGGTAGCCAAAGCTCGAGGAAAAAACCTTTCAGCTTCCCTTCCAGTGACAAATCCGGGGCAAAAAAATGCCCGGCGAACCGGGCATTATTTTTTGCGCAAAACTTACAAGTTGTAGCCACGCTCGTTGTGCAGTGCCAGGTCGATACCCACCGCCTCTTCTTCCTCAGTCACTCGCAGACCCATGACGGCGTCCAGGACCTTGAGAATGATGTAGGTGATGATCGCGGTGTAGATCACTGTGAAGCCTACACCTTTGAGCTGGATCCAGACTTGTGCGCCGATATCGGTCACAGTGCCGAAACCACCCAGGGCCGGTGCGGCGAACACGCCGGTGAGGATCGCGCCGAGAATACCGCCGATACCGTGCACACCAAAGGCGTCCAGGGAGTCGTCGTAGCCGAGTTTGCGTTTCAGGGTGGTCGCGCAGAAGAAGCACACCACGCCTGCAGCCAGGCCGATCACCAGGGCACCCATCGGGCCCACGGTACCAGCGGCCGGAGTGACAGCCACCAGACCGGCTACCACACCCGAGGCAATACCCAATGCGCTAGGCTTGCCGTGGGTGACCCATTCGGCAAACATCCAGCCCAGGGCGGCGGCAGCGGTAGCGATCTGGGTAACCAGCATCGCCATGCCCGCAGTGCCGTTGGCAGCAGCCGCAGAGCCGGCGTTGAAGCCAAACCAGCCGACCCACAGCATCGCAGCACCCATCAGGGTGTAGCCGAGGTTGTGCGGAGCCATTGGCGTGGTCGGGAAACCTTTGCGCTTGCCCAGTACCAGGCAGCAGATCAGGCCCGCCACACCGGCGTTGATGTGCACCACGGTGCCGCCCGCGAAGTCGAGCACGCCCCAGTCCCACATCAGGCCGCCGTTGCCGGACCAGACCATGTGCGCGATCGGTGCATACACCAGGGTGAACCAGATGCCCATGAAGATCAGCATGGCGGAGAATTTCATCCGCTCGGCAAAAGCACCGACGATCAACGCAGGCGTGATAATGGCGAACGTCATCTGGAAGGTGATGAACACCGCCTCAGGGAACAGCGCCGCAGGACCGGTCAGGCTCGATGGCGTGACACCGGCGAGGAACGCCTTGCCCATGCCGCCGAAGAACGAGTTGAAGTTGACGACGCCCTGCTCCATGCCGGTGGTGTCGAACGCAATGCTGTAGCCATAAATGACCCACAGGATGCTGATCAGACCGGTAATGGCGAAGCACTGCATCATCACGGAAAGAATGTTTTTGGAGCGAACCATGCCGCCGTAGAACAGCGCGAGGCCGGGAATGGTCATGAACAGCACGAGGGCTGTCGAGGTCAGCATCCAGGCGGTGTCGCCGGAATTGAGGACTGGGGCCGCCACTTCGTCTGCCGCCATAGCCAGGCTGGGCATTACGAGGGACAACAGGGCTCCTAGCCCTGCGAATTTACGCAGAGTCATATTGTTTTCTCCTGGGGCGTTGGGTTTGTGGCGGCTTTTAGATTGCGTCGGTATCGGTTTCGCCGGTACGGATGCGAATCGCCTGTTCCAGATTGACCACGAAGATCTTGCCGTCACCGATCTTGCCGGTGTTGGCTGCCTTGGTGATCGCCTCGATAACCCGATCAAGATCCTTGTCGTCAATGGCGACATCGATCTTCACCTTTGGCAGGAAATCGACCACGTATTCCGCGCCGCGATACAGCTCGGTGTGACCCTTCTGCCGACCGAAGCCTTTGACCTCAGTAACGGTAATGCCCTGCACGCCGATCTCGGACAAAGACTCGCGCACGTCGTCCAGTTTGAACGGCTTAATGATGGCAGTGACTAGCTTCATGAAAACTCTCTCCCGAATTGGTGGACTTGCCCCAGGAAAACAAACCCGACTCAAGTCTAAGCGCAGTGCCTGGCTTTGTAACGCATCGTCGGCCCTACCTGCCCGTCCGACGCCAGTTAACCGCTCCTGGCGAAACACTTCCCCGTTTCGCCCGGCGCACTGCATTCGTCACAGCGACTGCATCAGTGCATGGGTTACTAGGCTCTTAGCAGAAAGCTTGCCATCTCTTGAAAAGCGCCTGAATTCAACCCCTTGGCCGGGCATGCAGCCGAATGGGCGAAAAACATGCGACGTATACGCACAACAACGGTGCGATACCGTTCGTCCCCATGCGCGAAAACCGTGCATCCCGTGCTCGGGATTGACTATAGACACTGCGTGATACACTGCTCGCCATTGTTTCCAGGACCTTTCCCATGCTCGCGCCCAAAGACTTCCTCGACGCCCTCACGGGTACCGCCTCGCGCCTTTTCAGCGGCGACACGCCATTGCCGAAAAGCGAAATCGAAAGCCAGTTCAAGGCATTGTTGCAGAGCGGCTTTAGCAAGCTGGACCTGGTGAGCCGTGAAGAATTCGATAGCCAGATGGTCGTGCTGGCACGCACTCGGGCACGCCTGGAAAGCCTCGAAGCGAAAGTGGCCGAGATGGAAGCAAAGCTCAACCCGCCAGCCGAATAAACACCGCCAATCCCTGTGGGAGCGGGCATATTCGCAAAAAGGCCCGCCTCCCCTCACAGCCCAAATCACCTGCTTGCGTAGGAGCTGCCGAAGGCTGCGATCTTTTGATCCCCAGGTTTGGCGACCTGAAAGCCAAAGGTGTACTACGATCATCGACCCCAGTCATGGCGGTTGTGCGTGGGAGACCCTCGGGTCTGCCGGGTTCCTTTTGCTCCGGTTCGCCAACCCGCGCACAGCTGCCACCCATTCGTTTGGCGATGACGGCCGGCAGCCCATTGAGCAGATTTCAGATTGCGCCATACAACACGATCTCCTAAGCTCGCCTCTGCTGAACATTCAGCACTGGGTTTGGCGACCCGGAACGCATGCAGCCCGTTGAGTAAAAGGAGCTGTATCAATGAACTGCGATGAAGCTTATCTGCCCCCCCACGTCTTCACCCGCCACAAACGCCCTCTCCACGCCCTTCTGCTGGAAAACCAGCCTTGGTTCAGCGCCCGGGACCTCGGTAGATTAATAGGGATTTGTCTCAACGAACGTACCCTTCGTAAACTCGATCCCGACCAGCACCAGTACGCACAGATACTGTTCAATGGCAGCCTCGAAAACACGCTGCTGATCAGTGAATCCGGCGTCTACGCACTACTGATCTATCACTACTGCCCCGAGTACAGAAGCCTGCGCGAATGGCTGACTCACGACGTGGTACCCGCCCTTAGGGACGCCACACAACCCGATAGCCCGGAACGTCCGACCCTGAGCCGGCTGATCTGGCCAGATATGTCCTTGAGTTTGCTGCACTGGAACAACCAGCCGTGGATTCGGCTGCAGGATGTGCCGCATCTGCTGCCTGATGAAGAACCGGTGCAACAGGCCGTCAACGTGCCATGGTGGAAAAAAGCCTCGCGAGCATTGCAGTCGCTATAGGCAGCTAACACGCTCGATATCGTCGCTGAGCGCGTCGTAATGCGATTGCAGATTCAGCCAGAAATCGGGCGTGGTATCGAACTGAACAGCCAGCTTCCTGGCCAGGTCCGGACTGACGCCTGCGCTCTGCGCGACAAGCCTTGTCAGCGCTACCTCATAACCTGAACGCTGGCCTGCAAGATCAGCCCCCGCTGCACCCGATGGTTCAAGCAGCTCCTGCTCTGGAGCTTCTTCGGTATAAATCGAGCGCATTCCATTACTGTCCATCTTCCCTTCTCCGGGTGGCTTGATCTGCAATGATCATAAGCAGCCCCCCAGCAAACAAGAGCGCCCCGGCTGTTCAGGCATTGCCCTTCAAACATTTCAGAACGGTCCTACAAGAACTGCGTGCTGGAGCTGACTTCGTCCCTCGTTTTGCTCCGCTAACTTCTGCATGGGCCTGCATGTCAATCGATGAGGTTCCGGCATTTGTTGCGGCAATTTTGATCCAAGGTGCCCAAGTGTTATACGCGCGTTACCAGGCACGTGATGGATGCCGTCTCACAATTGTCCGAGGTGCACGCGATTGCGCGATCCTGTCGCCGTAGTTGGATAATGAGGGGGGAAAACTTCTATTCGGTCGTGACCGCGTACAAGAGCCATCGCAACCGCGGAGCGATGAGTGTTGGTACCCTGAAAGCAAAAAAGGCGCCATAGGCGCCTTTTTACAATGCATTCAGGGCTGGTAGTCGCAGCGCTCGCTTAGCACGTCCGAGAAACCTCTCTCGAAAGGGGTCGAAAGCCAACCACTGTTGCCGGTTGCCGCTACCACAGGATCTACGAATCCTGCACATCCACAGTGTTAAGGCAATTTCGTAGTGAACCTCAACACCCCTGCTCTGTAAGAGCCCTGACCGGAATTCTATCAATTGCGCAGTGCTGCCTCAACGATTAGGTAGCTGGGCTACCAGCAGGCCAGCTGGGTTTCGTTTAACCCCAGATGAATCAGGCGCAGTGCGGAAGACGCTCAACCTGATCCCGAATCGCCGCCCCCCTTTCAATCTCGGCTCTACGCAAATCGTAAGTCGATTGCAGGTTCAGCCAAAACTCGGGGGTTGTGCCCAAGCAGATAGATAGCCTGAGTGCCATATCAGCGCTGACGCCTCGACGCTGAAGCACAATGTCATTCACCGTCGGAGTCGACACGCTCAACGCTCGGGCCAAGGCTGCCGCCGTAAGGCTCAGAGGCTCAAGGTATTCCTCTTTGAGGATCTCGCCAGGGTGAACCGGGCGCATACCATTCTTAGTCATTACTCACCTCAGTGATAATCGACGATTTCGACATTCGCTGGTCCGTTAGGACCCCATACAAAGCAAATTCGCCATTGAGCATTGATACGGATGCTGTACTGACCTTTTCGACTCCCATCCAGCGCCTCCAGGCGATTGCCTGGTGGTGATCGAAGGTCCGTCAGAACGGCAGCAGCATCAAGCATCGTCAGTTTTCGCTCCACGACACCCAGAATGGCTGACCACATACGGGTCTTACCGTTGCGAAACAGGTACTCGGTCTCAGAACACTTAAAGCTAACGATCATAATATAAAGCTTAACGTTATGCATTAATCTTCAGTGTATAACCTGATTTCACTTATGCAAATGCGCCAAGGCGGTTCTTGGTACTTCCCACCTCCTTACGCTTTCCCCTACCAGAAAGACGCTCGCAACATCCTGCGAAGCTTTCCCTGTCCCGTAGACACAATCCCCGTCTACCCTTGAAACCACCGCAGGAAGCGGTCTCCGTCAGCTCAAGGAACGACCATGTCCCTCTCCATCGTCCACAGCCGCGCCCAGATTGGCGTGGATGCACCCGCCGTCACCGTGGAAGTCCATCTCGCCAATGGCTTGCCGTCACTGACGATGGTCGGTTTGCCCGAAACTGCAGTGAAGGAAAGCAAAGACCGGGTGCGCAGTGCGATTATCAATTCCGGGCTGCAGTTTCCCGCGCGACGCATCACGCTCAATCTCGCCCCGGCGGATTTGCCCAAGGATGGTGGACGGTTTGATTTGGCGATTGCCTTGGGGATTCTGTCGGCCAGCGTTCAGGTGCCAGCGCTGACACTGGATGACGTGGAATGCCTGGGGGAACTGGCGTTGTCGGGAGCGGTGCGGGCGGTGCGCGGCGTATTGCCCGCCGCCCTGGCGGCGCGCAAGGCGGGTCGAACGTTGCTGGTACCGCGGGCGAACGCCGAAGAAGCCTGCCTGGCATCGGGCCTGCAGGTGATCGCCGTGGATCATCTACTGGAGGCCGTGGCTCATTTCAACGGGCACCAGCCCATCGCTCCATACGTGTCCGACGGCTTGATGCACGCCAGCAAACCCTACCCTGACCTGAGTGAAGTACAGGGCCAGCTCGCGGCCAAACGGGCGCTGCTGATTGCCGCAGCAGGCGCTCACAACCTGCTGCTCAGTGGGCCACCGGGAACAGGCAAAACACTGCTGGCGAGTCGACTGCCGGGGCTGCTGCCACCCTTGGCCGAAAGCGAGGCGCTGGAGGTCGCGGCCATTCAGTCGGTGGCCAGTTGCGCGCCCCTGAGTCACTGGCCGCAACGTCCTTTTCGCCAACCTCACCACTCAGCGTCGGGCCCGGCGCTGGTGGGTGGCGGGTCAAAGCCTCAGCCCGGGGAAATCACCCTCGCCCACCATGGCGTGCTATTCCTTGATGAACTATGCTTTTGACTTTTTAGGTTTGGTTGTCAAAATCGAATTTAGACCGTCAGATCAAGGGTTTACCATGGCATTTCCGTCCATCGAATCGTTGCCAATCTTCTCAAATGGGGTCCACTATGATCACTATCCGTATGAGCAGCTGAATGAATACCAAAGGGCAATATTTACCGACGCAACGTCGAGCCGTGGTCGGCTATGTTCATCAGTGAAGCAGATTACGCTTAAAAGCTTTGAGTGCTACCTCCAGATAACCCGTCAGGCGGCAACTCCGCGATCGCAATCGAAATTCCGAAAGGTGGCGGAAGGCTTCCTAGGTTTTTTATATTCAGAAAAACATATTGAAACGACTCCGCTACTTCGCGCCCAACGAGCGAGGTTTTTCATATCAATAATTCCTTTCCTATCAGAGAAATACCCCACCAAGAAAGATTATTCATTCCCCTTGACTATCGAAGAAATAAACAAATACATAAGTGTGCTGAATAGCTTAGAGCAATGCCCCCAAAAAATAGAATATTGGCGAGGATGGCCGTTGCTGAATGTTTCTGGAGGGATGCATTTTCTTCCCTTATGGGCGTTTTACCGAAAGCTTGGTGCCAACTTTACAAGGAAACTCTATTCTGAAACTCATATCTTCCTATCAGGAAGGCGTTATCGAGCAATGCCAATGCTATCGAATCTAGGAGATTTTATAGAGACTCAACTATTGGATATCACACCTACACACTTAACTTCAGACGTATTCATGAGCGAATTCTGGGATCGTTTTGTGAAGTATTACGTTACAACAGCATATGATAGCGGAAAAGGTCAGAAACTAAGCACCATCGCATCGGCCTGGAACGTACAATTCTCAGCTTTCGTGCGCAACCAACTCATTCCAGCATCCCTACTAAGTGGGGGGTATGCTGGATTACCCGTGTTACCAAAGAGACTCTATACCGATGCGGCTTCAAGAATCAGCACTGGAAATGACGGAACACTCGTTCATTCAAAATTATTGCACGATATTCCACTAGAGATTACCGACCAAGCGGCTATCTACCACATCTTTGACAGCCTAAACTCATCAATGAACGACTTAACAACCTGGGCTAAAGCTGAAGTCGCAGATCTGGACGCCAGACTAAATCGACGATTGCGAGAAGCGCCGAATGGAACACTGCGCTGGATCGGTGGATCTGGAGAAAACGAGGGAGGCCAAATTCAATGGATGAGAGATCGGAATAATCCAGCGTGCTTTGCTAATGCAGCACGAAATATCGAAGAGCACTCCTATTCATATATAATGGAGCGAGCTGTCCAAATTTTTGCTTCGCCATTTGCAGAAACAGCATATGAGCTAGGATTAGCAACAACAAGCTCATTGTACCCACACTGCCTACTACTCGTAAGTCTGTATCCAAAAATCACCGTTGGTTTCTTGGAAAACTTGGAGATATATGATGAGCATGGGAAAAAAATTGGTTTCATCCCAACCGACAACGGGTATCAATTAGTTGGATATAAACTTCGTAGAGGGCACCGTGAAGCTGAGCAGACTATTAGCCTTTGCGAGTACGGTGCATATCTTGTTCAACAAATAATCGACGTCACCGACTACGGCAGACGATACCTACAATCTATTGGAGATGATAATTACAGATATTTATTATTATCCGCAGTTAGAAGCTTCGGCAAATTTCAGCGACCAAAGTTAGCTTCGGTTACCACATCACCCATCCCAATAGAAAGACTGGTATCCGGCTTAAAGAAATACACGAACCTAGATCATGCTGAAGCTACGTACCTCGCACAACGCGCTAATCTCTCCACAATTCGCGCGACCGCTGGAGTAATGATCTATTTAGAATCAAAAAGCGCAAAAAAAATGTCCGAAGCTCTTGGCCATAAATCATTTGATCCATCGTTGTTAGCGCGCTATCTCCCAGCACCCATTTGGGATTTCTTTCAGGATCGATGGATTAGAATTTTTCAAGCAGGAATAATTATCGAAGCGATGGATGGGAGCCCATACAAACTGAAGGCTTCAGGTTTTGACAGCTTAGAGCAGGTTGAGGAGTTTTTATTAAACCACTCGATACAACTCCCCCCTGAGGAATCAAACACTCGCTTTAGCGAGGCGCGGCCCGACAGCTCTATATTGGTATCACTGAATGAACAAATTTTTGAAGAACTATTAAAGCTTAATGATTCAAGGTACAAATCTAGCAGCCATTTACAATCAAGTCTTTGGAAAGATCTCAGCTCTAAAATAATCACTCACGTTGACTCATGCCTTAGTGATCGACCAGACATCCAGCTTGCACTCTCTAACGCTAAAAACAAACTAGGGATAACCATTTAAATGAACGCGAAAGAAAATATTCACGCGCTGGCCTTTCTGGAAGAAATGTTCCCCTCCCAGAAAACTCGGTTTGAGAGCGAATGGTTGACCTCGGACTTTGATTCCAACGTATGGTGCTTTGATTTCGCGCACGGGTATAGATTTTGTGTAAATTTCAACGTGGAGCTCGAGGACGGGTCTAAACTTTCCGACCCCAAAAACAAAAAATTATTGAAATTATTCAAAAACTGGATAACTGTTCAGAATACCCAGAATTTAAATCAAGGTGTAAAACCAGGTAGTATCACCGCGTACGCTAACACGCGAAGAGCGATAAACATCATTGACTACCTTTTGCTGAACAGTTCGCGCCTTAAGCTCGCCAGCCATGGATTAAACCTTCTAACAGAAAACGATGTCGCATCGTTTTTTTATCAGTTGTCGAGTTCGGAAAAAATTGCTGAAGGGGTCTATAACTGGCGGCAAACTGTGGTCGATTTCCTAAGAAGATCCAGTGAGTGTAGCGATCAGATTGTCTTACGTTTCGCTGAAAAAAATCCCGATCTCTATGTTTTAATGATTCAAAATGAAACAGCATATGGCCTTTCGCCAAGCGAAACTCTTAAAGTCAAAATATGGCTACATGAGAACGATTATTATAGTCCCATTCTCAGCTCGGGGTACAGGTTAACGGTAAGCATCACCCGACTGGCATCACACATCTATAAAAATACCCTTGTGGGGGGCGCTATAAAAAGTGCTTTACCTGAGCTAAATCTGGCCCCTTATCCGGGGATGACAACTGAGTACAATGTCGTTGGGGTTCGCACGGCAAATGAAGACTCGATGTCAGATCGACAGTTTACCAAATATTATGCAACTTTTATGGCGATAAACAAACTGCCAGAATTAGGAATTGAAATTCCCAGTCATGCTTTTACTAAGCTCAGTTTGAGTGCTTTGAAAGCGCACCTAAATTTAGCGCAAACCATGCGTTTTAAGACATTGAGGCCGAGTATCCTATTACCTGCGCTGCAAAAGGCTATCGATTTTATTTACGAGTACGGAGAAGACATTTTCCAATCTGCTTCTGCTGTCATTGCTGCTCAAGCAAAGTATGGGGAGAGCGTAAACGATCCTGATTCGGATTGGTGGGTTCGCAAAGCTATCACACCTCGCCTAGCTGGGTTAGGAGTCCAATGCTGGAGTCTTAGCACCAAGATGCTGGCTGGCAAAAAACTCTCTAAAGAACTTAGAGAAAACAAAGTTCAGGAGTATTTTAACAGGCTCCGCAGTAACGAGGGGCTGTGGGAACTGTTACGAGTATATTATGGCGCAGCGCAATTGATCATCGGATTACTGATGGCGCGGCGCCAATCGGAACTTAAAAGCTTGATGCCGTTTGAGTGCCTTGATGACTCAAAGCGAAATTTAATATTTTTTAACGCAAAATCCGGATTTTTATCCAATAAACAAATTTTAAAAAGACCCATTCCAAGTATCGGCGTTCACATTATTGAAACATTGGAAAACTTCCAAAGCCTGCTGCTCAAAAATAAACTCATTATTGAACATACATATTTGTTCGCCCCGCCTGACAGATATGCAAAAGGACTAAAAAAGAGCTTACATTCGCCTGCCTACAATAGAAGTATTGATTTTTTCTGCGACTACATTGAGGCACCTCGAAACAGCGAAGGATCAAGATTTTATTTCCGCCAGCACCAACTGAGGCGCGGCTTTTCGATGATATTTTTTTGGGGCAATTCATTTGGTGGCCTCGACACATTAAGATGGTTCTTGGGCCATGCAGATCTTGAACACCTCTATCATTACATTACTGAAGCCACTCCCGGAGAAGTACTTCGCGGGGTAAAAGCAGCTTATCTGGCAGACTCCTTAGCGGCTGGCGATAAAGAGGTATCCAATGAACTCGCGGCAGCTCTACTTTCACATTTTGGAACATCTGAATTTACCATACTGGATTCTCAAGAAGTAGAAATCTACTTGGAAACACTAATCGAAAACCACTCGCTAACTGTCGAGCCACATTTTATTAAAATAGACGACGCAACTACATATAGGCTGGCAACTAAGCTGATAAAATCAATATGAACAAAAAACTCCATTCGACAATCAACCTTTACAATTTACTTCTCGATATTGCCTCTCATCCACACAAATATCAGAAATCAGCAATAGGAGCTTTCTTAAAATCACAAGGCTCATTAGCTCGACACTCAGCTCCGGATAAAAACATCTATCCTTGCTCTTTAAATACGTTGAAGACCCGTGCTGATTGCTTTCTTGCAGGAGGCTTTGAGGCTATGGATCATGCAAGAATTTTGGCACTAAAAGTGTGTTCCCCAGTAGTGGTTCTGATTTCTGCTCAAGACAAACCTAGAACGTTAAAAGACGACGTCATTGCTCTTAAAAAAGAAATACAGTTTCTCAACGAAGAAATTCTTTGCTACACCATCGCATTAGAAACAAGCATGGAACAGGCGAGAGCGTACGCCAAGAAGACAAACAATATAGTAAATATTCAACTCTGCGAAAAACAACAATCGGAAATTTATGCACTATTGAAATATCCCAGAGTCACGACCAATGACTAAACTTTATCGTTTGACATCAGCGCACTTTCAGCTACCTTTAGCTCTACTTTCCGATCAAACATATATTTTCAACTCGGCTTCGTACATCCCGATGCTTCGCTACCCTAACGGTACATGGTGTCACTACTCTAATTGCTACATGCATTCTCTTTATAGAAAAGGATTGTCTCGCAATAACAAAGGCGGAACATTAAAAACCTATGCGGGCAACATAAGCCATTTACTGCGTTTTTGTTCGGATAACGCGATTGATGTTGCGCAAATGACCGATAGCCTCTTTATACTATTCATGCAGACGTTGCTTAACAACAAGAAATCATTGTCTACGACACACACACTTCGGTCGACAACTTCAATACTTACGATAGGGAAAAACTGTATCGACTTACTGGCCTATATCGGAAAAATCACCGGTAGAGATGAGTTTGTCGGTAAAGATGGAGTGATCAGAGCTGAAAAAAGAAAAGCTGAAATAGATATTGGGAAGGGAAGAAAGCGCATCACCAAATACTATTGGCATCACCGTTCATTTCCTGAGCCATCGCCTGACAAAAAAAGATTCCCGATTACTGAGGCTCATTCGAATGCCATTATCGACGCAGCCGCTGGTACTGAGGACCTATTTCTCAGAAAGCGTAGATTCGTGATGCTTAAACTACTCGCCCATACTGGTTGCCGACGTTCTGAACTGGTTTCGATAACGACGCATGATGTATATGCAGCGCTTCATGAGCCTATCATCGGATTAAAATTGATGACGGCGAAAAAGCGCGGAAACTCAATCCATCATCGATACTTGCCCATCTCAATTCCGGATTTAAAATTCATCGTTTCTTATATTGAATTTAACCGACTCCCAAAAATTAAATCTCTGGGAGTTGAGGACGATGGCTTGCTGTTTATCAGTGCACGCACTGGAAAGGGCCTAATGCCAAATACGATCACACAAGAGATCTCAGAGTTGGCGGGACTAGCTGGCATCAATGAGCGCTTATCTCCACACATGTACAGACATCGCTTCATCACTCAATATTTCATAAAATTGATTATTCAGCATGACTTTAACAATTCTGATGAGTTCAGGAACTTACTAATCAACACTGAATCCTTCAAACGTGAGGTGCAACAATGGACAGGTCACACAAACATTAATTCTTTAGACAACTACATACATCTTGCTTTCTCAGATATATCCAACAGAAAAGAAGTTGTGGAGGCGGCAATCCGCAGCGAGCACCTTTCATCGTTACTACAAACTGTCAAAATGGCCCAAGCAGAAATAAAAGCGGGATTTTCCTCATCATCAGTTAATGAGCTGCTGAATACGATATCCGAATATCTAAATGAGCTTCAGCACTCGGCCTAACAAGCGTTATTTGGAATTACCAATCTTCTACTAGCACACCAAAATCAAAAGCAAATCAGATCATGGCCGATGTTTTCGAGTGGCCGTTCACGTACATTGCACAGCGATTAGCTGATCCGAATCGCTTCCCCCCTCGTTAACCATTGGCTTAAAATTCGCTAAGGTCGCATGCCGGCCCTGAGGTTGGAGAGAATTGTCAGGCCTCCTTATCTTTTGCAGATATGCATTTAGGTGATTGTTTGCTTGCACCACCCAGGCCTTCAACTGGCTCAAAATCTCGGTCAAAGCTTGCTGCCCGTTCCAAGAATCTGCTCTGTTTGAGAGACCGCTTTTCCAGACCAGAGCGGGCTATCCGCCTGTATTCGACAATCTGCTTAAGCTTTAAAAGTATCTTCTTTGGTCTTCTCATGATGATCCTGGGGTATCGATATGGAACGACTTGCTATAAACGATGTGAATTGCAATCGGTATGCCTATCATGCGCCACAGCAGCCTTGGAGACATTCCCTGAGCGGTTTATCAGCCTTGAGGAGCCTTATGCCTGGTCCAAATCTTTCTGAACTACTTGCTCAAGTAACAGAGATCGTTCAACACGCAGGCGCTCTCCTCGCGGCCGAGTGGAGTCTTCCAGAGGGACCTCGAGGCATTGGTGACAAGGCCGCGATCGATGTCGAAATCGAATGTTTCTTGCGGCCAGAACTTCTCAGCGTGTTCAAC
This sequence comes from Pseudomonas sp. 65/3-MNA-CIBAN-0223, assembly GCF_040310425.1. NCBI lineage: Bacteria > Pseudomonadati > Pseudomonadota > Gammaproteobacteria > Pseudomonadales > Pseudomonadaceae > Pseudomonas > Pseudomonas sp. 65/3-MNA-CIBAN-0223. Next base: position 86,274 of record NZ_JBEOPV010000008.1, read on the forward strand.
TGCGATTTTTGGGGCGAAGAGACCGGGCACGTTCTGACAGGGCAGTCGTGGTGTTGGGTTGTAGACCCTAACGATGGCACCAGTGATTTTTTGAATGGCATGAAGGGATCAGCGATATCAGTAGGGCTACTGCATAACACCATTCCCGTGATGGGGGTCGTATACGCGCCAGTGACTTCTGAGGGGCACCCCGACTGCATCGGTTGGGCTGAGGGCACCCCCCATTTGATTCGCAACGGTCGAGCAGTGTCTGTACGCCTCGAGAATAAACAGCTTTCGAATCAGAGCACGATCATGGTGAGTGCAGCAGCGATGACAAAGCCAGAACTCAATCGTGAACTGTGTGCTCCAGGACATTTCCATGCAATGCCATCGATCGCGTACAGACTGGCAAGAGTGGCTGCGGGTGACGGAATTTGCGGCATCTCTCTCTACGCTGTTTCAGCGCATGATGTTGTGGCAGGTCATGCGCTGTTGAGAGGTGCCGGAGGCGTCTTATTGGATGAAAATGGGTCCGAGATTCGCTATGTGACAGAGGCACAGATGATGGCAGTTTCGCAACGCTGCTTTGGTGGATCACCTTCAGTATGTCGCGAGTTGAAAGCTCGTGAATGGAGTCTGGTGCTCGGGGGTTCAAACGCTATTGATTAGAAGCCTGACGATTGACCACCAGAATCGGTCAAAACCATGCTCTACGCGAGTAATTGAACTCTAGGGGTCACCCGATCGTTCCACACAGGACGGGGCACTCTCCGAGCGGTATATGTCCAGTTATACCTGGACTAAGCGACGAGCTTCAGACGAGGAAAGATGGCCACAAAATCGTCTGGGATAGTGGAAAGTATGGCCGTCACTTTCTCTTGTGGAAGACTGGTGGCCAGCATCGCTTCGAGTCTTTCAACTCGTTGGCGTATCGAGGCTGCACGATCCCACTGAATTGCGTATTTCTTTGCGACCTTCTGTTCGATGAGCACCAAGTTGCGACTACTGTCGTAGGTGTATCGCATCGCCACTTTCACAGGACAGTCGTTTTCATCGGTCTCGAGAAAGGTGATCTCAAATATCACACCATTCGATGTCTTACGGGATGCTGATTCGACGTAGGTGTCTTCGAACAGGTTGTCGATGAGGTCGCTAGGCTGAACGCCTCGGCTGATATGGAGAGTCGTCAGTTCGTCAACGAGTAATTTGATAGATTCGAGGCTCATCTCAGCATTTTCCTCAGTTCAGCGATGACTACTTCCACGTGCGCGATCGACTCGGAAAGCGAGCTATTATCACGCTCAGCAACCTTGCCGTACTTCTTAGCCAGCTTGGTATTGATAAAGCTCACCAGTATACCGTCGTTGGGAGTATTCGGCTTTGCCATCGGAACGTGAGCTGCGAATTTCCGATAAAGAGTAGAGCTTTTCTCGTCGATCCCTAGGTCGCTGAGCAGTGTGGCAACTTCATCTTGGGCCTTTTTGGTAAGGATCTCTCGAAGCTGCTTCCGCGCGATCTCTGGTCGTTTTTCCATGAGTGTCGGGTCGATGACTTGGGCGGCTTTCTTCATCTCAGCGTTGCGGATGACGTTCGTCAACTGTGCAAGCACGTCAGCGTCGTAACCCTCTATGCCCGGCAACTCTTTGACTTTCTGGGCCGCAAAAGCATCGATTTCGGCTCGTTTGTCAGAGAAAATCTTGTTGAAATCCAGGTCTTCCAAATAGGAATCCTGATCGCTGACAAAAGCTTCGGAGGAACCAACCCCCGCCAGGGACTCCTCTTTTCGAACGTATTCCTGGTCAGTGATCACGTATTCCTTGGTGCGTTGATGTTTTGCTCGATCAACCTCCTTCTGAAACGAGCTCCACATCTCATCCAGGCCGGTTTCCTCGTGGTAGATCACAACGGCGTTGTTATCAATCTCGAACGCTGTGATCTCCTCTATAGGGATTGCGCGAAGAACCCGGCCGACGATTTGAGCGAAAGCATTCAGGCTTCGATAGGGTCGAAAAAGTGCAAGAACCGTAAGGTATCTATGGTCATATCCTTCCATCAGCATGTTCACGGAGATGACCACGTCGCATTGATTGTTATCGATCGTTCTAAAAGCTGCATCGATGTCCGACTGCTCCATGTAGCTATGAACAATCGCCGCTCTCAGATTTTTGGCCTCGTACCAAGTACGCAAATCCTCGGCATGGGAAATACTGCAGCCCACAGCAAGGATTTTGTGAGGCACTTCAGGTGACGCTTTCTTCAGCTCGGTGAGGTTGTAAATGCTCTGGTCAATCACATCCAGTGAGCATTCCTTGGACAATGCAACGCTGCGCTGAACCCACTCAGGATCTTTGAACCCGAGAACTTCCTCCTTTGATAGCCTAACGCCAGGCTGGTCAGCCAACGTGAAATAGAGTTGATGAGCATTGACCGTTTCTTTTCTGAGCCATTTGACGTAGCGGTCTCTCATCACCTCAGACAGCGGCGTTGTGTGAATCAGCTTTCCGGGCACTTCCTGGTTGTCACCGCGAAATGGGGTTCCAGTTACAAATAGCTTTTTAGCCTTGGCGAAGTAGCCAAGTGTCTTTTGCCAAGTTTCAGCCGGCGCGTGATGCCCTTCATCGACGATGATCAGGTCGAAGAAGTCGGGTGGGACTCGCCTGGTCAGGCACGTAGAGCGGTCGCTGTGAATTTGCTGAATATTGGAGTAAACGATGTGGCTTTGCTCCAAGTTGCGCTGGAGCGTCAGCGAGTTGAACTCGCAAGTGACGGGCAGGTCATTTCCGCTGAAGATCACATCAAAGTTAATCCAGAAATTGTCCTCCAGGAGGTCCTGGGTCTTCCTGATGCTCTGCTTGGTCACAAGACCAGGGGTGATGATCAGGACACGCCCTTTCGCCATTCCAAACGGCACGATGGAAATCAGCCCTGATTTGCCCGTGCCCGTAGGCAGCACGATCAGCGCATCCTGCTCAGGATTGCTTGCAAAATGCTCTTGGGCCTTGATGTAGGCTTCGATTTGAGGCGTCCGCAGCTTACTGTTGCCTAAAATGTTAACGGCAGTGTCGGTAAAGTAATTCATGAAAAACTCTCTGGCGTTTTTCGAGAATCCACGACAAAACCGCCGCTCGAACGAGCAGCATGCGCTTGCGCAGATTGCGATAGAAAGAGAACTGTCGACAGCAACGAAGCTGTGGCGGGCATCGAAATATCCTTATTTCTGAATCAACTGGATCAACAAAGGCGGTTTAGAGGGCTGAACACGCTTTTTAATCATAATAGCCGAATCATATTGCTCAAGGTGCCTTGAATTTTCGAGCCTGCTCATGCCGCCACTGCCGAAGACAGTTCATAGCCACGATACTCTAACTTTGAAGTCTCGCTTAGAAACATCAATTCGATCCGGACGTAATTTGGACTCCGGCTTTGGTAAGCAGCTCGTACAGGATCGCAATTTTTGTTCGTGTGCCACGCGAGGCACAGTAAGTAAATATGACCCGCTGCTTGGCCCGGGTGAAAGCCACAAAAAATCCTGCTGTCGCCTCAATTTCATCCTGGGAAAAACTCCACCACGCGCCGTCATCCAGTCCGACAAAAATGACGGTGTGATACTCAAGGCCCTTGCTCTTGTGGATCGTCATCAATGGAATTGCGTGGACGCCTTCGTACATGTCGAGGGCGTGGGACCAGTCCGTACTGTGGAACGAGGTGGACAGAAGATGTTCCGCCGTCGCGTCTAGCACTTTTTCTAGCCAGGTTCCCTGGTCATAGGCAGGGTTGGAGCGGATCACATGCTCTGGACCCACGAAATTTAGGATGTCGTCAACAAGTGCGCGCGAGGCCGACTTGCTTTTTGGGGAATGGGAGTAACGTGCAGCCAGTTCGGTTGTATAGGTATCCAACTCACGCGCGAGCCTACTCTGCCTGATTGCGTCATCGGCATCGATCCCTCTCATTGACGCGAGCCAATTCTGGCAGGTCGACCAATAACCACCAGCTCGCGGAGTCATTGCGAGGCGGAGAACGGTGACCAGCAACTTTGAGATTTCCTCTGCCATCAGCTCTTGCAGCATCACTTTGCCGACCATTCCAGCTTCGTTACGCAGAGACAAGTTTTCGCTCGCGAAAGCAGGTTCTAAAAGTTCGGCATACTCTCCTGCCTTTTGTCGAACCAGGATGACGAAATCTCGAGGAGCCAGTTTCAGATGGGCAATGTAGGACGCCACTGATCGTGCCAACTGCCGCGCTTCAATTTTCGGACTTGCAAAATCGAGAATTGAGCAACTTTCTCCGTCAATTGTGCCATCAGCCTGAGATACCGGCTGTACGGCTCGCGCGTCTAACGCCTGGGCCAGCACGTGCTGGATACGTACCAACTCCGGCGAAGATCGGTAATTGTTGAAGAGCGAAGTCCGGGCACCTTCGAAATCGGCATCGAAGGCAGAAAAAGGATCATCCATCGCCATTGCCCAACGCATGATCTGCTGCTTGTTATCTCCGACAGCAGTCACGATGGTTTCTGTGCCTCGGAAAATCGTGCTTACCAGATCGTACTGGACCCTGGTGGTGTCCTGGAATTCGTCCATGAACAAATGCGAATAAGTGAGGCGCAGGGCATCCCGTACCATCGGGTTGACTCGCAACAACAGTTCAGCGAGACGGCCAATCATCGCGAAAGACAGCACACTTTTGCCGCCGTTGTGGAGTGACTGTTGCCAGAACGCATCTGCCGCCCATTGTTCGACAGTTCGGGCCGGCCATCCGTCTACAGGCAGCGGTAAGCCGAGCAGGTGCTGGCGCTCAAATGTTTTTGGCCCAATTCCACGCACGTCATTTTTCGTTCCGATTATCGAAGGCGGCGCTGGAAGCTCATGAAGGAACTCACGAAAATCTCGTTCATTGTGAGTCGCGATCTCGTAATCGGGTCTTGGCCGCCAGCGATCCGGCAACGCCTGACCGAAGCGGTCGACCAATCCTTTTGCAAACGCATCAAACGTCATGGAGTCGAAGCGGCTCGCATGGGTGTGGTGGCAGCGCTGGCGTACGCGTGCTGCCAGATTTGACGCAGCATCGCGCTTGAAACTAATAGCTAGAATGCGCCGAGGAGATGGGGCCGCATCAGTCTGAAGGAGAAAGGCGGCGCGCTGCGCGAGCAGTTCTGTCTTGCCAGCGCCCGGCCCCGCAATAACGGACCGATTTTTTCGCGAACGAGCCACCGTCAGCGCATTCGCCTCCAGAGCTTTCACCCCTACGGGCTTCCAGTCCTCGGGACGTATTCGGCGTGACGAAACGGCCATGATCAGTCTCGCCTTAAGGAGCTGGCAATATGTCGAACAACTTCGGCTAGAACTGCTGGCATTTCTGCGATCAGACTCGCCTTGCTAATCCGGGCCAATGCCGCAAGGTGCGTAGCTGGCTTGCTATGGGTGAGAAAGTGGTACCGATATTGCGGAAACGATTCCGGGTAGTCCTCGTAGGGCCCCGTGTATACCGCAAGTCCCGGACCTGATGTGCCCAGCACAACTTCCGCCGCCTTGTCGGCGGCCATGCGGGGGCCACCTCCTTTCGGAATCACAGCGGCATAGTCATCGGGGAAGGCATTTAGCATCTCCAGATCAAGGTCCAGCGGCGCAGAGAAGAAGACGTTGTATTTCTTCAGCCTATTCATCCAACCCAACAGGTTGGAGTGGTCAGTTGGGTTGCTCCATTTGTGCATTCCGGCCAACTTTGCGTCGGTCATAATGCCGGATGTGATTTTGAGGATTTTGTCCTTAGGTTCGCCGAACTCAATAAGCTTCTCCAGAGCTGTTTTTACTCGCCCCCAACCTCCACCATCGCGGCCGAGATCCAAGTCCAAGAGAGTTGCGTAAGGAATACCTAGTCCCTTAAGTAAGCGCCAGAAATATTGGACGTGTCTTCCACCGAGAGGGACGATCGCGACGAAAGCTGGGTCGATGAGAAGATCAAGTGCCTCGGCGAGTTGAGGGAGGACGATCCTTTCCGAATCACCCTCAACGAGCAGGACAAACCGCGCGAAGTACAGCTCGGGATAGGCCAATATGGCACCACGCACAAACTTGCTGGCCTCCACATCACCAGCCGGCAGCTCAATTCGCTTCACATTAGATATGCGCGTCTTGGCGTTACAGCGGCAGTAACGAACCTCGCTAGGCTCGACGCGACTAAGAACTGCCGGCGAATGGCTCGTAATTATGGCCTGCGCCCCACTGGCCTCAGTCAACGATCGAACTTGGCGGATGATTCGAGCAAGGAAGTAGGGCGAAAGATGGTTTTCAGGTTCCTCAAGGGCAAACAGTGTGAGCGCAGGAATATGCAGTGCATCCTTTCGAAATCCGTCTACAGAACCTTCAACGACCTCGCGCTCTAAGTCAAAAACGGCGGCGGCCAATGCAAAATAAAATAGCGACTGTTGTCCGTCGCTAAGGGCTTCGATACCTCTTTCTCGTCCGTCAGGCCCCTGCTCAAATATGACTGCAATCTTGTTTATCACCTCCTCAAACCGTCGGCTCACCAGACTGAGCCTAGGCTTGGTATTAGAAGCGTCGTCATGCAGATCTGCCCAGCGCGTTTGCAGGGCCTCGGTGATTGCGGTGATCGCAGACTCGCCTTCAAACGCGGCTGTCAGGCTCTCAGTCGCCTCCTGCACTTTGTCTTCAGTGTCGGAGGACCATTCAATAGCCCTCAGGAGTCGGGCGGCCAGGGTACCGGCAGTTGCACGGATTTGGCCGGCGGCATCCCGGCTAGCTGGAGTGTAATAAAGTTGTATAAGGCCCCGATCGGTTACAGCCACTGGCTGGTATTTGTCCTCTGCGGGCTCCTTATCCAGGCTATCGATCCAAAAGAGATTCTGTGAAACCTCTCCCTCAAGCGTGCCGTCGTCGTCCCATTGTGCTTCAAGCCGCATTCGGCAAACGGGCGCTTGGGCCGCTCTCGTAATCAGCATGTGCCGAAATGAAGGGGCGATGATTTCTGGGGTTGCAGACCCGTCCAGCAACTCAGGGAAGGCAATAAGCGCCTCGATGTAGAGTTCTTTGGAATCGCGGCTCTCAGGATCCTCTCCGGGGGCGAGGTGGAAATCCGAAAATGATACGGTGCGCTGCGCCCGCGTGACCCCGAACATCTTCGACATAGCCTGCAGAAGCGCAGTTTTACCCGCAGCGTTAGGACCAACGATTGTGGTGACCTCAGCTGAGATAGGGATGGCAATCTCATTCGGGCCGAAACAGCGAAAGCCAGATACCGTGATCGACTCGATGCGCACAGGTTCCTTCCTCAATGCGGTAACGGGCACACATGCTCGTTACTATCCGGCGAGGTTAGCGCAGTATCCCTTCGCGCACAGCCCTCTAACCCCCGATTTTTGGGCCACTCTGGCCAATTAGGTATTTTGGCCAAGGCTATCAGCTACGGGATAGCAGCAAGCTGATTTCAGCCCCCCAAGCACCAGTGCGAGCATCCCCCTCGATCCATCGGCGAGCCTTGCGAAAATCGGTCAGTGCTTCTTCAGAGAAGGGTCGATCTAGAGTCAGGGCTCTAACGACTGATGTATGGCAGCAGGGTGTGAGGTTGGCAATCCAGTTGGTATGCGATGCGGTAGAGCTTCTCGATCGTAAGGTTGACTTCGCCTCTCTCGATCCTACCGACATAGCTGCGATCCATCATACATACGTGCGCTAAAGCATCTTGAGATAGGCCTACCGATATCCTTCGCTCACGGATGTTCTGCCCGAGATCCTTTGCCAGCTGATGCATAACCGCCTCGACTTACTCAAGGCGAAACTATCCGTCGTTTGCGGACTAGGTGGCGACGGATTATAATCCGCATTTGTATAGCTATTTGCATTCCTAGGTGCCTGCATGAAACCGGCTACATTTAAGTTAAACAGGCACATCTGCGAGTTACTCCAGGAAGAGAAACTCCAACGATTCACCACTCTCGACCTTCGAGATGCCTACGCTCAGAAAATAGCCCCATCAGATATCGGTCTCGGTGAGCTCTGGAAATATGTATATGAGCAGGTCCGCCGCTTGAAGCATGTCGGATGGATTCGGCAAGATGAAGTGCGTCGAAAACGAGGACAGGTCTTTCACGTGCTAGACAAGCCAGAGCTTCTCTCTGTTGAACTCGTCGACTGCAATTTCATGAGTTGTTCCCCTCAGCAAGGTCAAAGCCCTACTGCGAGTATTCTTAAACCGTTTGAGGCGCCTTCCCAACGGCTTGAGACGTTGGCCAAAGAAATTCGGTTGGACTTGCTCACATCCATGGGCGAGGCTGAGCGGTATAAACAGCTCTTGAATGAAATGCCACAGCTGAAAGTCTGGGTTGAAGATAATTACATTGAGGCCCGCGATCGAAGCTCTCGGCTACTTGGTCACCTCAAGGCTGTCGAGAAGACCTTAAAGTCGCTAGCCGCATGAATGTCTCTCTGCGCGCCTGGCAGACTGCATGCGTTGATGCAGCTCTATCTCGTTATAAGCATTCTCCGCATTTTTTTTGCCAAGCAACCCCTGGTGCAGGAAAGAGCAGAATGGCGGCGGAAATCGCCCGTCAACTATTGCTCTCCGGTGAGATTGATCTTGTGCTCTGTTTTGCTCCGTCCTGCCAAGTAGTAGAGGGATTGAGGAATACATTTTCAGGTGTGTTAAACCGCCAGTTTGATGGCCTATTAGGCTCTATTGGTGTCGCCACCACTTATCAAGGCATGCATCATCAGGGTGAAGAATTCTGGAGGCTGCTTGATAAATATCGAGTCTTCGCAGTGTTCGATGAGATCCACCACTGCGCAGGCCATGACCCACTTTTTAGCAATTCTTGGGGGCAGATCATTCTGCAGAGGGTTCAAGACAGAGCTGCCTATACCCTTGCGCTATCAGGTACACCTTGGCGGTCGGATGAGAGAGCTATTGCATTGGCAAGGTACTCAAATCCGGAGGGCCGCCTGATCTGCGACTTTCGCTACGGCATTGAGGAGGCGATATCAGACAAGGTATGCCGTCCTCCCCGTATCGTGCTGATCGATAACAATGCAATAAGACTGACAGAGCAAGTGGGTAACAGCTCAACGGACGTTGTTTATCCCAGCATTGCCCAGCTCCTCACTGAGTCTCCCGTTAATTTTGAGGACTTACTCTCTAACGATGAGATCGTGCAACAGACCATCGAATTGGGCTGTGAACGGCTAAATGAGATCCGGAAGGTCACCCCAAATGCCGCGGGCTTGGTGGTAGCGACTAACGTCCGGCACGCCAATCAGATTGCCTCTATTTTGATGGCCCGCGGTGAAAATTGTTTGGTCGTCACAAACCAGACTCCCGGGGCTCAAGGCCTTATTGATAAGTTTCGCAATAGCAATGATCGCTGGATCGTGGCAGTGGGGATGATTAGCGAGGGCACCGATATTCCAAGACTGCAGGTCTGCTGCTACCTCAGTAGGATTCGCACAGAACTACATTACCGGCAGGTGCTGGGGCGGGTGTTGAGACGCATGGGAGATATTGATGAGCATGCATGGCTATATGCGCTTGCAGAGCCCCTTTTGCAACAATTCTCCCAGCGGATTGCCGAGGATCTTCCAGAGGATCTGGCCGTTCTGGATTATGTTCAAGGCGCCAGCTCGCGTTTTGCATGGGAAAAAAATAGTGAGCTCGAAGCACCCTTCGATGGCTCAACTGAAATTTCGATACACCGTGCAGTTCCTCAAGTAGAGGGTGAACTATCGTTCGTAGGGGATGTAGAGAGAAAAGGCCTCTACGAACTGGATATCTCGTCAAGCTTTCGAACAGAGATTCTTGCTTATTATTGAATTCCGGCACCGCATGATGATTGCTAGATCCTTCAGATCAGCCAGAGCAGCCTGGACCGGAAACCATAGCTGCCAGTCATTTGTGTCTACAGAGTCAGGGGCAATTCAATCAGAGGGCAGTTCAGCGGCACGCTCTGGGGCTCTGTAAATATTCTATAGCGAGGGATGGTGGTGCCATCGTACGTGTTTGTCGGTTCGTGAAGATACCTACGATGAGGAAGTATACCCGGCCTTCGAATGACTGACTGATGGGTTGCCGATTGCCTTCCTGACCGGCAGCTGTTGGCCGTTTTTGTCTGTCGCGAAGGACGGCAACTGACCGTGAAGCGGTCAGTCATGACAGATAAAAAGCGACCAAGTGAAGTCGTTCGCTATGGGGATATGTATTTTTGAATAAGAGGCTCGTAGATACTCAATATGGAATTCGAGCGAGTTTTGATGCTGGTACGACCATACAACGTACTCCGCCAAAAAATTAAATTCCTAAGAGTTGCGCTCACAAGTACAGGGGGAAAGGGGGAAAGGGGGAAAGGGGGAAAGGGGGAAAGGGGGAAAGGGGGAAAGGGGGAAAGGGGGAAAGGGGGAAAGCTTACACATAAGTAATATTCGCGGCAGCTTTCTGAAAGGCTTCATTGGTTATTCTCTATTCAGAAGTTAGTGAGAACCAGGAGATAATCATGAAATCACTCAAAGCACTTTTTGCCGTCACTATTTTGACCTTGTCGTCATTGGCCATGGCTGAAGGCGGCGGTGACCGCGTTTACGGTCGGATGATGCAAGAAAACCAACAGGCGATGGAGCAATATGCCTTGAAAAATGGTAAGGCCATCCCTGAGGTTGTTCATTATGAATATGGTATGAACCTCGATATTCAGAAGGTGATCAGTGTCACGCAAGCCAACAAAACCTGTAGTGTTGCGCCTTCGCGCATGACTTATGAAGACTCGGCGGGCAGGCTTAATACCGTGGAGTACAAGATTATGGGTACCAACTGCCCACACGGAAGCTAACCCCTAAAGGTCATATCTACGTCAGATCATTCATTAGGCTTTTTAAGCATGCTTACTGGTCGCTGACATAGAAGTAATTTTCAGGTCACGCTGGAGTTATCTTTTGTATGAAATTATGTCTGCCGGCACTTAGAGGGAATCCCTACGTGCCGGTGGCTTTTTATAATGACAAAAATATTTCATAAAGAAACTCTGCCAAGCTAAAGCCTGGGGTGTTAAATGAACAATAAAAGCTTTTATGGTCTTTCTCTCATTGCCCTTGGTATGAGCATGGGGCAAGTTGCAGTGGCCGTTGAGCAAAAACCTGAGGGGTTCATTGAAGGGAGCACCTTTAGTCTTCTCAATCGTAATCTCTATTTCAATCGTGACTATCGAAAGGGTCAGTCAAGTCCTACAGGCAATGGCTACGCTGAAGAATGGGCTCATGGGATTATTGGACGTTTTGAGTCGGGCTTTACCCAAGGCACCGTCGGGTTCGGCATTGATGCATTTGCAATGGTAGGACTCAAGCTTGATTCGGGTGATGGGCGCTCGGGGGCTCGAAGCTCAGTGGATGTCATGCCCTACAACAGCAAAGGCCAACCTGAAGACTCTTACTCAAAAGTAGGCGGAGCCGCGAAGGCTCGCTTTACGGATACGGTGGTCAAAGTAGGAGACGTCTTTCCATCCACGCCTGTCGTGGCATATGGCGATTCTCGACTGCTGCCAGAGAGCTTTAGGGGGGCAACGTTTACCAATATAAGCATTAAAGACCTGACCATTCAGGGGGGCCGGCTGCATGCGATGAGCCAACCCAATTCGAGCAGCATGCGTGACGGATTTTCGACTTTCTATGCCGGTGCTGTTGATGCTCCGTGGATTGCCTACCTAGGGGGCGATTACACCGTTAATGAGCATGTTGGTGTGAGTCTTTACTCCAGCCAATTTAAGGACGTTTGGAATCAGTATTACGCTGGCACTTCCTTTAGTTATCCGCTCTCAGACAACATCGCGTTGATCGGTGGATTTAATTACTACCGCGCGGTCGACGAGGGTAAAAAACTCCTAGGCAGCTTTGATAACAACATCTGGAGCGGCAAAACCGGGGTCAAATTCGGCGTCCACACGGTGACCGTTGGCTATCAGCGCAGCAACGGCAATGACGACTTCGACTACCTGCGCCAATCAGACTCGATTTTTCTGGATAACTCCATCCAGTACAGCGACTTCAACTCTCCGAAAGAGCAATCCTTGCAGCTACGCTACGACCTGGATATGCAAGCTTTTGGCATTCCGGGCCTAAGCTTCATGACTCGCTACGCGAAGGGGTGGGACGCTGATTATTCCAACGCGAACAGCGTGTACATGCGTCGCGGAGCAGATGGAGCACCCTTGCAAGACCAAAAGCGTTGGGAGCGAGACATTGAGGCTAAGTACATCATCCAGTCAGGCTCTCTGAAGGACATGTCTCTGCGTGTTCGCCAAGCAACCACGCGTGCTACCGATTTCGAATCTGATTTGGATGAGGTCCGACTGATTGTCGAGTACCCACTGCAACTGCTTTAACGAGCGCTAACCTGCGGCACCAATTGTTCGACTACCAGGTACACCCCGTCTCCTTGTTTCTCCTTTGGTTTGGGAGGCGGCTTAGGCGCCCTAGTGGCGCCTTTTTTATGTGGACTGACATAAGGGAGGACGTTCTGTTGTCAGTACCTTTGTTTGCCCCGCTTTCAGTTTGTCGTCGCAAGCGATGATTTCGGTGGTAGATAACTATGGCCAACTCATTAGGGGCAACGGGGTTTTCTCGACTAAGCTATCCAGCAAGGTTGGGACGCAGATCCCTTGCGGCGTATGCAAAGCGCTCACACACAACGCAGGAAAATTGCGTTAGATGAACAGTTCCCGCTGGCGCAAGGACCTTGCGGCTCGGCGGCCAGGTCAGCCAGTTGTATACGAGGCTATTCTGCCGACGGAGCAATATCCATCACGCCCAGCATGTGTATCGAAATTAGCGAGTTTATGCTCAGGACATAATTTCGCTAATTTCCATACACCTTACGTCGCGACCGTAGAAAACTCCTCGTTTAGCGATCCTCATCGGCTTGAAGAACGCACTCAAGGGTGTCGGCTTCTTTCTTGGCGGAGCCTTGCTGGCATTGATCGGCTTCAAAGGCGCCTTGCTGGCCATGGCCGGCGTACTGGCGCTGATTTGGATCAGTAGCCTGATCCTGTTGAAGAAGGATTTGGGCAAGGCCAAAGCCAAGCCAAAGTTTCGCGACATCCTGTCCAAGAGCCGGGCGATCAATATTCTTTTAGCGGCGCGGATGTTCCTGTTCGGTACCTGCGATGTCTGGTTTTTGGTGGCCTTGCCGGTGTATGGGCTGGGGACGTGCTTATGGATATCGAGCGCCTTCGTGCTGCTCGCAGCTTTGATTTCGATAGCCCTGCCTCGGCATGCAAATCAATGAAATAGTCGCTTGGTCTATTTCTGGCGGCACTAGATGCCGCCATTCTGCTGTCATTGCATGTTGACGAAATGCTTCGTCAGTTAGCTGCGACTCGATAGCGATTCAATGATGCGATCTTGCTCTATAACACCACCCTGACAGCAAACGCTCACACAAGTCTTTGGACCGTCAGACTCGGTTGCCGCAGTCCGGCAGCACAAACCAGCGGTTGTTTGCGGCTCACTCGGGCACTTGGTAGCTAATGCCATTGGGTCCGGCCCCGACTTTATGGCTGGCCACCACTGTGCGACTGGCAGTATCGATCACAGAGAAGGTGCCCGCCTCGATATTGCTAACAAACACATAAGCGCCGTCGCTGCTGATGGCCACGCCGTGAGCGCCCTTACCGGTGGCCAGGGTGGCGACAACGCTCAAGGTCTGCGGGTCAATCACCGAGACGCGGTCATCCGGCTCACTGCTGCTGCCCTGATTGGCCACGTAGACCTGGCGACCATCTGCCGTGGCATACATCTGAATCGGCGTTCTGCCGACGGCAACTTTACCTATCAAGCGTTGTGTTTCCGTATCGATGATTCCGAGCTTGTTCTCCGCGCTCAGCGACACATAGGCCTGCCGCCCGTCTGGGGCGAAGCCGACTTGCACGGGGCCGTTACCAACGGCAATTTGCGTGGCTTCTTTCAGCGTTGCGGTATCGATTACTGATACGCTGCCACTGCGCATATTGGCGACATACAGCATCTTGCCATCCGGGCTAAGGCGTAAACCATGGGGGAAACTACCGGTCTTGACAGTGCCGAGCTGAGTGCGTGCTTGTAGGTCAAATACCCGCACCAGATTAGCGGAAGAGTCGCTAACGAAAGCCCGCTGCCCGCTCAGGTCAGTCACTACGTGGGCAGGATGTTGCCCCGCTGGCAGGCTAAAGGCCGGTTTATCCAGCGTGGCAGTGCTGAACACCAGCAACTCACCCGCCCTCATGGCTCCTGTTTGATGCTCGGCATGCGCAGGCATGCCCACCACCAGCAGCCAGCGTCCATCGGCGCTGATTTGTAAATTATGCGGTGCAATGTTCAGGGCCAGCGTTTTGACCACCCCCGTGTCGAGCCTGACTTGGCTAATCGAACTGTCGCGCTCATTGGCCGTGTACACAGTGCCAACTGGCGCTGCCAGGGCTACGTTTAAAGCCAGAGCGAGACTGGACGCCAAAAGCAGTTTGAACTTGAACATGTGCGCTGATCCTTTTAGCGAAACAGTGACTATTGCGACTGGTGTTCTGCGAGCAATCGCCTGCCTACCATGCTGCGCCGCCGCAACCAGTCGCTCATTGATCATGATCAACTACTCGGCATTGAGCGCTGCGGAAAAAAAAAGTTATTGCTCACGGCAAGACGAAGCGAAACAGCTCAGCCCAAGGATCAAACTGCTGCTCAACAACCGTGTACGAAATGCTTTTTTCATGGGGACGCCGTTCATGGTGGGCCTCGGGTTAATGTGCATCTGGGTTAGAGCATGGTCTGACTGTGGTCATCTAATAAGCGCTGCAAGGGTGCCCGACCAAATAGCCAGAACATCAAGGGGTCAGGAAGCTGTCCATAATGGTCGAGGTAACCAGCCACCTCCGCGCTGAAGGGAAAGTTGCAGCAAACTCTTGTAGAACACGACGCATTAATCAAGGTTCAGGAACAGCAGGCCCTGGCGCTGGCAACCAAGGGCTGACGGAAGCCGTGCAGCGTCAGGAAGTGGTCCTGGCTGGTCTGGGCAGTGAAAAGTTCGACCTCGAACCGCGTCTGACTGATCGCGCCCATTACCAGGAGTCAGTCGCTCAACAGCACGACGACGAGCGCCAGGCCACTGAACAGCGCCAGCAGTGCCTGGAACACGAACTGACTGAACTCCGGCAGCACCTACTCGCTCAGCAAACCCGCCTAGGTGGACTGTAAACACGGGAACAGCGCCTGGCGCAAGACAACGATCGCCTACAAAACACCCTCCTCAGGGCCAAGGACGCACTCACCCAAAGCCGCAGCGTACATGAGCACCTGATATTTCAATTCGCCGCGGCAGCTGAAAGCGCTGCACCTAAGCAGGAAGTCGCTACTGCGCCGTAAACTTAAAAGATTGACAACGTTTTATCGCTTTATCATTCGTTAATCGAGACAGCATGATGTTCGTGATCGAAATCAGACTGGGCTTTTAATACCTCGAGAAATCTAACGCCCTACTTTTTTCATTTTTGCTTGCTCGATCGCGCGGATACTGAACGAGAGCATAAATCAGGAAGCATTAGTAAATGCGGCAGCCCAAGGCTTAGCAAGAAGCCAAGCACTGTGAGGCTCGCGCTCAGAACGAAAGAGGCACCTGGCAGATAGACAGTACTGTAGAGGATTCCACCGACCGCCGACCCTAAGGTTGTCCCAAGACTGGACGCTGCCGTTTGCTTGCCTAGCTCCCAGCCCTGCGCACTTCCAGCCTTGGCCGAGATCCAGTAAGTGAGGATCGGCGACAGGATGCCGGCGCTGGCAGCGACCGCACCGATCACGACCAGCATCAACATAAAATCAGATGCCCAAGGTACAAGGAACAACCCAGCTGCCAGCACGGAGAGTGCGGGCGCGATGAGCCAGCGGGTCGTGTCCGGCTTAAACCAGGGTGAGAATACGATTGCTTGCATCCCAAACATCACCAAGCTGCACTCGGTGAACATCAGCGCAATCTGATATGGACTCAAACCAAGTTCCTGTTTACCACGTAGTGCGAGCCCGACCTCGAAGGCCCCGACGCCGACCGAAACGATGAACGTGAGAATAAGGAGTTTTGGCACGAGCCATGTTTTTTGATCGGCCGAGGCCTTCGATATCTTCGTTGACCGACCAAGGACGTCGATACTTGGTAGAGCAAACGCAACTCCACCAGCCACTAAAAAGGCGAGTAACCCCGTCGCCGCGAGCGGAACCGCGACTGATCCTGGCGGCAAGGCGAGGTTGAAGGTATCTGCGGCAAAGCGCGTTACGAACACGCTCAGCATCGGTCCAAGCAGGAAGCCGCTAATCCCTGTCATGCTGACGAACGCAAGCCGACGGGCTCGGCCCTGTTCAGTCGTCGTGACGTTTCCTATCACCGCCGCAACTACAGGCGTCACGGCGGCGGCGAACATGCCGCTCAGAAAACGCTCGGCGTATACAGCGACGAGACTCTCAACAAACGAGAAAACCAACATGGTTACGCCAAAGCCGAGGAGTCCAATAAGCAGTACACCACGCGGGCCGCGTTGATCGGAAAGTCGACCCCACAGGGGGGCGAATAGAAAAAGTGAAAGGGTATAGATAGCCGTCAGTAATCCCGTGTGCCGGGAAACTTGCGCAGCATCACCTCCCGCGCCCAGGAGTCGCTCAATCAGGTAGGGCAAAAGTGGAAGCACTATGCCAAAGCCAATCGACACAGTGAACACGCTCAGCATAAGCGTGACCATAGTCGCGATGGGCAAACCTGCTGAGCGCACGCTGGTGACCCTCATGTAGCCACAGGCCATCGAGTCATGCCTGCGGTCTGACTGCTGGGCATCATAGGGACGAGTTAACTGCAGCAACCGCCCTTGGATTGATGACTGGACGCGGCCTTAGCCATATCCACGCCATAGCCCGCGCCTTTAACGGCCGATTTCAGTTGATCGGGTGAGGTCAGTTGCTCGTCATAACGTACCGCAGCCTCGCCGGTCGAGAGCGACACTACTACGTCATGGACTCCGGGAATTGCTTTCAGCGCGTTTGCCACCTTGCTGGTGCAGCCGTCACACGTCATACCCGTTACGTTCAACGTTTGATTTTGCATGGTGATACTCCTTTTCATGATAGGGAATACAAACATTGCAGTAATACGCTTTTAGTCTCCTGCATGGACCTTCACCTTCTCATGCAGATCAATACTTGCCGGATTGCTTGACTCAAGGATTGCTTTGGATCTCGCCATCTCGTCCGAGGATCCATGGGCTACAACAAGAAATCCATCAGCTTTGACGGCTTGCTCGTACTGGATAACGCTGTCCTTCGGAATGCCGATGCTGAAAAGCGCAGCGCCAAGCGCGCTCAACCCACCGACCAGAATTGCACCCTCGACAGCGGCAACGACGATCCCTGCCAAGTGACCAAGCACCATGACAGGCCCGATCACAGGAAGGGTCAGAAATATTCCGCCGAAGAACAGGCTCCAAAGGCTGCCCCAAAATGCGCCCTTCTTACCCCAAAATTTAATTCGGTCGCCGACATTGTAAAAACCCACAACCTTTTCCTCGGAATGAAAACCTTGTCCGACGATACTGAAATGCGTCATGTCGAAACCACTGGCAGCAAGTTTGCGGACAGCGTCCTCTGCATCCTGATGATGAACGAATACAGCGACTACAGCGTCATGTTGATCCAGTTGGAGTGTCATGCTCTGTTCCTCGGTTGAGCGTGCTTGAGTTTTTTGGTTGGCACCAGCGATAGAGGGCTCCTCAGAGAACCATTGGTTTATCCGGTAATTCATTCGGCTCAACGCCGGCAATGGGAAAGTGTTTCGTCAGATGCTGTGTAACCGCCTGAACACCGCTGACTACGCCGTGTTCGTAATTGGATTGTTTGAAGGCGACTTCCATCTGGAGGCAAATGCTTTGCCATTCTTGAGAGCCTACTTTCACGTGTATCCCGCGATCGGCAACAATCTCCACGTCCCGGTCAGCGAGCAATAGATAAATCAGCACACCGTTATTGTGAGCGGTGTCCCATACACGCAACTGCGAAAAAACATCGACAGAGCGCTCGCGCGCGGACTGGCCCTTGAAAAGCGGTGTGCTATCCAGGGCGCCCTCAACAACGAAACGGATTTCTCCGGTGTGTGCAGCTTCACTGGCTTTGATCGCTTGCTCTATCACGATCAACGTTTCGTGAGGGAAAGCCCGATTGACCTGCCAGTGGGTCATAACAAGATGGTTCAGAATGCGTTTGATATTCATGGTTACCATCTCCCCGATGCGCCGCCACCGCCAAACCCGCCTCCGCCTCCGCCGAAGCCACCACCGCCTCGACCGAATCCTCCACGATGCCCCCCCATGCCGTATCCGCCCATACCGCCACCGACCAACGTGAACAAGAGCGCCATCACTCCCGCACCCAACGCGATGAGCAGTGCGCCGGCCACCAACCAAGCGATAACGGCCACAACCCCTCCAGTGACTAGCGCGCCTGGAAATCTGCCCAAAACGGGGCGCAGAACACTGCCGATCACGAGCGCAAGAATAAAAACGAGCGGCCCATACTGCTGAATATCTGTAACACCGCCGATAGGTTGTGCGTTGGGGGTAGGCAACGGTTCGCCATCAATTACCCGGATCATCTGGTCGAGCCCGGCAGCAATGCCACCGTAGAAGTCTCCTTGCTTGAAGCGCGGCGTGATGATCTCGCTGATTATGCGCTTGCTGGTGGCGTCATTGAGCACGCCCTCAAGCCCGTAGCCTACTTCGATACGAAGCGCACGGTCGGTCTTCGCGACAACCAGGATTGCGCCGTCATCCACTTTTTTCCGGCCTAACTTCCATTGCTCAGCAACTCGTAAAGCATATTGTTCGATCGCTTCCGGCTGGGTGCTGGGGACAATGAGAAGTGCGAGTTGAGTGCCTTTCTTGGCTTCAAACGTCCGTAAAATTTGCTCAAGATTGGCTGTCTGATCTGCGGTGAGCGTCGCTGTCTGGTCAGTGACCCGGCCAGTCAAGGGAGGGACTGCAACTTGAGCACCCACGAGGAAAGACCAGCAAAGCATTAAGACAAACAACGACGCGGCGCTTGTCGTGCGCACCATGGTCACTTGGCTGCTCCCTGACTCCCGCTTGAGGGAAGAGCAGGCGCTGACCCAAAATCTACTGTGGGAGGCTTAGCGATCTCTTTTTCGTTTGCTACCGTGAAATTAGGCTTCTCTTTGTATCCGAATGCCATCGCCGTCAAATTGGAGGGGAACGAGCGAACCGTGACGTTAAATTCCTGCACTGACTTAATGTAACGATTGCGTGCCACTGCAATGCGGTTTTCGGTACCTTCCAGCTGCGCCTGCAAATCGCGAAAACTGGCGTCTGCCTTCAGTTGCGGGTAGTTTTCGCTCACTGCCAGCAACCGGGACAACGCTCCGGAAAGCTCGCCTTGTGCAGCCTGAAACTTGGCAAAGGCGGCCGGGTCATTGAGCACCTCTGGCGTCACTTGTATGGAGGTCGCCTGTGCCCGCGCCTGCGTCACTTGGATTAGTACTTCTTTTTCATGCGCAGCATAGCCTTTGACGGTATTGACCAGATTAGGTACCAGATCCGCCCGACGCTGGTATTGGTTTACTACCTCAGACCAACTCGCTTTTATTTGCTCATCGTTGCTCTGGAATGTGTTGTAGCCACAGCCACTTAGGTTTAAAGCAACCAGCGTTGCCAGGAGGATCCATAATTTGCGCATTTTATTTTTCCAAAAACAGGTTTTCAAACCGGACAACATTGTGACTGTTGCGCCTTTCGGCAATATCCTTGCCATGTTTTGGTTGCGAAGACCAAGTACTACCTATAAAAACTCTTCGCCACGGAGCGGCAATACCGCTCATCGCATTGCTAATAATGAGATCTTTTCGGATCCATCGCCGTTTGCATTTATTTGTGTACCAATTGCAGTGACGGTTTTGTGTGCCCGACGATTTCACACCCATGCCATTTAGATTAGACATGTCATCCTGCATCGCGTTCATGTACTCGGCCATCAATGTACAACGATCTTCAGGTATATTTTTCCTGAAGTCTGGACAGTGTTGGTCATACTGGCAGAGTCAAATGAGAGCCGAGAGGAATAAAGTCAGAGTTGATATAAATCAGATGAAAAATTTCAGTTTCATGAATTTTCCCTCTTTTCTTATGGATAGTGGATAAATTTACAGTACGAGGATGAGGGAAAAGATAGATTGATCTAGGTCAAAGTAACCAGAATGAACCTCCTCCGCTCGTCGCTTGTGATTTGCACCCTGCAAAGCTTTGGCTCAAGGGAAAATATGAGTCAAGAGAGCAGAGGTCTGATTTTCAGTAGCCTTACAGATTTTTTCGCCTGAAACAGGAATGACATCAAATATCGGCGGCTACTTCACACTGCCCTGGCTCTTGATAGTTCATACCGAAACGCAGGGTGTTATAACTAACTCGGGTAGTGCGCATCTGTTTTGAGGGCACGGAGTTGCCACTTCAGCATGAGCTACATCACCTGCCTGGCAATCCACTGACCTCGTGTTGCCACACTGCGGCAGCAAGGCTTGCGTACAAGGTCGCGACAGTGTCGGTTTCCTCTTGCCGCATGATCGGGCCCGTGGGACAAATCGGCCGGCTTAGGCTTATACCGAGACGCCCGAGGAAGCCTGCGCGCCGGCCGTAGGTGTAATTTGTTGCCGTACACGCTTGATACCGGCGAGCTTGGTCCGCTTGAGTAGCAAAGCGTTGATTGCCACGACGGCCGAACTACCCGACATCGATAATGCTGCAATTTCTGGCGACAAAGTAAACGGGTAAAAGACGCCGGCTGCCACAGGGAAGGCGATCAAATTGTAACCAACCGCCCACCATAGGTTCTGATGCATCTTGTGCAGGGTGGCACGTGACAGTTCTATAGCACCGACGACATCGTACGGGTCGCTTTTCATCAAAATGACCTGCGCGCTTTCAATAGCCACGTCGGTGCCGGCACCGATCGCGAAACCTACATCGGCCTGGGTCAGGGCCGGCGCATCATTGATGCCGTCGCCTACCATGCCAACTTTGTGCCCCTGCGCTTGAAGCTCCTTAAGCTTGGATGCTTTCTGGCCTGGAAGCACGTCAGCCAGCACTATATCAATACCAAGCTCCTTGCCGATGCGATCGGCCGTGGCTTGATTATCGCCGGTAATCATCGCCACCTTTACACCGCGCTCCTGCAACTTGGCGATCGTCGCCATGGAGGTCGGCCGCACGGCATCAGCGATGGCGATCAGGCCGATCAGCTTTCCGCCGCGAGCGACATACACTACGGTGCGGCCCCCACCCTGGAGTCGGAAGGCTTCTGTGGCCAGCGCCTGCAATGGGATGTCTTCGGACTCCATCAGCTTGAGGTTTCCGAGCAGTACCTTCTCACCGGCGATCATCGCGTGAGCACCCTGACCATCGATGTTGGTAAAGCCCGTCGCGACCTCGGCCTGCGAGGTCCCCAATCTTTTGAGCACCGCCAACGCCAAGGGATGCTCCGAGAATTTCTCTACCCCCGCAGCGGTAGCCAGCAACTGAGCTTCGGTGACGTCCTGGGCGGTGACCATCTCTACCACGTCAGGCTGCCCTAGTGTGAGTGTGCCCGTCTTGTCGAAAACGATGACGGTTAGCTTGGTAGCGTTCTCAAGTGCGGCGGCGTTTTTGAACAAGATGCCGTTCATAGCGCCGAGCCCTGTACCGACCATTATGGCCATCGGGGTGGCGAGGCCCAAGGCGTCGGGGCAGGCAATAACGAACACCGTGATCGTTAGCGTCAAAGCGAACAGCAGTGGCTGGTCCAGGACCCAGAACCACACGCCGAAAGTGAGCAAACCAATGGCAATGGCTGCTAGAACCAGCCACTGCGAGGCTTGATCAGCGAGTAGCTGCCCGGGCGCCTTGGAGTTTTGGGCTTCCTGGACGAGTTTGACAATCTGGGCCAATGCCGTGTCGGCGCCAACCTTCGTGGCTTTGTAGCGGAAGCTACCACTTTTATTGATCGTGGCGCCAATGACGGCATCACCAAGAGCCTTCTTCACGGGCATCGATTCGCCGGTCAGCATAGACTCATCGACCTCAGAGTTACCCTCGATGATTTCGCCATCAACCGGAATCTTGTCGCCTGGCTTGATGATAACTGTCTCGCCTGTCAGCACCTCCGAGGTGGCCACCTCGGTCTCGACGCCAGCGCGTAGCACCGTGGTCATCGGCGGGGCCAGATCCATAAGGGCCCGGATCGCATCTGAGGCACCCGCGCGTGCACGCATCTCAAGCCAGTGGCCCAGTAGAATGAAGACCAGCAGCACGGCTGCCGCTTCGTAGAACACCTCGCCTTCGTAGAGGAAGGTGGCCCCCACACTGAACACATACCCAGTGCCGACCGAGAGTAAAATCAGGGTCGCCATGTTGACCACCCGGTTGCGCGCAGCACGCCAGGCTGCGATGAAGAAAGGCCAACCCGGATAGGCGATCGCGCCAGTGGCGGCGATGAACAGAAAAACCTTCCGATTGAGGTCGAACGGAGTTGCGAAATCGCCGAACATCTTGCCCATTGGCGAGTACAGGAAGACAGGAATTGCGAACAACAGGGCAACGAAGAAGCGATTACGCATATCGTTGGCCATGTCCTGCATCGACATGCCGGGCGCATGGCCCATATCGTGCGTCATTTCACTCATCGGTTGCGCGAGCTTGACGCTGTGGCCCGCATGGGGATCACTCCTCGGTGCCATTTCCTTCGGCGCATGTCCCTTGCTACCGCCATGCGCCACGTGGCCTGTATGCGCGTCTTCGGTCATCTTGTGATCTGTAGGCTCGCAGACGTGAGCGGGAACGAGTTCACCACGGCAGTGGTAGCCGCAGTCAATGATGCGTTGCCGGATCTCTTGAAGCGACGTTTTCGCTTCGTCAAAGTGCACGGTGGCACTCCCGGCCACATAGTTCACGTCGACATGATGGACACCCGATAGCATTGCAATCTGTCGGTGGACGCCGGCCGCGCTCAGGGTGGAGATTAACTCCCCCACTTCGAAGGTGCCTGTTTTCATGTTCGCTCCTGAGGGGCTGACATCAGCGCGCCAGTTTCCCAGCGTCGACGCAATTGGGCGTGAATTCGAATACGATGTCCCGATCCGGCTCGACGAGCTTGTTCTTCTTGCCCGCGTAATGTAGTCGGGAGAGGACGTCGCGTATAAGATTTAGACGCGCTAGCCGCTTATTGTCAGCCCGTACGATGCGCCACGGTGAAATAGCGGTATGCGTTCGCATCAGCATTTCGTCGCGCGCGGCGGAATACGCCTTCCAACGTTTAATGGCTACAGCATCGATCGGACTCGTCTTCCATTGCTTGAGCGGATTACGTTGCCGCTCGTCTAGACGGCGCCGCTGCTCGTCCTTGCTGATATCGAGGTAATACTTCAGCAGCTTGATACCTGAGTTGACGAGCACTTCCTCGAACTTCGGCACCGATTGCATGAACTCCTCATGCTCGTCATTAGAGCAAAAGCCCATCACATGCTCGACGCCGGCACGGTTGTACCAACTTCGATTGAACAGAACGAGCTCCCCAGCCACAGGGAGGTGGACGACGAAACGCTGGAAGTACCATCCACTGCGCTCGCGATCGGAGGGTTTGTCGAGTGCCACGACGCGCGTTTCGCGCGGGCTTAGGTGCTCGACGACGCGCTTGATGCTGCCGTCCTTACCGGCGGCGTCTCGCCCCTCCAGCAGCACGAGAATCCTATCGCCGCAGCCGATGAAGTGCCTCTGCAGCTTGACCAACTCAATCTGCAAAACACGAAGCTGAGTTGCATAGTCATCAGGTGGGATCAATGCCTCGGTTTGCCCTCTGCTGACAATACGCTCCGCTGGCAAAATATCTGCGCCGCCTGTAACCGGCAGAGCGAATGCATCACGTCCCCTGACATTTTTTTTCTTTTTGCTCATGGAAGTACTCCATCGCCCAGCTCGGACCTTCAGGGCAAAACTGATTGATCTTGGTGACCACCGATTCGATCTGGATCGTTGTTACGTACGCAGATTTTTTAGGCGCTTACGCGCTGTCTGCACACGTACCCGATACGGGTACGTCCCTTGACATTAGGCTCGTTCTGCTGAGGTACAAGACCCGAGCAATCAACAGATGGAATGGGATTGATGCGTTGCTTGCGTTGTTGAACCTGCTAACGCGATTCAGGTATTGGTCCATAGCCGCCGGAATAAACCGAGTTAAAGGAGTGCCAGCGAGCCTTCAGGCAACATCGCTTCAGGTGGCCGATAGCCGCTTGCGCAGCGATGGCAGAAAGCGTGGTGTCTTCGCCGCATAATCTTCGAACTCCGCGCCGAACTGCTTACGCATCTCCACCTCTTCTGTGATAGCCAACCGCGCATACATCACTAGCAAAATAGGAAACATGAGCAAGGTCAGCAACGTCGGCCACTGGAACAGAAAGCCCAGCAGAATAAGTACGAACGCAACGTACTGCGGATGGCGGATATGCGCATACGGGCCTGACACGGCGAGACCTTTGCGCTGCTGCGCGTGGTACAGGACATTCCACGCGCTGGACAGTAAATAGAAGCCGAAGCCAAGGAAGACATAGCTGGCGATGTGCAGCACACCGAAGTGCGGATCGCCCTTCTCTCCGAGTAACGTCGACCACAGATGGCCGGTGTTGTGGGACAGTAGGTCGAGGCTCGGAAACTTCGTCTGAAGCCAGCCCGACATCAGGTAGATGGTCAGCGGGAAGCCGTACATCTCGACGAACAGAGCGACTATGAAGGCTGCGAACGCCCCGAAAGTGCGCCAGTCGCGTGCGGTCTGAGGCTTGAAGAAACTGAACGCGAATATGATGAAGATGGCCGAATTGAGGATGACGAGCGTCCACAGTCCGTAAGACGGGGTGTCGTGCATGACTAATCTCCAGTCTTGGGCGGCTGCGATGGTCCAGGGGGGACTTTGGTCGATGGGTCTCCATGTTGGTGACCATGGCCGCCGTGCATGAAGAAGTGCATCAGCGGGCACGCCAGCAGCAGTAGAAACGGCAGCGCGCCGAAGAAGTGGACACGGTGCTCGCTGAACAGGAAAAACGCAGCAATGGCGCCAAAAACGATCAACCCGATCAAGTAGCGCGAGCTCCAGAAGCCTGGTGGCTCAGAGTTGTGCTGGAGGTGGTCGTGATTCACTAAATTCTCCTTCAAACCGACGCGGGTATTTCTTTTAAAAACGCAGCGCATTGATAGACTTTGGCCTCACCATAGTCATGGTTTTTTATTCGCTTTAATCCACTGATCGAATACGTCGATTTCCTTCTTTTGCGCGGCAATTATGTCCTTGGCCATATGGAGCATCTCCTGATTTTTTCCGCTCTTGAGTTCGGCTTGCGCCATTTCGATTGCCATCTGGTGGTGCATGCGCATGTTGGCCGCGAAGTCATAATCCGCATCACCAGTCATGGACATGCCGCCCAGTTGCTTCGTGATCTTCGATTGATCCATCTGCTCGGAAGGCATCGGCATCGGCATCGGCATCGGCATCGTTTCGCTTTTCGCGGGTTCTGCGGCATTGGCCAACGTCGGCGCTGCTGCCATTACCGCAACAACCATCGCTACCGCCCTCATCAACAAAGTGAACCGGCTAGCGCTGTTGTGCTTGATATACTGTGACATTGTGAATCTCCTGTTAGGGCGGGAGGGTTGGCCATTGCCCACCGAACACGGAAATTGCTATTTCTGAACCGCATGAGGCCTGACCAACCCTAAGTGCCAACCATTTTTCGGCAACGCTGATCCCATTCACAACAGGCCCTGACGCAATCTCCCATACCTCCATCGACTCGTTTACAGCCCTGGGCGCAAGCCTCACAGAGGCTCGGCGCAAACCCCGCACACGTGGAGGTGGAAACGGAACCGCTCAACAAAAATTGGCCGACGTCTAATAGATTTTCATCACAGTTGATCATTAGACGAAAATGTTCGGCCTCAAGATGTTTACCCCAAGCCTCAAGACTACCAAGCGTAACTCGAGCAAAATGCTGTTTCACAACGCTCAAGTAAGCACATACCCAAAGGCTCACATTTCACCCTAGACCACGTTTGACGGACAGTCGACTGAAATTAAGATTACATTCCTGTCAGCTTCTAGTTGGTTAGCATTTCGATGCGCATAGGTGTTAAGCACCATCCGAGCCTATTTAGCTGACGAGGTGTAAACCACGATGCACTGTCAGGAATGACATTAACAGAGCAAATATCATACCTGACACATAAGTAATGTTAGCGGCAGCTTTCTGACAGGTATTACTGACTAATATCTAATTACAATTAATTAGCGCTCGGAGAAAACCTACTCGAATGCGAACAGTTTCTATATGCGCCGAGGAGCTGATGGCGCCCCACTACAGGACCAGAAGCGTTGGAGCGTGACATCGAAGCTAAGTACATCATTCAAATCGGCTCTCTGAAAGACATGTCTTTGCGTGTTCGCCAAGCGACGACTCGGGCTACTGCCTTCGAATCTGATTTGGATGAGGTTCGTCTGATTGTCGAGTACCCACTGCAACTGCTTTAACGAGCGCTAACCTGCAGCATCAATTGTTCGATTGCTAGGTACACCCCGTCTCCTTGTTATTCCTTTGGTGGGAGGCGGCTTAGGCGCCCTTGTGGCGCCTTTTTTTTATTTCTTGGTCATGGCCTTACACGAATTTCGAGCAGGCTTGGTCAACAAACGACCATCAACGTAAACACCAGCTCTCCGCCTGCTAGCCACATTGACCACCATCAGCGTCGCCTTCACGCGTCGCTCTCTTTGATAAGCTCGGTGCATGATAAGGCGGAAAAACCTTCCGAGCGGCAGACATGACAATCCCGTGGCATGAACGCCGCCGCCTGCTGGTGGGTATCGATGCCGAGCCGGCGGACGCGTAACTCAGGAAAACTGTGCAGCGATGCGCAAGCTGTTGCACATCATCTTTGGTGTGCTCAAATCGGGCCAACCATTTGGCCCGGACTTCTTGATCAAGATCAACCCGAGAGGCGATTCGGAGCTATATTTTTAGTTGTGCTGTTCCTTCGCGCAGAGCGGTTAAGTTGCGCGTTCCCATTGAGCGGAATCATGATATGAAACTGACAAAGCTAACCGCGTTCCTGATAGGCGCATCACTCACCCCAGCCTGGGCATTGGCCGCGCAAGGCACTGAAGGAAGCCCCATGCCCCTAGCACAACAACCAGCCGTCAATGTCGAAGAATTTGATAAGCACATGGCACAGGCTCAAGAGCATCTGAAGAAGATGGAGGAGGTTATGACCGAGATCCAACAAGCCAAGGACCCCAAGGAGCGTCAGAAACTCTTGCAGGAGCATCAAGCGATGATGCAACGCGGCATGGGAATGATGGGGGACTTGTGGGGCCGAGGGATGATTGGGCGTCAAATGATGAAAAGCGGGATGATGGGCTGGAAGGATATGGGGGACCGATACTCAGCGATGACCCCGGAGCAGATGAAGCAGCACCAGTACATGATGGATCGGTACATGGGCATGCAGCAGATGATGATCGATCAGCTGATGCAGCGCCAACACCAAATGGATATGCAGCCGCGTTAACCAGCTCCACAGCCGCCGGAAAGGCGCTGACCAATGCCTTTTTGAATTTACACTTTGAACTCAGTACGTAACCTCGGGTTGCAAGATTGGCAAGTTCATTGCGATCTTGGAACAAGGTTCGGATCTGAAAACTCTTTCTCGGCTGGGGAACGTCAATAAAGAGGGAACCCGGCGGCTGAAGTTCCTAAAGTAGACTCTGCTTAAAACCAATCCTGCACCCCATATATTGGCCTTGGAGCGATTGGCAACACGCCAGAATCAAGCACAGCAACGTGCGGTGGCTGCACAGCGCCTGGTGAGCAACAAGGCCTGCGCGTGAGAAAGAGCTGATCGAGACGGAGACGGCAGCCACATCGACTGTAACTGGCGCAAGCGACGCTAAAGGTGCTGTCGCGCAGGGCGGAGTGACGTCCCGCAAACTCTCATGCATACCTCCACGCTACCGGAGGGGGGGTAACGGGTGCCGTTGTGGCGAACTATTCGGACAGGGGGTTGAATCCCTGGACAGAAATATCTGGCCTCGGCTCGCCGAACGCAATTTCCCAAGCTGGCAACGACGCAACCACGAATCACATCGGCGAAAACAACATCGCAAAATTTTAAGAGGTCGATGTAATCGGGCACCCTGGGGGAGCGACTTTCAGTCAATTCTCCAGCGCGTCGGGGTATGTGTGTAAGGGAGCAATCATGCGTAAGCGTCTGGTCAATACATCTTGGCATTGCTCTCATCCCCGTGCTGGCGCTGCTGGGGAGCTTTCACAAGTGACCAGATTTTCTAAAAATGGTGTCAGTTCAAATGAGGTGGACACCATCGCCTTAAGCGATGGCATCAGGAGGGCGTGTTGCCCAGACGCTTACCACCCGCGGGGCGAGACAGCTGATTGTCTGCTCTCAAACGCCAGTGCTGAATCCAGCCTAGAGGGGTATGAGCTTACTTGAAGCATCCCTCGACAACGCCTCGGGGGGTGTAGCAATACGTGCATCAGCGTAGGCTCAGTAAAAATTCCAGATCTGCACCTAACCTGCGACCGCCTCTCATCAAGACATAGACAGTGTTTTGAGTTTCGAATAGGCATTCATGAGTGAACGAAACTTCATATGAGCTTTTAACCCAGTCTCCTGGAAGAAAACGCCCACGACTGTCTTCAATGACGCAAAGCGCATAAACGATGCTGGCCGCGAGGCCCAGCGTCGCAAGCATTCTAGCCTGCTCGTCGGAAACGGATACATCGATCAACGTCCAATCAGCTACCAAGCAGTACGCTCTGCCCGGAAAATGCGCCTCAACAAACGACACCGCTTCGGCATCGCTCAGAACACTGCCGATCAAGCTGTTTCCTTTACCAGCCAGTAAATCGATCAAGCCCGACACTTCCATACATTCCTCCGGGTTTGCCTAAGAAGAAATATGCCTTCGTTCTTACAACCTATCCGCATCGAGAAGGACTTATTAGCCTCCGGCGTCGATCTCTATCAGCTGTGTTTTGGCGCATTGCCGATAGAGTTCGATCCCGGATTGATTATAAGGCCCGTCCTCTGTCCAATCAGAAAGCCAGACCGCTGGATGATATTGCGCATGCAACCAGGAGCCGTGCAGCAGTGGCGGACACGATTACTTCATAGTCCGCTTCCTTGCGAGAGTTTAGATTCAACAGCGAGGCGCCGGAGGCGCATCAAGCGGTAAGCTGCCGGAATAACAAACAGGGACAGTAAGGGCGCGGTAACCATGCCACCGACCATGGGCGCGGCAATGCGGCTCATTACTTCGCTACCGGTACCGCTACCCAATAGGATCGGCAACAGGCCAGCAATGATGACGGCTACGGTCATGGCCTTGGGTCGAACACGCTGCACGGCTCCTTCGCTAATCGCTGCGATTAGTCCACGCTCAGTACTGTCGCCGGCCTCTACACGCTCGGCCCAGGCGTTTTTTAAGTAGAGCAGCATGATCACACCGAATTCGGCAGAAACACCCGCCAGAGCAATGAAACCGACGCCAGTAGCCACCGACAGGTTGAATCCCAGCAGGTAGAGGAACCACGCCCCACCGGTAAGGGCGAACGGCAAGGTGGCCATGATCAGCAAAGCCTCGTCGAATCGGGCAAACGTCAGGTACAGCAGTACGAAAATGATCAGCAGCGTGGCGGGCACCACCAGTTTGAGCCGTGCGTTGGCTCGTTCAAGAAACTCGAACTGTCCCGAGTAACTCAGGCTCATGCCTGGCTGCAGCTTGACCTGCTCACTCACAACCCGACGCAGATCGGCAACCACGGAAGCAATGTCCCGGCCACGCACGTCGATATACACCCATCCGGAAGGTCGGGCATTTTCGCTCTTGAGCATCGGCGGGCCTTCACTGACTTTGACCTTCGCCACGGTACCAAGAGTGATCTGACTCCCCAAAGGGGTGTAGATTGGCAATTGCTCCAGGGCGCCGAGCGAGTCACGCCACTCACGGGGATAACGTACGTTGATAGGGAAGCGTGCGAGCCCTTCAATGGTCTCGCCAACGTTCTCACCGCCAATAGCACCGGCCACGATCGACTGCACATCAGCGATATTCAATCCGTAGCGGGCAGCGGCTTTGCGGTCGATATCCACATCGACGTAACGCCCACCGGTTAATCGTTCGGCCAGTGCCGAACTGACACCGGGCACGTCCTTGGCCGCGCGCTGGACGGCCTGCGTGGCTGCATCGATCTCCATCAAGTTGCTGCCGGCAATTTTTACTCCGATCGGACTCTTGATCCCGGTGGCGAGCATGTCGATGCGGTTGCGGATCGGTGGTATCCAGATATTAGTCAGGCCAGGGACCCGTACCACTCGATCCAGCTCTTCCACCAATTTTTCCTGGGTCATACCAGGACGCCATTGCTCGCGAGGTTTGAACTGGATAGTGGTCTCGAACATCTCCAGCGGCGCGGGGTCGGTGGCAGTTTCAGCGCGGCCGGCCTTACCGAAGACGTGTTCAACTTCGGGTACTGTCTTGATCAGACGGTCAGTCTGTTGCAGCAACTGCGCTGCTTTCTGCGCCGACAATCCCGGCAGAGCCGAAGGCATATAGAGTAAATCGCCCTCGTCCAGCGCAGGGAGGAATTCGCCACCCAAACGGGAGATCGGCCACAACGCGCTAAGGAAGACCAATAAAGCGATCAACAGGGTGACTTTGGGCCGATGTAACACCGCATCCAGGGCCGGTTGATAGATCCTGATCAACCAGCGGTTCAGAGGATTCCGGTCCTCTTTGGGGATCCGTCCACGAATCCAGTAGCCCATCAGCACCGGCACCAGGGTTACCGATAGTCCTGCCGCCGCAGCCATGGCATAGGTCTTGGTGAAGGCCAATGGACCAAATAGACGACCCTCTTGGGCCTCTAGGGTGAACACTGGAATGAATGACAGGGTGATGATCAGCAGGCAGAAGAACAGCGCCGGTCCCACCTCCGCCGCCGCTTCGGTTATCACATGCCAGTGACGTTCGCCCTTCAACTCTTCCCCTGGATGGGCCACATGCCAGGCCTCAATCTTTTTGTGGGCGTTCTCGATCATTACCACGGCGGCATCGACCATGGCGCCGATGGCGATGGCGATCCCGCCCAAGGACATGATGTTGGCGTTGATCCCTTGGTAACGCATAACGATGAAGGCAATCAGCACCCCCACCGGTAAGGAGATGATTGCCACCAGGGATGAACGCAGATGCCAGAGGAATACTGCACAGACCAACGCGACGACGATGAACTCCTCGAGTAGCTTGTAGCTGAGGTTTTCGACGGCGCGATCGATCAGTTTGCTGCGGTCATAGGTGGTGACGATTTCCACCCCCGCCGGCAAACTGCTTTTCAGGTCGTCCAGTTTGGCCTTGACCGCCGCAATGGTCTCACGAGCGTTCTTGCCGCTACGCAGAATAACCACGCCGCCGACAGTCTCACCCTCGCCGTCGAGCTCGGTGATACCACGACGCATCTCCGGGCCCAACTGGATCGTTGCCACGTCGCCGAGGGTCACCGGCACCCCGCCGGCACCGAGCTTGAGCGGAATCGAACGAAAGTCATTGAGCGTCTTCAGGTAACCGGAAGCGCGCACCATAAACTCGGTCTCCGCCATCTCCAGTAACGCACCACCGGTTTCCTGATTGGCCTTGCCGATAGCCTCAGTCACCGCTGCTTGAGTGATGCCTAGGTTGGCCAGTTTCAGTGGGTCGAGCTGCACCTGATACTGCTTGACCATGCCGCCCACGGTGGCCACTTCCGCAACATTCGGTAGGGTCTTGAGTTCGAACTTGAGGAACCAGTCCTGCAAGGCGCGCAGTTGCGCCAAGTCGTGTCCGCCACTGCGATCCACCAGTGCGTACTGATAGATCCAGCCCACGCCTGTGGCGTCGGGTCCCAAGGACGGTTTGGCGGAAGCCGGTAGGCGGCTTTGGACCTGACTCAAGTATTCCAGCACCCGCGAGCGGGCCCAATATAAGTCCGTGCCGTCTTCGAACAACACGTACACGAAGCTGTCGCCGAAAAAGGAATAGCCGCGTACGGTCTTAGCCCCCGGCACCGAGAGCATGGTGGTGGCCAACGGATAGGTCACCTGGTTCTCAACTATCTGCGGCGCTTGTCCCGGATAAGGGGTGCGGATAATCACCTGAACATCGGAAAGGTCTGGCAATGCATCGATGGGTGTGCTCTGAACCGACCAGACGCCCCAAACCGTGACGAAGATCGTCGCCAGCAGCACCAGAAAGCGGTTTGCCACTGACCAGCGAATCAGGGCGGCGATCATGGCTGGCCCCCTAGTTTTTCCAGGTGTTCAACGCGCAAACCATCATCGGTTTGGCTAACCGAGACCCTAACCTTCTCGCCAGTCTTGAGACCTTGAATGAGAGCAGGGTCAGCCAATGGGAAGGTCATTGTCATACCAGGCATGCCCAGCGTCTTGAACGGACCAAGGGCAATTGTTACGTCTTGGTTATTGATCTCGACGATCTGCCCATCCGCCTCATGAAAGCTGGAGGCTGCTGCGCTGGGTGGTGACATTTCCAGCGTGCTCGCAACAATGCCCTTGAGACTGGCCTCAGAGTCGAGCAGAAACTGTCCAGAGCTGACTACCTGCTGACCTTCTTCCAACCCCTTTAAAACCACCGTCTTGCCTTCGTTTTCCTGCCCGAGTTGCACTTCTATGGGGCGGTAGCGACCAGCGTCTTCGGCGAGCATCACCAAGACTCGTCGGCCGGTGCGAATGATTGCCTCGCTCGGCACCCACAGCACACTTTGTTCGGTCGAACGATTCAGGTGCACCTGGGCCGTCATACCCGGCCTGAGTCGCCCATCCAGGTTGGGCAGTTCGACCCGCACACGCACAGTTCGGCTGTCGGGATTGGTTTCGGGCAAAATCGCACTGACCGTGCCCTTAAGCACTGTGCCCGGAAAGGCTGGCAGACGTGCTTCGACCGCTTGCCCCATGATGATCGATCCAGTCTCCGACTCTGGAACGGCCACTGCCAGCCAGACGCTGCTCAAGCCATTGACTCGAGCCAGCGTCTCGCCGGCCGCCACGGTCATACCCGAACGTACATTCAACTCTTGCAGCACACCGCTTATGGGGCTGGTGAGCGTCAGGACCGGCTGGGTCTTGCCGCTTCGCTCCACTTGAGCAATCAACGTCGCTGGCATCCCGGTCAAGCGCAAGCGTTGGCGCGCTGCCGCCAGCAAGTCGGCATCGCCACTGCGTTTGAGTGCGAGAAACTCTTCCTGAGCAGCGGCCCACTCCGGGACCAGGATATCGGCTAAAGCCGCATGGGCTTTGAGCACATCGCCTGGAGCACGGGCATACACCCGCTCCACAAAGCCAGCAGTACGCGATTGAATCACCGCAACATCCCGCTCGTCGAATGCCAGCACACCGACCACGTCCAGGCTGGAAGCAAGCACGCCGCGAGTGACTGTGGCCAGTCGTAAGCCGAGATTCTGGGTCAGGCTGGGGTCAATACTGATGGCCGCACTGTCCGCTGCAGCATCAGCGTAGCGGGGCTTCAACTCCATATCCATAAAGGGAGATTTGCCTGGTTTATCGAATTTCTGTTGCGGCTGCATCGGGTCGTACCAATACAGTACTTTGCGTTCGTCTTGCGTTTTAGGGGCCTGTTCGGAGGTGGTCTCAGGCATTGCACTCATGCGCTGCTGAGCGAACCAATAACCGCCGGCAGCGCCCAAGGCAATCGAGAGGCCTGTCAGCAAAGCCCCTTTCCAGATTCGAGTGCTCATTGATTGGCGTCCCCATAAGCAAAATACAGGCGAGCACTGGTGAGGGCGCGCTGTTCTTCGAAGTCGATCTGTTTGAGGCGGGTCTCGATGAGTTCCCGTCGGGCCGCGATGACCGCCGCCAAGTCGCTTTTACCGGCGCGGTAGCTGGCCATGGTCAGCGCCACCTTTTCCTTGGCCAGGGGTAGCAGACTGTCCTGGCTGCGGCGCATGGCACGGTTTAGACGCTCGTACTCGGCCAAATCGTCCTCCAGTTGCTGGGTATGTTCACGTATGAGAGCCTCGCGCTCGGCCTCCAACTGATTCAGTTCGGCGTGTTTGGCGGCGATCTTCGGGTTTTGTCGGGAGTCGGGGAACAGTGGCAGGTCGAACGTGAACTGCACGCTGACCATGTCGCCGAACTGACGGCCGCGCCGCTGGTAATCAAGCTCCCAACTCCAGTCGGACTGCTTTTCCGCCTTGGCTTCACGGACCTTGGCCTGCGCTTCGCGAGTCATTGGAACGAACGCCGCCAGTGCGGGGTGATGTTGCAGCTTATGCGGGTAACCCGAAGCGTCGATGGGCCACTCGGGCAAGCTGCCGACGGGCTGGTCATTGGCGGCCGGACCTATCCAGCGTCTGAGAGCTGCTCTGGCTTGAGCCCGCAAACGGATCAGGTCGTCTTGTTGTTCCGCCAACTGAGCCGCCTCCTGTTTCGGCGTTACTGCATCGGCAGGCTGACCACGGCCTCCGGCGATCTGCGCCCGGACGGTATCAGCCAATAGACGGTTCTCCCGGTAAAAATCCTGAAAAAGCGCCTCTTTACGTTCGACGGAGTAGCTGCTGATCCAGGCTAATGCCGTGGCCTGACGAACGTTCAAGCGCTCGACACGGCTTTCGGCCGCGGCTCGATCTATTGACGCTTCCGCAACTTCAATGCGCGCCCTACGCTTGTCACGGTTGGGTACCTCCTGCATGACGCCGACCATCTGCATGGTCATGAAGTCCTGCTCGAGGCGCCAGCGGTCAGGGCCGCCGATGGGATAGTTTTGTACGCCCAGTAGGAGCTTCGGGTCGGGTAGTTCACCGGCTGGAATGGCGGCGCTGCTGGCGGCTTGCAGTTTGGCTGCTTGGGCGGTCAGTGATGGTGCATTGTTTTCAGCCAAGCGTAAGGCTTCGTCGAGTGTCAGGGGCGCAGCAAGACTTGGCAACGCCAGCACGCTTGCCGCCAGGGCCGCCACGAGGGGCCAACCGGTGCAGTAGCACTTGGAATTCATGTTCACGATTCCTGTGATGATCCACTGCGCGCCTCTCTAAACATGCGCACAGATATGCCATCCCGCGCCAGAGCAGGATGAGGCTCAGTGTGGTACAGGAATCAAGCGCGAGGCGGTCGCCACACCCCGGACGGGGTCTGAGTAGGCAGGGAGTCGCTGAAGATTGTCAGCATCTGAGGACTGGACAAACGGGTGGCAGGTTTCCCAAACGACACCTGTAGCAGACTGGCGCTCCTGCATTCCTGACCAGGTTTGCAGGGTTTGCCATGGTCGGAGGAGCTGCTCATCTCGACGCAGCAGTCCTGGTTCATATCAGCCATCATGGTCATGCCCGTCGTTTTCATCGGGCAAGGTTCTATCGGTGACTGAATACCCGCCATCCCGCTGAGGGGAAGCGCCAAGCTGATCAGGAAAATGAGGCAACACCGCAGATAGCGTTTCATGCGAAGGAGTTTAGTCGCAGGTAAAGGGATAAACCATTACGAATCTGTCAGGAGGAACCAGCCAGATAGCCCAGCAGGTCAACATGAGTCTCCTTGCCTAGAAACAAGGACTCGCTAAACAGCGAAGCCTGACTCCCTGAGCATGGAAGTAGTTAAAGCTCACAGAATACCGTTCGGATCACGTTTGATTGGTTTTACTATTAGTGTGGCCTCGGTAGCTGCCGTAGCTGCCGTAGCTGCAAAGTAAGGGAGCCCACTAGCCTTTGTTTACACGGCCATGCTCAAAGGGTTCGATGAGCTGTCCAAGGTAATTTTTGGGGTAATCCTTTCCATGCAATCCGACCTCGGCTTGGCCTAGTTTCCCCAGACTGTCATAGAACGTGCCAAATATTCGGTCCCACACCATCAGAAACTCACCATAGTTGACCTGGGCGTCTTCAAAGTCGCGTTTGTGATGCCAGCGATGAATTTCGGCAACACCGATAATGTGGCGCAACCATCCCACCCGGTAGTCCAGGTTCGAATGCTGGAAGGCCAAGTGCACTGTTAGAACTCCAAACCAAGTGGCCACAACTGCGGAGGGTGCGCCTGATGCGAACAGGATCACCAGCCCCGGACTCGCCATAAGCACCGCGTGCAACGGATGTCGTCGCTCCCCGTTCATCCAATACAACCGCTCGGCGCTGTGATGTGGCATGTGAAAACGCCACAGCCAATGCACTCGGTGACTGATCCGGTGCATGACATATAGGCTCAGATCGAGTACGGCGATGACTAGTAGCAACTGCAGCCACAGCGGGCTCTCGATCGGAAAGAGACGAACCGAAGCTGGCACCGCATCACCAAGCTTGACCAGGACTCCAGCTGTGAATTGAATGACAGAAAGGTTCACCAACATGTGCAGCAGGTCTGTCGCGGTGTCGTGATGATCCTCAAGCCAAGCTTCTCGGAAAGGTTGGATGCGCTCCAAACCAGCAATGATCAAAAGTCCCACTGCAGCAACTAGGGGAGTCGTGGGCCAATACGGTACGCCGGTATACAGCGTCCAGATCATGAAGGCAGCAGAGCCGCCAAACACGAGTGGATAGCTCACCCACCGTAAGGCGAATCGTAGAAAGGAAGGCATTGCTCAGCTCCTAGATATGGAACCATCACAATATGTTAAGAGGTGAGCTTTCGACTTGAACGAAAGAGCTAAACCTCCTGGAGATGAACATCTGCCAAGGCGGATGACGGATCGATACCCAGTAGCGCCCGGAATGTCCGGGAGAAATGAGCCGAGTCTGAAAAGCCCGCCTCATGAGCCGCGTCGGTCAGCCGTGCACCTTTTGCCAAATGCTGCAGGGCTTGCGTGAGACGTAACCATCTCGCGTAACTGCGAAGCGGCAGCCCCGTCTGCTCCACGAACCAATGAGAAAACCGCGTGGGGGATAGATGCACCACCGCGGCCAACTCTTCGCGTCCCATTTGGCCTCTGCTCAGCGCCTCAATGACCTTGATCAAGCGAGGATCTGGGGGCGGGAGATCGGGCAGTCGCAGTGCCTGGCGCACCCCGGTCCTAACCTGGAGATCAGTGTGTCCTGGCTCGTGCAGTGCGTCGACTATCGGCGCTACGTCCGCCGGAGTGATCCAAATCACCCTCGCTTCTTCCGCACCCCGCAGAGCGCGGGCTTCCTCGGACAGCGCATCCACATAGATCGACAGAACGTGACCGGCGCTCAGTTGGTGTTTCATACCGGCCGGAATGAAGATGGCGCCCCCTGTTTGAATACCCATCGGGGTTTGAACCGATACAGTTGAGTCGAGGCCAACTGAGATCTGATGTGCTTGATGGAGGTGCCATTCTTGGTGACCGGCACGGCCATAAAAGACACCGATACCAGGGCCAACCCATGCATGACCCGCCCAGCGCACGGTCTCTGCTGTAACCCAGCTTTTCATTCTCTAGCTCGGCCTACTTCCACTTTTTTCCGTGCTGACTGCACACGTATAGTCATTCGGCATCTGACTGCGGCATCGTATTGATGCTGGGCCATGATGGGCTATTCGTGCGCCGACTCCCAATTTCTTTACCGTGCTTGCGCACCTGGATAGTTGAGAGTTTTTGCCGACGCCGGTTCGACCGCTTTGCCACCGTTCGGGTAATGAACTTTTGTGATTAGTTTGCCGGGTACTCAGCGATCACTTGGTCAGTACCTGCTTTGCTCAGACCGATGACCTGATACGCATCCTGCTTCCCACCAGCCTCCATACCAGGCGAGCCTGCCGGCATCCCCGGCACAGCAATCCCAATAAGGTCATCGCGTTTGCTCAAGGCAACTATTTGCTCAGCTGGTACGTGGCCTTCAACAAATTTTCCGTTGATCACTGCGGTGTGGCAGGACGAGAGTCGTGGAGCAACACCGAGATCCTGCTTGACCGCGCTCATGTTGGTTTCTACATGATCAACGACGGTGAAGCCGTTAGCTTCAAGGTGCTGGATCCACTTCTTGCAGCATCCACAGTTAGCGTCACGATGGACGTCGATCGTCAGCGACTCTGCTGCATGACCAACTGAACTGATAAACAGAGCCGCGAACGCAGCGAGGCGAAGTGCCCGACCGGGACGAAGAAAGTTATTTCGCATGGGTATGCTCCTTCCCATCAGCGTGGGTATGAGTTTTTGGCTGAACGGCCGGAGTTGCAGGAGCGTCATGTGAAGCCTCCAAAACCTGAGGATGGGCGTGTTTGGTACTTTCATCCTGAGAAGGCGCTGCGGCCGCCTCATGGGCATGGGCGCTGTTTCTCTCGCCATGATGGTCGCCTGCTTCGGCTATCTCTTCGGCTGCACCCGCATCATGATGCCCCGCGACAGCCCCTTTTTGGCCCTCATGCTGGCCTTCATGGTTATGCATTTTGCTCTCGCCGCCACCGTGTTGATGACCACCGCTGCTGGTTGCTAGAGCGTTGTATTGCTCTGCATCCAATGAAGGCAGCTGTTGGAGAAAAGCGACCATTCCCCATATGTAGGGATCGGCCATGCTTTTACCCCAAGCGGGCATGCCTGTGGATTTGATTCCATGCTTGATGATCCAGAAAGCTGCGGAAGGGTTTCCATCAACGCCCAGTTTTGAAAGATTCGGAGGTGCAGGGTAAAGGCTATTACTTAATTCGGTTCCTGCAATACCTGGAGCCAGATGGCAACCAATGCACATAGCGTTGTAGTTGCCAGCACCTGCGCGGATGAGAGCTTCTTCGCTCAGGTCGGGGACTTTAATATCGCGTGAGCGCACAGCAATCGAGCGATCCCGAGCAGTGGAAAGAAGTGAGTGAACGGGGCCGAAATGCGGATCATCCGCCCCAACATTGATCACACCAGAATACACCACGCCGGCACCTACTATTGCGGCGACCACCCCGGCAGCAGTCAATGTTTTCAATGTTCTTTTCATGTCAGGCCCTCAAAACCACATCCGAATACCGGCGACAAATCGCGCCTCGTTCGCATCCTCTCCTTCATCGCTGGCCAAGTCTGCCGTATTGCCGTAGGAGCGGCTCCAGCTAACACCAATATAAGGGGCAAATTGGCGAACAATCTCATAACGCAATCGGAGCCCTACTTCGGTGTTTGCCAATCCAGACCCAATGCCGCGTTGAGGATCATTTTTTCCGTAAAAATTGGCTTCGGCCGTCGGCTGCAAGATCAGGCGATTGGTCAGCAGAATGTCGTAGTCGCCTTCCAATCGAGCTGCGGTTTGACCGTTCTCACCGATGTAGGCAGTCGCTTCGGCTTCAAAGTTATAGAGGGCCATGCCCTGAATACCGAGCGCTCCCCAAGTTTGTGGTGACCCGGGCTTGAAGTCTTGTCGTACGCCGGTGACGACATCCCACCATGGACCGATGGAGTGCCCCCAAAGTGCTGAGAGTTCAGCGCTTTCCGTTACGCCATTGGTACGTTCGCCTTCCGAGCGCAACCACAGTCGATCAACGTCACCGCCGATCCATCCTTTTGCATCCCAAGCCAATGCACTACCGTTGTCAGCATCCTGGTACTCGAACTTATCCAGCAGCATGAAGGAGTTGAGTTTTTTGTCGTGGACACCATGACCAGCGACATCTGGAAAGGCGGCTGCACGGTCAGCGTCGGTAAGTACGGGGACTGGGGTTCGACTGGTGGTAGTCGCCCCTCCATCCATACTTTCCATTCCGTCCATTTTCCCGTCATCCATACTCATCTTGCTGTGATCCATAGCCCCCATCTTGCTATGGTCCATAGCTCCCATTGAGCCGTGGTCCATCTTGGAGTGATCCATCTCTTCAGCGGCGTGAGCCACGACAAAGAAAGCAGGACTGGTAGAAACTGCCAGTGCCATCAACGTTGGGCGTAAAAACTTCCTGGTCATGATCTCAATCTGCCTTTTTGGTTTTTTGGTCATGATCCATCGACTCATGGCTCATCTTGCTGTGGTCCATTGACCCGTGATCGGGCTTAGACTCGTTTGTCGCAGTTGCAGGCTTGCTCGTTGCTTTCGCAGGAGTAGCAGGTGAGTGATCACTACTATCTTCGACTGCCAGCGTCACGGACGAGAGTCCACCCATCAAGCCGACGGCAAAGAGGCAGCCGACCAGCGATTTACGATTTAGGTATGTGCTCACAGATCGTCTCCTTTACTCATCAACCCGTACTTCACGGAACATGCCCATTTCCATATGGAATAGCAGGTGGCAGTGATAGGCCCAGCGACCTAAGGCATCAGCAGTGACTCGGTAGCTGCGTTTGGTTCCAGGCGGCATGTCGATCGTGTGTTTGCGCACCATGAATTTGCCGTTCTCATCCTCAAGGTCGCTCCACATGCCGTGGAGGTGGATGGGGTGGGTCATCATGGTATCGTTCACCAGGGTGATGCGCAGACGCTCGCCATACTTGAGGCGCAACGGCTCGGCGTCAGAGAATTTGATGCCATTGAATGACCACGAGAACTTCTCCATGTGACCGGTCAGATGCAGCTCAATGGTGCGATTGGGTTCGCGGCCGTCAGGATCTTGGAAAGTGCTTTTCAGATCTGAGTAGGTGAGCACGCGACGGCCATTGTTCCGCAAGCCAATGCCAGGATCGTTTAGCTTCGGTGTCGGGCTCATGGCTTGCATGTCAACCAAGGGGTTATTGGTTTCGGAGGCTGGGTGAGTCTGCATTTCGCCACCCATGCCGCCCATGCCTGCCATCTTGCTGTGGTCCATGCCGGCCATGTTGGACATGTCACCTTTGTCCATTCCCGCCATCTTGCTGTGGTCCATGCCGGCCATGTTGGGCGTGTCGCCTTTGTCCATGCCCGCCATCTTGCTGTGGTCCATACCGGCCATGTTAGTCATGTCACCGCTGTCCATGCCGGTCATCCCGGTCATGTTACTTTGGTCCATTCCGGCCATCTTGCTGTGGTCCATGCCAGCCATGCCTGACATGTCGCCGCCGCCCATACCAGCCATGCTGCCATGGTCCATGCCCGCCATACCGCCCATACCCATGTCATCCATGGTCAAAAGCGGCCGAGGATCAATCGCAGGTACCTGTGCCTTTAATCCTTCGCGAACTGCCAAGGTTCCACGTGCATAACCGGTTCTATCCATGGACTGGGCGAAGATTGTGTAAGCCTCTTCGCTGGCAGGTTCTACGATCACGTCATACGTTTCTGCCACGGCGATGCGGAATTCGTCGACGCTCACCGGTTTGACATGTTGGCCGTCGGCGGCCACAACGGTCATTTTCAAGCCAGGAATGCGGACGTCGAAATAGCTCATCGCCGAGCCGTTGATAAAGCGCAGGCGTAACTTCTCACCCGGTTTGAAAATACCGGTCCAGTTACCGTTAGGCGCCTGGCCATTCATGAGGTAGGTATAAGTATCCCCACTGACGTCTGCGAGATCAGTGGGGTTCATTTTCATTTCAGCCCACATCTTCCGGTCGGCTACGGCAGATGACCAGCCTTCCTTGCTGACATCGTCGATGAAATCGCCAACGGTACGTTTGTGATGGTTGTAGTAGTCAGATTGCTTCTTGAGCTTCGCCATGACGCGACTAGGATCTTCGTCGGTCCAGTCAGTCAACATCACCACGTAGTCGCGGTTGTATTGAAAAGGTTCAGGCTCTTTCGAGTCGATAACGATTGGCCCGTAAACACCGGCCTGCTCCTGTAAACCCGAGTGGCTGTGATACCAGTAGGTACCGTTCTGATGAACCTTGAATTTGTACTCGTACATGCCATCGGGTGCGATGCCATGGAAACTCAAGCCAGGTACACCGTCCATGTTGGCCGGCAGGATGATCCCGTGCCAATGGATTGAGGTGTCTTGGTCCAGGCGATTTTTCACACGCAGTGTGACCGTATCGCCTTCGCGCCAGCGCAGCAAAGGTCCGGGCAACGAACCATTGATGGTCATGGCTGTGCGCGGCGAGCCAGTTATGTTTACAGGGGTTTCACCAATAAACAGATCAAATTCGTTGCCGGTGAGAACGCTCGGCAGACCAGGACTGGTCACTGCCCATACAGGAGTGCGCCACAGACCAAGGCCGCCAAGAATGCCACCAGCGGCCAGGCCTTTAACGAATGTCCGCCTAGAGGTTTTGGAATGCATGCCGTTTATGTCCAATCAGTCAAAAGGGAAGCCGTACGAAACAACCAATGAGTTGCCCGGATGAGCTTCGCCCACCGTCACAAAAAACGAACTCTTACGGCAAGCGAGCTCAGAAATTGCCACATTTAAACCACCACAGTGATTACATTTCTGTCAGCTTGGGAATGTACCCAGCTATTTAGCAATTCTTGTGGTCCATCGCTTTGGCTTGGCTTTCTGCGACGGGAGGTTGGGAGCTTTGCGTTTGAGCTACTTGGTACGACTCCATCGAATTATTCCTAGCCACTTCCATACGTGCGAACGCCCGGTCACCACCGCCTTCAGCCATAGCCAAAGAAGAGACGGTCAGGGCTGCGATGACGAACAAAGTTTTGATGGGGTTCATTTGAATTTCCTCGGATGAGTATTGGTAACCCCTCGAATCCACATCAAGTGACAATTCTTAGGGGAGAGCTTAAGGCTCAATAGGACTATAAGACTCATACCCTGTCAGGAACCTTAGGCCAATATTACAGTTGTGTCAGGTTGCGATATTTCTCTTGAGGAACACGCTATTTAATCCGTAAGGTCTCGATCTTCCAACGTTACACCGCTATTAACTGAGTATCAGTTGAGGCGCTTAACATTGTAAGTGTCCGTTAGCTTTCAAGGTGCAGATGTTTTTTTAGTTTCTGCACTGGAACTGCATATGTGAGCCTGGATGCACCGCGTCAACACTTAAGTGTTCGATGCTCATGAAAAATAGCAACGCTACTGAGGGTGATTGAGTGTGAGTATTAATTTTGAGAAAGCGCTTGGCTCCGCAGAAAGAGCGTTAATTTTTCGTAGCCAAAGAGCTGAAATCTTGAGTAACAATATCGCAAACGCTGATACGCCGAACTTCAAGGCCCGAGATTTAGATTTTTCTACTGTGCTTTTGCAAAGCCAGACAAAAGAAACTCCTGCTACTCCGATTTCTTTGAAAACAACAAATGTAAAACACATTACCGGAAAAGAATCAGTAAATGATATTTACGGAGGTGCTTTGCTTTACA
The DNA here is from genome assembly GCF_040310425.1 of Pseudomonas sp. 65/3-MNA-CIBAN-0223. Classification (NCBI taxonomy): domain Bacteria; kingdom Pseudomonadati; phylum Pseudomonadota; class Gammaproteobacteria; order Pseudomonadales; family Pseudomonadaceae; genus Pseudomonas; species Pseudomonas sp. 65/3-MNA-CIBAN-0223. The sequence goes on from NZ_JBEOPV010000008.1 coordinate 129,489, forward strand.
GCACACCAGCTCAACCTGCCATTGATCAAAATACTGTCGATCAGCAGGTCGAGATCGCAAAGTACACAGAAAATGGAATACGTTTCGACGCCGCTTTTACTAGGTTGAATGGAGCATTCAAAGGTTTGCTCAAAGCTCTGCGAGGTGATTAGTAGCGCAAGGGCTTGCGAGCGGTAATTGTGGCCGACGTGGCTGCTTCGGTACTTCCTGAGGGTTAACCAAGGGGAGCCCCTGTATACGGGGCTCTGACCATGGAAAGGTGCCAGCATTCAAGCACTGATCTGGGAAGGAAAACCTAACGCCTCGACAGCTTTACGAATCTGCTCTGGGCTTTCGCTGCTTTCAACACTCACCTTACCGGCTGACCGATCCACGGAAACGGTAGCTTCGTTGTCCAGTGACTGAATCGCTTTGGTGATTTTGCTGACGCAACTGCCGCAACCGATGCCTGATACATCTAAGACGAACATGGTTATTCCTCTCGTGCTGAGCGGTCTCTTTTCACCGCACCGATAGCATCAACGTTGACACGACGGCAAGGTCAACAGTTATATGTTTCGGGTTGTGAGTGTCATTGACGGGTAATTGCACAGACTTAATCACTCGTTTGCATTTGACCTGATAAACGATTTGCAGCGTATTCGACCAATACGCTTCTTGGTCATGGCCGGGAGAGAACGGTCAGAGGCGGACATTCCAGCTACTCTCGCTCCTCACTCGCAGTTGAAGCCTCTTTCCTGCCAGGCACTGTAGATGCTCTCTCCGCTCCTTGGTCTTGCATAGGTATAGGGGGTATGCCTATCATGCACAATACATAGCTAGGGGGGGTATCCTATGGGCCATATTGCAGCAAACAAAGAAAATCTTCTCAAACGCGTAAAACGCATAGCCGGACAAATCCAAGCCGTTGAACGGGCATTGGAATCGGATCTCGATTGCGCCAAAACACTACACCTTGTTGCTGCCACTCGCGGAGCAATCAACGGCTTAATGGAGGAAATCATCGAGGACCACGCGCGGGAGCATGTCGCGAACCCTGCGCTCAGCGAAGAAGAGCGTAACAAGGGCGTCGAAGAGCTTCTTGAAGCCATTCGCCGTTACGCCAAGTGAACGCATCTAGGTACACACTCATGAGCAGCACCAACATCAATTACACACACGACCACGTGTTCCTTGGCTCAGCGCACGACGAAAATGCCAAGCGTACGCTTTGGGTTGTGGCACTGACGGTGGTGATGATGGTTGGCGAGATCACCGCCGGCTATATCACGGGTTCGATGGCGTTACTGGCCGATGGCTTCCACATGGCAACCCATGCCGGCGCATTGGGCATCGCGGCGGCCGCTTACGGATACGCAAAACGCCATGCTTCCAGCCAGCGCTACAGTTTCGGTACCGGAAAGGTTGGAGACTTGGGCGGATTCGCCTCGGCACTGATTCTCGGTATGGTCTCCCTGGGAATTGGCATTGAGTCTGTCATGCGCCTCTTGCAGCCAACGGAAGTTCAGTTCGGCACCGCTACGCTCATCGCGATTGCCGGTTTGATCGTCAACATTGTCAGTGCCTTGTTGCTGGGCCACGGGCACAGTCATGGGCACGATCACGATCACGATCACGGCCATGCCCACCACGGGAACGACAACAACCTGAAATCGGCCTACGTCCACGTCATCGCAGACGCGCTGACTTCGGTTCTGGCCATTGCTGCACTGCTCGCCGGCCGGTATCTCGGCTGGGTTTGGCTAGACCCGGTCATGGGCATTGTCGGCGCCATTGTTATCGCGCGCTGGGCATGGACCTTGATGGGGGCAACCGCAGGAGTACTGCTGGATCAGACAGACGCACACGTTGCCGAGGAAATCCGCGAACTGGTTGAGAAACCGGGGGATGCCACTATCACGGACTTGCACGTCTGGCGGATTGGACCGCAAGCCCATGCGGCCATCGTCAGCGTCCTTGGTGAGGCCACTGCGAACGCCGATAGAATTCGTGAACGTCTCAAGCCGGTCTACGAAGTCAGCCATCTGACGGTCGAGTTTCGACCTGTCTGATTCAGCGCCCCCCCACCATTGTCTCCAAAGGAACCCGCAATGCCTCCAGGGAAACGTGAACTGGCACGAATCGAACGTCGGTTGATGACCACGCTCACCGAAGCATGCGAAACAGCAAAAGGTGAAATCGAAGGCTTTACCTGGCTCACTCATGCCGCTGACCTGAACGCATTGGCTGAAACCCTGAATGTAATCTGGGTGTTCGAAACCCAGGCTGACAGAAAGCGCGCCCTGGTTAACGCTAAGGCGCGCATCTTTGAGTTGACGGCCTTAGCGTTGAATGAGGCCAACATCGATCTGATCCCTTCAAACCTTAACGTCCGCTTCGACTCTGAGGAGGAGTGTCAGCGAACTCACGGAGGTGACTGGAACACCCGCCTGACTCAATCACGTGTGTCCAAAGGTGGCTGACAATGGCTAAAGAAATCGAGAATCCCTGCATCTCAGTTTGCCAACTCAGTGGTGATCTGTGTGTGAGCTGTGGGCGAAGCAAGGAAGACATCAGAAAATGGAAACGCATGAAGCGGCCTGAAAAAATGGCCGCTGTTCAAAGGGCGAATGTGCGCTTGAAGGGACTGAAGAAAGCACATGGGTAGTCACTTGCCCAGGTTTACCGCTTTGGGTCGTTATGAGCCCCTCAGCTTTGATGTCTGGTTGGTCAAATTCTCAATCGCTGATCAGTCAAATGCGAATGACTGGTCAGGTCGTATGCAAACGCATGGCAAGTGCGCTGCAATTTTGAAGCTCAGTCAATTCGGGTATTCCTCAGTCTCAATGCATTGAAAACTACAGATGCAGAACTCACGCTCATGGCTATGGCAGCGATCATGGGCGACAGGAGATGTCCCGTAAGTGGATAGAGCAAGCCTGCGGCAAGAGGAATGCCCATTGAGTTGTAAAGAAAGGCGAAACCCAAATTTTGCCGCATGTTTTTTACTGTTGCGACCGAAAGAGCCCGTGCTCGTAAAATCCCCATCAGGTCGCCTTTTACCAGCGTGAGTTGCGCGCTATTCATCGCCACGTCAGTCCCTGTCCCCATGGCTATGCCCACATCTGCTCGCGCCAGGGCCGGTGCATCGTTGATACCGTCACCAGCCATGGCAACCTTCCTGCCATATTGCTGGAGGTCTGCGACCAGACGTTCCTTGTCCTGAGGTTTCACTTCACCGTGGACTTCTTCAATCCCCATCTCCCTGGCGACAGCCCGAGCGGTGGTGAGCCCGTCGCCAGTAGCCATGATAATTTTGATGTCATCAGCCTTGAGCTTGGTGACTGCTTCTTTGGAGGTCGGCTTAATTGGATCTGATACTGCCAACAACCCTGCCAATACCCCGTCGACTGCGAGGTAGATGATGCTGATGCCATCAAGTCGCAACAACTCTGCACGCTCTTGTAGGGGCTTAGTGCTCACGCCTGCGGCTTCCATCAACGCGGTGTTCCCCAGCTGGATCTTCTTGCCATCAACGATGCCACTGACCCCGATACCTGAACCAGACTCAAAGGATTCTGGCTTGGTGAGCTTAATGTTCTCGGTTCGGGCGTGATCGACGATTGCATGAGCCAAGGGATGCTCGCTGCCCTGATCAAGGCTGGCAGCCAGCTGAAGAACATCGTGGGGATTGAATCTGGGTGTGGCCTCCACACTGTGAAACACTGGCCGCCCCTCTGTCAGCGTGCCTGTCTTATCGACAATCAGCGTGTCGATCTTGCAAAGGTTTTCGATGGCACTGGCATCCCTGAACAGCACACCCATGCTAGCTGCTTTACCTGTCGAAACCATGATCGACATGGGTGTAGCAAGACCCAACGCACAGGGGCAAGCGATGATCAGCACGGCGACAGCGTTGATCAGACCAAACACCCAGCTGGGCTCAGGGCCAAAAAGCCCCCAACCAACAAATGTCAGTATCGCAATCGCGATAACACCCATCACAAAGTAGCCGGCAATCGAGTCGGCCATTCGTTGCATTGGTGCTTTGGAGCGCTGAGCCCGAGCGACCATCTGTACGATCTGTGACAGCATGGTCTCGGCGCCGACCTTCTGCGCCTCCATTACCAAGCTCCCATGTGTATTCAGCGTGGCGCCGATCAGGCTATCTCCAGCTCTCTTCATTACCGGCACTGGCTCGCCAGTGAGCATGGACTCATCCACCGCACTTTCACCCTCCAGTACTGAGCCATCAACTGGCACCTTTTCACCAGGCCTGACCCGCAGATGGTCTCCAAGGTGGACATGGGTGAGAGGAATGTCTTCTTCCTGTCCATCGGCATTGATCCGGCGTGCGGTCTTGGGCGACAGGCCGAGAAGGGACTTAATGGCGGCGGAGGTTTGCGATCGGGCTTTGAGCTCAAGAATCTGCCCAAGCAAGGTGAGCGAGATGATGACCGCAGCGGCTTCGAAGTAGACGCCGATACGTCCATCTTGCATAAAGGTAGCGGGAAAGCTTTGGGGTAAGAACGTTGCCATGACGCTGTAAAGGTAGGCTGCGGCGGTACCCAAACCAATCAAAGTCCACATGTTTGGACTGCGATTTCTAATAGAGGCTATGCCCCTTACAAAAAAGGGCCAACCTGCCCATAAAGTCACCGGTGTCGCCAGAGCGAACTCGATCCAGTTTTGGATCGAGCCATGGAGGAGTTGTAACGAGTGTCCCGCCATGGCGAGCACGGTCACTATCACGGTTAATGGCAGCGACCACCAAAAGCGGCGGGCGAAATCCCGGAGTTCAGGATTTTCTTCTTCATCGAGCGCGGGCATGACCGGCTCTAATGTCATGCCACATTTAGGGCAGTTGCCGGGTCCGGACTGGCGTATTTCCGGGTGCATCGGACAGGTAAACTCAGTGCCTGTTTGTACCGCAGAATCTGGAGTGGTGACGCGGGATTCGGCGCTCGAAACATTACCGCTGAAGCGTTCAGGATCAGCTCGAAACTTCTCCTGGCATTTCAGGCTACAAAATTGATATGCCTGTCCCTGATAAGACTCACCAAATTTACTTGGTGAAGTGACTGCCATTCCGCACACCGGGTCACGCAGATCATCGTCATTGAGCGGAGCAGCATGGGCGTGACTGTGTTCGTGGTGGCTCGATATGGTAGGCATGGCTATTTCCCTTTTTCGTCCTTGTTGGTTGCTGTCTGATCGCCATGGCTATGTCCGCCATGTCCATGTCCAAAAAAATGCATCAATGGACAGATCAACAGAATCAGATAAGGCCAAAATGGATAAACGTGGCTGAAATGCTCCCGCAAAACGTAAAAGGCACCAATCGCAATAAGCATGATCAGTACAACGCCTGTTTTGCGCCTCCAAAATGGGGCGGTGGTGTTTCCATCCGGATGCTGATGGTTATTCATGATCTATACCCCACTGTGTGAGCATTGCTGTGATCTCTGCGACAGAGCGTAGCCAACTCTTGTATCGAAGCGGTGTTAGCAGCCAGCTCTGGCTTATTTCAGGTCAAACTGACCGACCATCCCCGATTGATAATGCGCCGGCATGTTGCAGGCAAACTGAAGCCCAGTGCTGTTGTTGAAGGTCCAGATTAACTCCTGGGTTGCGCCTGGCTCGATCAGGATGCTGTTCGGGTCGTTGTGTTCCATTCCGACCATCTTCATTCCACCCATGCTGTGGCCCATGTCGCTCATCGCTTTCCCGGTACCAGTGGGGGTCAGCGTCCCGTTCTGGAGCATGCTTACCATTTCTTTTTGGTGCGCTGCATGAGCAGCGGCTTTGCCGATGTTGAACTCGTGCAGCATCAAACCCTCATTGTGAAGGACAAATCGAATGGTTTCACCAGGTTTTACGTCGATGCTTTCAGGCTTGAAGAAAAGATCACCCATCTCAACCTCCACCGTACGGGTAACCTCAGAGGCGACTCCAGGACGACCGATGTCCTCTTTCCCATGACCTACGCCGGCCATGGCCGTTGCACCGAATAGCAGGGTGATTGCTGCGATGACTGGGGTAACGAGCTTAGCTTTCATGGTGACCTCGGGAGTAAGTGGGAAGCACCGGCTATGCTAATGATGCGGAGCTGCCAGTTAACTGACCTGAACATTACATTTCCGTCAGTTTTCGAAATAAATACGGCGTCCAGATGACGCCGCATTCAACAAGACTGTTTAAAAAGCTCTTTCCAGCGAGTTGCTCACTGGTGGTTCTCTGAAAGCATCAGCTTGTGCTCGCGTTGCATTTGACTCAGAACGTCGTCGACAATTTTGTCGTGTTTTTCCATCCAGGTCAGGTGCTGCTGGGGTGACATTGAGGCGTCTGGATGATCTTTATGGAGTTGGCTCATGATGTCGCCGAGCATCTTCATATGCTCGGCCATGTGGACATGACGTTGTCCTTCAGGGGCTTTTTCAGCTTGAATCAGTACGGCTTCAGCCCTGTCGCGCAGGCCTTCCATACGCTCTATCACCCGGTCTCCGCCACTTTCAGCCCATACAGAAGCTGAGACGAGTATTGAGCTCACAAAAAACAGCATTTTCAGGCGATTCATGGGGGCAACTCCTTATGGAATGATTTTTCCGGCTCCCAAACGTTTCATGCTGAAGAGTCGGTCGAGCACCAGGAAGTACTCATGCTTGAACCCTAGACAGCGCTCGCTGACATCTACCTGAAGCCAATATTACTTTTCTGTCAGTTGCTGGTTGGCTGGCGTGTTTCGTTGCAGACTGCGCTTCATCATTATCCGAGAGCCACCCTCATGAGACTTCTGGTTGCTGAAGACGAACCCAAAGTAGGTATCTATTTGCAACAAGGACTCACGGAGGCGGGGTTCAATGTGGATCGCTTTACCAATGGCAAAGTGGCGCTACAGCACGCTTTGAGCGAGGCCTATGACCTGCTGATTTTAGACGTCATGATGCCCGGGCTGGATGGCTGGGAAGTACTTCAGAAGGTTCGTGCATCCGGAAAAGATGTTCCCGTGCTCTTCCTCACGGCGCGGGACCGCGTTGAGGATCGAGTGAAAGGACTTGAACTCGGGGCAGATGATTACCTGATCAAACCCTTCGCATTTTCTGAACTGTTGGCTCGCGTCAGAACATTGCTGCGTCGGGGTAACGGCGCTCCCTCGCAAACCTATATGAAATTGGCTGATCTGGAGGTGGACCTGCTCAAGCGTCGGGCCATTCGTGGAGGTAAGCGCATAGACCTTACGGCCAAAGAGTTTGCGTTGCTTGAGCTGTTGCTACGACGTCGAGGGGAGGTGCTGCCAAAGTCACTTATCGCCTCCCAGGTTTGGGATATGAACTTCGACAGCGATACCAATGTTATCGAGGTTGCAGTGAGAAGGTTGAGAGCCAAGATAGATGACGACTTTGAGGTCAAGTTGATTCATACCTCAAGGGGAATGGGTTACATGCTCGACGCACCTGATTCGGAGTCGGAATGAACCGGATGTCCCTGACGACTCGCATGAGTCTGATGTTCATGCTCGCGGTAACGGCCGTTCTCACCGTTGCCGGACTCAGTTTCAATAACCTCAGCCGGCATCACTTCAAGATGCTGGATCAGCAGGCGCTGAACGAAAAACTCCATTCGACTCAAAGAATTCTAACGGGGTTGAACAGCATTGATCAATTCAGTGATGTTAAGCCTGAGCTGGAGGCGCTGCTTGGCGCTCACCGTGATTTGACTGCCCTGATAATCGATGGCGGCGGCAAAATACTGTTTGCTGATCCCGGCCCCGTCGATGTTCCGGAGGAATTCCGCACAATCCCAAACAACAACGTCTGGGAGTGGCGAGATCAAGAGCAGATGTTCCGTGGCGTGACAGCACAAGCCGTTGTGACGGGGCAAGACAAGCCATTGACTGTCATGTTGATCTTTGACGTTACTCAGCACATGTCCTTTTTCGAGACGCTAGAGCGATGGTTTTGGATAGGGCTGGTGATCAGCGCGCTGGTCAGTGCGGCGCTGGGCTGGATGGTTGCAAGCAGTGGCCTGCGGCCTATTCGCCAAGTCACTCAGGTCGCGGCCTCAATGTCAGCTAAATCACTCAAAGAACGAATTCCATTAGCACCGGTTCCCAAAGAACTTCAGCAAATGGTGCTGTCATTCAACGCAATGTTATCTAGGTTGGACGATGCGTTTGTTCGCTTATCGAATTTCTCTGCGGACATTGCTCACGAGTTGCGGACCCCCGTCAGCAACTTGATGACCCACACGGAAGTGGTGCTTTCTAGAAAAAGGAATATCGAGGACTACGAAGACAATCTGTACTCAAATCTTGATGATTTGAAGCGTATGGGGCGAATGATTGATGACATGCTTTTTCTGGCGAAGTCTGACAATGGTCTGATCACGCACGAGAACAAACCGATAGACCTGGTGGAAGTCGTAGAGAAATTGCTCGAATACTACCGCCTGTTGGCTGATGAGCGAGGTATTGAGCTCACGGTTTCAGGAAGGGGCAGTGTTCGAGGCGATGTTCTTATGCTCCACAGAGCCATTTCTAATCTGCTCTCAAATGCGCTGCGCTACACCTATGAAGGGAAGTCCATCAGTGTCGATATTCAGCAGAAGGAGATGTCGGTATTGGTCGTTGTGGAGAACCATGGAGAGCCCATTGCTCCCGAACACCTTGAAAAGCTGTTCGATCGCTTTTACCGCGTGGACCCAGCTCGGCGAGAAGGCAGTCCAAGCAACGCGGGGCTAGGTCTGTCGATTACACGATCAATAATTGAAGCGCATGATGGCAAGATATGGTGTACGTCCTTTAGTGGAAAAACGGCCTTCCATCTAGAGTTTCCTAGTGTTGACTTGAAGGTCAGCTGATCAACGGCGCATTTGTGATCAACGGCGATCTCTCAGCCTGCGCCCAGCGTCCACTTTCGTTATTTTTGAATGAGTGAAAACCCTGGTATCGCGGGCACGCGGTCTCGTCTTTAAATCCCGCTACGCCCGCCAATTCGCGGCCAAGCACCCGCGTCAAGCTGACTGAAATGTAATCGAACAGTTTGCGTTCGTGTGGCATCGTGTTCTTGCACTGTGACGTTGGGGCCTAGTGAGTTTCTCGTGTTCACCCTGCCCTAGAACAAGGAGGCTACTAGCTAATCATCAGTGGTTTTAACAAGAATCGAAAAGTAAAAACTAGATATTCCCAAACAAACCTCGAATCAACAGCTCTTGCTGTGAGGAGCCTTGCATGTCATTCCTTAAAACTACGACCGTAGCTGTTGCACTTACCGCTGGTTTGCTTCTGAGTGCAGTTGTTCAAGCACATCCAAAGCTCCTTTCTTCGACTCCGGCAGAAGGCTCGAATGCGGCGGCCCCTTCGAAAATTGAACTGCACTTTTCTGAGAATCTCACCACTCAGTTTTCCGGTGCAAAACTGATCATGACCGATATGCCTGGCATGCCGAACTCCCCAATGGGTGTTAAGGCCGCCGTCGCTGGTGGCGGTGATCCGAAAACGATGGTGATTACACCGGCAGCACCTCTGACCACCGGTACCTACAAAGTCGAATGGCGTGCTGTCTCCTCGGATACTCACCCGATCACCGGCAACTTCTCATTTAAAGTGAAATGATTTATGAGCGACTCAATAAATATTGTGGTTCGCTTTGCTCTTTATTTCGACCTGATGTTGTTATTCGGATTGGCAATTTTCGGCTTGTACAGCCTCAGGGGAAAGGAAAGAGTATCGGGCACGGTCTTGAATTTTGAGTCGCTTCTTTACGGTACTTCTGTTGCAGGTGTAGCTCTATCCCTTGTCGCCATGCTGTTGCTTGCGAAAGCAATGAGCGGTGTGTCGGAGCTTATGGAGCTACATCACCATATTTTTGAAATGGTCCTCATGGGGACCGACGTCGGGTTGACCTGGATGGTCCGAATAGCTGCCTTGGTGTTGGCAATTATTGGCGTCGCGTTGAATAAGCGATTTCCGACACCCAGTCTCTGGATCGTCACCGTATGCGGAGCGATTGCGTTGGCGACGTTGGCTTGGACAGGGCACGGCGCCATGGATGAAGGCAGCCGACGCTACTGGCATTTCATCACCGATATATTCCATCTTCTAGCCGCAGGTGGCTGGCTGGGTGCTCTATTGGCATTCGCTCTACTGCTGCGGTTGAAATCGCTAAAGGGCGAACAAGAAGCTCGAATTCTTGCACGGGTGCTGACTGGTTTTGAATCGGCCGGCGCTGTAATCGTAGTGATTATAAGCATCACAGGCGTAGTGAATTACCTGTTTGTCATCGGTCCAAATCTCGATGAAGTGATGCTCACTACGTACGGTGTACTGCTGTTTTTGAAGGTCCTGCTCTTTGCCGGGATGATCGTGTTAGCCACGCTGAACCGCTTTCACCTAAGTCCGGTATTGGAGCGTTCAGTTCGAAATGGAGAATACTCTGCCGCGGTCAATGCTTTGCGCCGCAGCATGACACTCGAGTTTTCAATGGCAGTCGTCATAATTTGTCTTGTCGCATGGTTAGGCACTTTAAGTCCGGAAATGGAAATGAGCGCGGAATAGATGTACCTGACTTCGGAGAGGTGACGAGCTTCTTGGAAACCTGCATCTCACCTGACCCGAACGCGTGTTGCCGCTGACCGAAAACTGACCCAGTAAAGGCTGTTCTGCCGACTGAAAACTGACCCAGGTGTTCAACTACTTCTGCTCACTTTCCGAGCAGGAGAACACAGGGTGATCAGCATGGAAATGTTGGGGAAAATTCGGAGGATGTACTTTCGCGACAAGCTGTCGCTGCACCAGATCGCCAAGCGTACCGGGCTGTCGAGAAACACCATCCGAAAATGGGTCAGAGCACCCGAAGCCACTCAGCCGGCGTACCAGCGGGGCGCTACCTTCAACAAACTCAGCCCATTCCACGAGACGCTGGAGCAGGCGCTGAAGGCTGATTCGTTTCGGGCAAAGCACAACCGCAGGAGCGCCAAAGCACTCTTTGAGCAGATCAAAGCCCAGGGTTATGACGGCGGCTACAGCCAGCTCACAGCCTTCATCCGCTCGTGGCACGGTGAGCAAGGCAAATCGTTACGTGCCTTTGTACCGCTGACGTTTGCACTTGGTGAGGCTTTTCAATTTGACTGGAGCGAAGAAGGTCTGCTGATCGGCGGCCTGTTCCGACGCATTCAGGTCTCCCACATGAAGCTGTGCGCCAGTCGCGCGTTCTGGTTGGTTGCGTATCCCAGCCAAGGCCACGAGATGCTGTTCGATGCCCATACGCGCTCGTTCGGTGCGTTAGGTGGGGTGCCACGTCGCGGCATCTACGACAACATGAAAACGGCTGTCGACAAGGTTAACAAGGGCAAAGGCCGCACGGTCAATGCCCGGTTTTCCGTGATGTGCGCGCACTACCTGTTCGATCCGGACTTCTGCAATGTCGCCTCGGGCTGGGAAAAAGGCATCGTTGAAAAGAACGTGCAAGACAGCAGACGACGCATCTGGCTCGACGCTCAAGACTGCATGTTTCACACCTTCGAAGAATTGAATGCCTGGCTCGGCCAACGCTGTCGTGCACTCTGGAGCGAGCTGGTGCATCCGCAGTACAACGGGCTGACGGTGGCAGAGGTCTTGGAGCTGGAGCGGGTCGAAATGATGCCGATGCCGACGGCTTTTGATGGCTACGTCGAGCGCACCGTACGGGTCTCCAGCACCTGCCTGATCAGCGTGGCGCGAAATCGATATTCGGTGCCTTGTGAGCGAGTCGGCCAGTGGGTCAGCAGCCGTCTGTATCCTTCTCGGATCGTGGTCATCGCCGATGAAACGATGATCGCCAGCCACGAGCGTCTGTTTGATCGAGATCAGGTCAGTTTTGACTGGCAGCATTACATCCCACTCATCGAACGCAAACCCGGTGCGCTGCGCAATGGCGCGCCGTTTGCCGATCTGCCCAAGCCGTTACAGCTTCTCAAGCGGGGCCTGAGACGTCACAGCAACGGTGATCGAATCATGACGCAGGTACTGGCTGCTGTGCCCATCGCCGGTCTCGACCCGGTGCTCGTGGCGGTAGAACTGGTGCTTGAGTCGGGAAGCCTGAGCGCCGATCACATCCTGAATGTTCTAGCTCGACTGACCTCTACTGCACCACCTCCTTCCGCAGAAACCAGCCTGCAACTCAAGGTAGCGCCTGTCGCCAATACAGCGCGCTACGACCGGCTCCGTACAACCGATGAGGAGAATCGCAATGCGTGACCTAATGGCGGAACTCAAAGAGCTGCGTCTGCATGGCATGGCCAGCGCTTGGGAAGAGCTGGCTTCTCAAGGAGAGGCCTCGACGGCGTCGTCGAAATGGCTGCTCGAACATCTGCTCCAACAAGAACAAGCAGATCGCGCCGTACGCTCGGTTAACCATCAGATGAGCATGGCCAAACTACCCATGCATCGTGACTTGGCTGGCTTCGACTTTAGCGCCTCCAGCGCAGATGCCCGTCTGGTCAAAGATCTGTCGAGCTTGGAGTTCACAGAGACCGCGCAGAATGTGGTGTTCATCGGCGGGCCCGGAACCGGCAAAACACATTTGGCCAGCGCCCTGGCCGTGTCCGGAATCACGACCCATAACAAACGCGTGCGCTTCTTTTCCACAGTGGATCTGGTCAATCTGCTGGAGCGTGAAAAGTACGACGGCAAGAGTGGCCGAATCGCTCAAGGGCTGCTTCGGACAGACCTGGTGATACTCGATGAACTGGGGTATTTGCCCTTCAGCCAGAGCGGTGGCGCGCTGTTATTTCACTTGCTGTCCAAGCTGTACGAGCACACCAGCATTGTGATCACGACCAACCTCAGCTTCTCGGAATGGTCGAGTGTGTTCGGCGACGCCAAGATGACCACAGCGTTGCTGGATCGGTTGACACACCATTGCCACATCGTCGAAACGGGCAACGAGTCCTACCGCCTGCAACACAGCACGCTGGCCGCGCAGACAAAGATCAAATCACGTGAACGAAAGCGCAAGGACGAAGATGGTATCGAGGACGATGAACCGTTTTGATCTGCACCATAAACACCCTGCCGCATGCCTTTATGCGGTGGGGCTCGATGACCGTTCAACCGGGACACTACTGCTAAGCTTATTCACAATTGCTGGGACAAAAAACAGCAATCCGCCCTGGGTCAATTTTCAATCGGCAGGGTGGGTCAGTTTTCAATCAGCGCCAACACCGAACGCGAAACTCGACTAATCACAGCGGAGGTGATCACCGTATTTTTGACAACTTTTTGTGATTAACGTCTCAAACAGCAAAATACCGGAGTTTGATCGCAGGGTTTTGGAAGTGTTGCGTGAGCCTATGGAGTCCGGCCATATCGTGATTTCCCGGGCCAGGGATCGCGTGCGTTTTCCGGCGCGCTTTCAACTGGTCGCGGCGATGAATCCCTGTCCCTGTGGATATCTTGGCGAACCAACGGGCAAGTGTTCATGCACCCCGGACATGGTCCAGCGCTACCGCAACAAACTGTCCGGCCCGCTGCTGGACCGCATCGATCTGCACCTGACCGTGGCGCGGGAAGCTACAGCGCTGAACCCTTCAGCGAAACCCGGCGATGACTCCGCCAGCGCGGCAGTGCTGGTAGCCGACGCCAGGGAACGGCAGCACAAGCGCCAGGGCTGCGCCAACGCCTTTCTCGACCTGCCAGGCCTTCGCATACACTGCAAGTTATCCACAGCCGATGAAACCTGGCTGGAATCCGCCTGCGAAAGATTGACCCTATCGCTACGCTCGGCCCATCGGCTGCTCAAGGTGGCGCGCACGTTGGCGGACCTTGAGCAGATTGATGCCATTACGCGAGAGCATCTGGCTGAGGCGCTACAGTATCGTCCGGCCACGAACTAACGGATTTACTCCTTGGTGAGATCCACCAACGGCATCTGCCGCACCTCGGTTTCCCGCCCGGCCTGAATCTCGCTCACCCGCTTCAACGCCTGATCCACCGCCCCTTTGTCCGCCAAGAGGCTGTAGCTGATGCGGAACTGTTTCTGCTCGTTTGGCGCGATCGTCGGCACCAGGCCCAGTGGTCGTTGATACCGGCGGTTGTAGGAAAAGCTCGTGCCTGGCTCAAGTCCGGTGACATAGCCCTGCCCTTGGGTATCGGTGTTTTTCCACAGGGAGAACACGGGCAGGGTTTGCGTGTTGAAACCTACCGAGACGCCCAGGCTGCCGGCCTTGTTGTGCAGCACGGTCAATGTGTCGCCTTTTGCATCGGCATACGGCACCACGTTGTAGACCGTCTCGTCGTAGTCCTTGGTCGGCCCGCGGTAGGTCTGCCAGTCCGACAGTTCACCCTTGGCCTTGTCGTTGAACGGCGACACCTGTTTTACCGGCGCAGCGAATCGAGCACCCTGTTCCAGGAACGGGGTACTGAAGTTGCTGTGGTAGAGCGCCTGGTATTCCTTCTGATAGTCGCCATTGTTGGTCAGGGTGTCGTTGAGGCTGAAGCGCACGCTGCCGGGTTCGGTGACCAGTTCGGTGGCGACGGAGAAGTCGACTTTCTTGAACGCCTGCTCTTTCAACTCACCGCGCAGGCTGATGGCGTAAGGCGGTTTTTCGTCGATGTGCAAGGTGACTTTGCTGGCCGGAATGTTGGCGGCGCGGCCGTGCAGGGTCAGCAACTCGCCATTGTCCACGCCAGGGTGGCCGACCCATTCGTAACCGCAGCGGGTCACCAGTTCGTTGAAACCTTCCAGCCAGCCCAACCCGCCCCGACCGTTGAGTTCGATGAAGGCCGGGTTGACCACCTCTTTCACCGGCGAATCCCAGCCCATGCGCACAGACCCCACCGAGGCCTGGAGGACGTTCATGCCGCGGGTCGGTACCACCGAGAGCTTGAGCATGCCGTTATCAATGTCGACGATGCTGACGCCCTCTTGCCGACCGCCATGCAAGGTACGCAGGGTCACGGAGAAGGGTTTGTCGGTCTTCACCCCGAGTTGCTGACTGGTGATTGACCAGTTGGCGGCCGCTTTGTCGGAGTCGAGCAGAACATAGTCCCACGCCATGGCATGGGAGGCAGCGGACAGCGCGCCGAGGGCGACGACGAGTTTGAGCGGAGTCATGGCACAAGCCTTTCTTGGAGTTGTGCCATTTTTATAGACCGGCTGAAACGATTCATCAAGCGTAAAACCAACAATGGCCCTATGTCTTGATAAAACCGAGCGGGCTCACGCCTACTCAGGAGTGTCGGTGGACGCAGAACTTGTGAACGCCAATCACACCTGTGGGAGCAAGCCTGCTCGCGATTACCATAGCCGGAACACCTCAACGAAACCGGTCAACCTCCTGCCGCAACTCCGCCGCCAGGCTCTCCAGTTCCTTGGCCGTCACGGCCAGGTGCGACACCACCTCGCGCTGCTCGCTGTTGGCCAGCGCAATGCTTTGCAGGTTGCTGCTGAGCAACGTCGCGGTGCTGCTTTGTTCCTGGGTGGCCGTGGTGATCGCCGAAAACTGCTGGCCAGCCGAGCGACTCTGCTCATCGATACGCGCCAGGGCCGAGGCGACATTGGCGTTGCGCGACAAGCCCTCCTCCATCAGTACCTTGCCCTGCTCCATGGTGCTGATGGCGTTGCCGGTTTCCTGCTGGATGCTCTGGATCATCAGCGAGATTTCATCGGTTGCCTGGCGAGTGCGGGAAGCCAGATTGCGCACTTCATCGGCCACCACCGCAAAGCCCCGGCCTTGCTCGCCGGCGCGGGCGGCTTCAATGGCCGCGTTGAGTGCCAGCAGATTGGTCTGCTCGGCAATCGAAGTGATCACCCCGACGATGCCGCCAATTTCCTGAGAGCGCTGGCCCAGTGTGTTGATGACCGTCGCCGTGCTGTTCAGCGCGCCCGCAATTTGTTCAAGAGACGAAGACGCTTCGTCCATCGACGTACGACCGATCCGGGTTTGCTGTGCGTTTTCCTGAGCCAGCAGCTGGGTGCTGCCCATGTTGTCGGCGATGTTCAGGGAAGTGGCACTGAATTCCTCCACCGCACCTGCCATGCTGGTGATCTCGCCCGACTGCTGCTCCATGCCTTCGTAAGCACCACCGGACAAACCAGACAAGGCCTGGGCACGGCTGTTGACCTCTTGCGAAGCTTTGCGGATGTGCTCGACCATGGTCGACAGGGCCTGGCTCATCTGGTTGAAGGCGCGGGCCAACTGGCCGATTTCGTCGTGGCTCGAGACATTCAGGCGCACGCTCAGATCCCCCGCGCCCAGCGCCTCGGCCTGACGCACCAGATCACTCAGTGGCGCCAGCTTGCTGCGCAACAACCAGACCGCCGCACCCACGGCGATCAGCATGGCCAGCAGGCTGCCTATCGCCAATTGACTGCCGACACTCCAGGTCACGGCGCGAATTTCCGCTTTGGGCATGCTCGCCACCACCGACCATGGGCCACCCTCGAACGGCACGGCGACGCTGTAAAAGTCTTCGGATTTGTCGCTCCAGAACTCACCTTTGCCAGGCGTTTTTGCCAGCGCGGCAAGGGTCGGCGCCGCCTGCTCCAACGCCTGCACGCCCGCAATCGGCACCAGCCATTTGCCCTGTTCGTCGAGCAACGCCAGGGAGCCGGTCTGGCCGATGCGGAAGCGTTTGAGATTGGCAAATTGCGCGTTCTGCGCGTCGGTGTAATCGAATCCTACAAACAGCACCGCAATCACCTTGCCGCCGCTGTCGCGTACGGGGGTGTACTGAGTCATGTAGGACCGTTCAAACAACAGGGCCCGGCCGACGTAGCCCTGCCCCGCCATCAGGCGCGCATAAGCGGGGTGCGCGTGATCGAGCAGCGTGCCAATGGCGCGCGTGCCGTCCTGCTTGCTCAGGGAAGTGCTGACCCGGATGAAGTCGTCGCCGTTACGCACGAACAACGTGGCAACACCGGCAGTCATCTGCTTGAACTCGTCCACTTCCTGGAAGTTGTTGTTCAGCACTTCGCTGCCCAGGTGCAAGCCCGCGGTCTGCACGCCCGCGACCGTCACCGGCTGCTCCGGGTGCAGACTCAGTCCCGCGCTGAAGCGCTTCTCGAACAAGCCGCTGAGGCGCTGGGTACTCTCACGCAACGTACCGTGGAAGGTGCTCAATTGATCGGCCAGCAGCCTTGCTTCGCTGGCCAGGTGTTCCTCGCGGGTGGCAAGGTTGGCGGTGTCCAGCGAGCGCAGGGCAAACACAGTGCTGCAGCTGATGACGATCGCCAGTATCACGGCAAGCGCGATACCCAGCTGGGAGGCGATGCGGGCGCGAGGTTGAGACATGACAGCTCCTGGCCAAGCGTCCGAATCCTCCTTGATCGGGCTGCACACTCAGCGACATTTCTAATAATGGGGGTTACGTCGAACCTGCACGAAGGTTCCACCTGCATCTCTTCGGCGGTAAACCTGAATACTTGAGCCGATTACCGGGATATTGCCGGAGCCTGTCGCTGCACAGGCTCTATCGATTCAGCTCAGGTGCTCCACGTCCGGCAGCTCCATGGCCCTGACCTCGCCCTGCAGGAAGTCACTGAGGCGGCGCATCCGTTCTCCGCCGGGCCGGGTTTTCGGCCAGACCAGGTAATATTTCTCACCGCTGGCGACGGCAGTCGGCCACGGCAAACTCAGGCGCCCCTGAGCGACATCCTCGGCCACCATCAACAAGTCGCCCATCGAAACCCCGTAGCCACGGGCGGCGGCGATCATGCCCAGCTCCAGCGTATCGAACACCTGCCCGCCCTTGAGCGACACCTGTTCGGCCAGCCCCATGCGCTCCAGCCAGTTGCGCCAGTCGCGGCGGTCCGGTGTGGGGTGCAGCAGTTCGGTATTGGCCAGGCGCGTCACGTCCCAAGGCTGCTCGCTCAGCAGGTTCGGCGCACCGACCGGGATCAGTTCTTCGGGGAACAGATAACTGGCCTCCCAGTCAGGTGGGAAATGGCCGTTGCTCAACAGCACGGCACAGTCGAAGGGCTCGTCGTTGAAGTCCACCGAGTCGACGTCCATCCAGGCGCTGGTGAGCTGCACCTCATTGCCCGGTTGCAGGTGACGGAAGCGGCTCAGGCGCGCCAGCAGCCAGCGCATGGTCAGGGTCGAAGGCGCCTTCATGCGCAGGATGTCGTCTTCGGCGCGCAGGGTGTTGCACGCCCGCTCCAGGGCGGTGAAGCCCTCGCGGATGCCGGGCAGCAGCAACCGGGCCGATTCGGTCAGTTGCAGGTTGCGGCCACTGCGGTGAAACAATCGGCAGGCAAAGTGCTCTTCGAGCGTACGAATATGCCGGCTGACCGCGCTCTGGGTGATCGACAACTCTTGCGCGGCACGGGTAAACGAACTGTGGCGAGCGGCCGCTTCGAAGGCACGCAGGGCATACAACGGAGGAAGACGACGAGACATCCAGAAAGCTCCTAAAGCGCAATCGCCACAACTTAGCAGAAACTCATCCATGATGAGTTTTAGTCATGCCATCCATCCTTTTTATCCCTTTGTGGAAATCCTCCAGAGCGCCGAAAATCGACGGTCTACTGTTCCCTCTGAAAACCGAGCGTGATGATCATGAAGCATCCAGCGCGTATTGAACTCTGGGCCATCCTGCGGCTGGCGGGGCCGCTGATTGCCTCGCAGTTGGCGCATATGCTGATGGTCCTCACCGACACCTTGATGATGGCGCGCATCAGCCCCGAGGCGCTTGCCGGCGGCGGCCTGGGGGCGGCCACCTACTCTTTTGTGTCGATTTTCTGCATCGGGGTGATTGCGGCAGTCGGCACCCTGGTGGCTATCCGTCAGGGTGCGGGCGATATCGTTGGCGCCGCCCGGCTGACCCAGGCAGGTTTGTGGCTGGCGTGGCTGATGGCACTGGCCGCCGGCCTGTTGCTGTGGAACCTCAAGCCCGTGCTGCTGCTGTTCGGCCAGACCGAAAGCAACGTCCATATGGCCGGGCAATTCCTGATGATCCTGCCGTTCGCCCTGCCCGGCTACTTGAGCTTCATGGCCCTGCGCGGCTTCACCAGTGCGATCGGCCGGGCGACGCCGGTGATGGTGATCAGCCTCGCCGGCACGGTGGCGAACTTCCTGCTCAACTATGCATTGATTACCGGCATGTTCGGCCTGCCCAGGATGGGGCTGGTGGGGATAGGGCTGGTCACGGCCATCGTCGCCAACCTGATGGCATTGGCGCTGGCCCTGCATATTCGGCGGCATAGGGCGTATGACGCTTATCCATTGCGTGAAGGCCTGTCGCGGCCCAACCGTCAGTACCTCAAGGAGCTGTGGCGGCTGGGCCTGCCCATCGGCGGCACCTACGCGGTGGAGGTCGGGCTGTTTGCCTTCGCGGCGTTGTGCATGGGCACCATGGGCAGTACGCAACTGGGTGCGCACCAGATTGCCCTGCAGATCGTTTCGGTGGCGTTCATGGTGCCGGCCGGCATGTCCTATGCGATCACCATGCGCATCGGCCAGCACTACGGTGCCGGGCAACTGCTGGATGCACGGCTGGCGGGACGGGTTGGTATTGTGTTCGGAGCGGCGGCGATGCTCGGCTTCGCGATGGTTTTCTGGCTGCTGCCGCATCAATTGATTGGCTTGTTCCTGGACCATAATGATCCAGCGTTCCGCCCGGTCATCGAATTGGCAGTGAGCCTGCTGGCGGTCGCCGCCTGGTTCGAGCTGTTCGACGGCACGCAGACCATCGCCATGGGCTGCATACGCGGGCTCAAGGATGCCAAGACCACCTTCCTGGTTGGACTGGCCTGCTATTGGCTGATTGGTGCGCCGGCAGCCTGGTGGATGGCATTCCATCTTGACTGGGGCCCAACGGGCGTGTGGTGGGGCCTGGCGCTGGGCCTGGCGTGTGCGGCGGTGAGCCTGACGCTGGCGTTTGAGTGGAAGATGAAGCGCATGATTCGGCGTGAGCCTGCGGTGCAGGCCAGTTTCAGGGTGATTCAACCCGATTGAGATCAAAAGATCGTCCGAACGCGGCCCGAGCCTTCGGCAGCTACTACGGGTGTACACATTCCCATGTAGGAGCTGTTAAAGGCTCGGGCCGCGTTCTGGCGATCTTTTAAATGGCCTCCACAACGGCCTGTTGGCTGGAACCGAAGGTCAGGTATTCAACCAGCTCCACCAACGGCAACGGCTTGCTGATCAGGTACCCCTGCACCTGATCACAGCCAAACCCACGCAACAGATCCAGCTGCTCCGGGGTTTCCACGCCTTCGGCCACCACTTCGAGATTGAGGTTGTGCGCCAGGTTGATCATCGCGTGCACCAGTTTGCGATTCTCCTCGCGCTCTTCCATCTCGCCGACAAAACTCTTGTCGACCTTCAGCAAGGCGATCGGCAGGCTGTTGAGGTGCACGAATGACGAGAAGCCGGTACCGAAGTCATCCAGGGAAAAGCGCACGCCCAGGCGCCCGAGGGCGTCCATGGTCTGCTTGACCAGATCGCTGCGGCGCATCACTGCGGTCTCTGTCAGTTCGAACTCCAGCCACTGCGCCTCGACTCCGCGCTCGATGATCAAGCGGCTGAGGGTGGGCAACAACTGGCTGTCCTGGAACTGCCGAAACGACAGGTTGATTGCCATGTGCAGCGCCGGCAGCCCGCGCTCGCGCAGGGCCTGCATGTCACGCAGTGCACGGGAAATCACCCAGTAACCCAGGGGCACGATCAACCCGCTCTGCTCGGCCAAGGGCACGAATTCGCTTGGCGGCAGCAAACCGCGCTCGGCATGACGCCAGCGCACCAGCGCTTCGAGGCCGACGATCTGCCCGTCTTCGAGGTTCAGTCGCGGCTGGTAGTGCAGCTCCAGCTCATCACGGCGCAATGCCCGTCGCAGTTCGCTTTCCAGGTCGGCCATGCTGCGCGCATTGCGATTGATGCGCTCGTTGAAGATGTGAAAGGTACAGCCCTGGGTGCTCTTGGCCTGCTGCATGGCGATGTGCGCGTGCCACATCAGCGGGTCGGCACCGGCCTGGGCGCGTGCATGGGCGATGCCCAGGCTGGACCCGATCAACAGGCTTTCGCCGTCGACCCAGTAGGGTTCGGCCAGTGCTTCGGTGATTCGTTCGGCCATCCACTCGGCGCGCTGGGGTGCCCGGCGGGTGTCGATCAGCAGTGCAAATTCGTCGCTGCCCAACCTTGCGAGCTGATCACCCACCTCCAGCTGGCTTTTGAGCCTGGCAACGACTTGCAGGATCAACCGGTCGCCCGCCTGATGCCCCAACGCGTCGTTGGCGTGACGAAAGTTGTCGAGGTCCAGGTGCCCGAGTGCCAGGCCACGGCCATCGTTTTCCACCAGCCGGGCCGCCAGCAGGGTCTGAAAACCCTGGCGATTGGCGATGCCGGTCAAGGGGTCCTGCTCGGCCAGACGCTGCAGGGTGGTCTCCAGCAGCCCCCGTTCGCGCACATGGCGCAGGCAGCGCTGCAACATGCCTGTATCAAGCAGATCGCGCACCAACCAGTCGCTCACGCCATCGGGCGGCGACGCCGGCTCGTGTTCGAGCAGCAATACCGTCGGCAAGGTGCAACGACCGGGAAGTGGCTGCAGAGCAGGGATCGTCAACAACACCGCGCTGCGGTTGTCATCGAACAGACTGCTGACAGACTCCCAATTCGGAGCGCTGATGAGCACGGCCGAGCTCCCCATTGGAGCCAGACACTCGCGCAACAACGCTGTCCACGCTGGCTCTTCTGCCAGTAGCAGCAAACGCAAGGGTTCGACAGGCGTAGACAAGCTAGCTCCCTAGACTCTGCAGTGGTGTACGCACCGGGCATTATGCCGGGCCGCCAACCAATGACCAAATGACATCAGTTATCAGACGTGGCTTTTGTATCAGGAATTACGAACATTAGACGCAAATACCTCACGTATCCTGCGTGAAAGTAACAAAACCGGCAAATACAGTTAGCGTGGTGCGTCACAAGTCGGAGAGAGCAGCACAAATTGCTGAGCCTGTTAAAATGCCGGCCCATTTCGCAAACGACTCCCTGATTCCGTATGTCCCGACTCAATCCCCGGCAGCAAGAAGCCGTGAGCTACGTCGGCGGCCCTCTTTTGGTGCTCGCCGGCGCAGGCTCCGGCAAGACCAGCGTGATCACGCGCAAGATTGCGCACCTGATCCAGAACTGCGGCATCCGCGCCCAGTACATCGTCGCCATGACCTTTACCAACAAGGCTGCGCGCGAGATGAAGGAACGGGTCGGCACCCTGCTCAAGGGCGGCGAAGGCCGCGGCCTGACCGTGTGCACCTTCCACAACCTGGGCCTGAACATCATCCGCAAGGAACATGTTCGCCTGGGCTACAAGCCCGGCTTCTCGATTTTTGACGAAGCCGACGTCAAGTCCTTGATGACCGACATCATGCAGAAGGAATACGCGGGCGACGACGGCGTCGACGAGATCAAGAACATGATCGGCTCGTGGAAGAACGACCTCATCCTGCCTGCCGAGGCCCTGGAAAACGCGCGCAATCCCAAGGAGCAGACCGCCGCCATCGTCTATACCCACTATCAACGTACGCTCAAGGCGTTCAACGCGGTGGATTTCGACGACCTGATCCTGCTGCCGGTAAAGCTGTTCCAGGAACACGCCGACATCCTCGAAAAGTGGCAGAACAAGGTCCGCTACCTGCTGGTGGACGAGTACCAGGACACCAACGCCAGCCAGTATTTGCTGGTGAAGCTGCTGATCGGTACGCGCAACCAGTTCACCGTGGTGGGCGACGACGACCAGTCGATCTACGCCTGGCGTGGCGCGCGGCCGGAAAACCTGATGCTGCTCAAGGACGATTATCCGTCCCTGAAAGTGGTCATGCTCGAGCAGAACTACCGCTCCACCAGTCGCATCCTGCGCTGCGCCAACGTGCTGATCTCCAACAACCCCCACGAGTTCGAAAAGCAGCTGTGGAGCGAGATGGGCCACGGCGACGAGATCCGCGTGATCCGCTGCCGCAACGAAGACGCCGAAGCCGAGCGCGTGGCCGTGGAACTGCTGACCCTGCACCTGCGCACTGACCGGCCCTACAGCGATTTCGCGATCCTGTACCGCGGCAACTACCAGGCCAAGCTGATCGAGCTGAAACTGCAACACCACCAGATTCCGTATCGGTTGTCGGGCGGTAACAGCTTCTTCGGGCGCCAGGAAGTGAAAGACCTGATGGCCTACTTCCGCCTGATCGTGAACCCGGACGACGACAACGCCTTCCTGCGAGTGATCAACGTCCCACGCCGGGAAATCGGCTCGACCACCCTGGAAAAACTCGGTAACTACGCCACCGAACGCAAGATCTCGATGTACGCGGCCACTGACGAAATCGGCCTGGGCGAACACCTGGATACGCGGTTCACCGATCGCCTGTCACGCTTCAAGCGCTTCATGGACAGGGTCCGCGAGCAGTGTGCCGGCGAAGATCCGATTTCGGCGCTGCGCAGCATGGTCATGGACATTGACTATGAGAACTGGCTGCGCACCAACAGCTCCAGCGACAAGGCGGCCGATTACCGGATGGGCAACGTCTGGTTCCTGATCGAGGCATTGAAAAACACCCTCGAGAAGGACGAAGAAGGCGAGATGACCGTCGAAGACGCCATCGGCAAACTGGTGTTGCGCGACATGCTGGAACGTCAGCAGGAAGAGGAAGACGGCGCCGAAGGCGTGCAGATGATGACCTTGCACGCCTCCAAGGGCCTGGAATTCCCCTACGTGTTCATCATGGGCATGGAAGAGGAAATCCTCCCCCACCGCTCCAGCATCGAAGCCGACACCATCGAGGAAGAACGCCGCCTGGCCTACGTGGGCATCACCCGCGCGCGCCAGACCCTGGCCTTCACCTTCGCGGCCAAGCGCAAGCAATATGGCGAGATCATCGACTGTGCGCCAAGCCGCTTCCTCGATGAGCTGCCGCCGGACGACCTGGCCTGGGAAGGCAATGACGACACCCCCGTCGAAGTCAAAGCCGTTCGCGGCAATACCGCATTGGCGGATATACGGGCGATGTTAAAGCGCTAGAATCGAATACTTTTTAACCAAACACTTTTTGACAAGCTAGGCGCATCTCGCGCCGGTAGAGGAAAGCTTCATGGAAGCACTGCACAAGAAAATCCGCGAAGAAGGCATCGTGCTTTCCGATCAGGTCCTGAAGGTTGACGCCTTTTTGAACCACCAGATCGACCCGGCCCTGATGAAGCTGATCGGCGATGAATTTGCCGCGCTGTTCAAGGACTCGGGCATCACCAAGATCGTCACCATTGAAGCCTCTGGTATTGCGCCGGCGATCATGACCGGGCTGAACCTCGGCGTGCCGGTGATCTTCGCCCGCAAGCAACAGTCCCTGACCCTGACTGAAAACCTGCTGTCGGCGACCGTTTACTCGTTCACCAAGAAGACCGAAAGCACCGTGGCGATCTCCCCGCGCCACCTGACCAGCAGCGACCGCGTGCTGATCATTGATGACTTCCTGGCCAACGGCAAGGCGTCCCAGGCGCTGATCTCGATCATCAAGCAAGCCGGCGCGACCGTGGCCGGCCTGGGGATCGTGATCGAGAAGTCGTTCCAGGGTGGTCGTGCCGAGCTGGATTCGCAGGGTTATCGCGTCGAGTCGCTGGCTCGCGTGCAGTCCCTGAAGGATGGCGTTGTAACCTTCATCGAGTAACCTGCCGCATTGTGTTCTCTCTGTGGGAGCCAGCCTGCTGGCTGGCTCCCACAGTTGGTCTTGTGCTGGGCGTTATTGCGAAGTGGCCTTGAGGCCGGTGAGCAACAACCGCTGGAACAGATCCTCTTTCAATCCGTCCGGGTTAGTCAGCTGCATCCGCTCCAGATGCACCGGAAACTGCGACGCCTCTGGCGCATCCAGCGCCGCCTTGCCCAGCTCCAGGATTTCCGTCAGCTTGAACTTGCTCTTCAACCAGTTCAAAGCCCGCAACAGATCCCGCTCCACCTCAGTGAAATCGCACCCCAGCGGATATTCGGGGAACAACTGCGGATGCCGCGCCTGAATCGCCTGCAGCCGTTGCGGCGTATTGTCGGCAAATCGCGGATCGATGCGGAAGTCTTTCGGCAGCTTGCCCACCTTCTGCGCCTGCTCGATCAGCCCCGGCTGAAAGCGCGAGTCGCTGATATTCAGCAGCGCCTCGATCACCGCCGCATCGGTTTTGCCACGCAGATCGGCAATGCCGTATTCGGTCACCACAATATCGCGCAGGTGCCGTGGGATGGTGCAATGGCCATATTCCCAGACGATGTTCGAACTGACCTCCCCACCCGCCTCGCGCCAGCTGCGCAAGATCAGCACCGAGCGCGCGCCTTGCAATGCATGACCCTGGGCGACAAAGTTGTACTGGCCGCCCACGCCGCTGAGCACGCGCCCGTCCTCCAGCTGGTCGGCCACGCCGGCACCCAGCAGGGTCATGGTGAAGACCGTGTTGATGAAACGAGCATCCAGGCGTTGCAGGCGCTTGAGCTCCTCCTGACCGTATAGCTCATTGATGTAGCTGATGCGGGTCATGTTGAATTCGAGCCGCCTGCTCTGCGGCAACTCGCGCAGGCGCTCGTAGAAGCTGCGCGGGCCGAGGAAAAACCCGCCATGCACCGAGATGCCATCGGTCTGTGCGGCCTCATCCAGTGTGCCGGCATTGGCCCGTTGCTGAGTCGGCACATCCGGGTAGACCTTGCGCCGCACGATCCCGGCATCCGCCAGCACCAGCAGGCCGTTGACGAACATTTCGCTGCAACCGTACAAGCCTCTGGCGAACGGTTCGATACCGCCTTCGCGCTCGATCAGTTGCGCCCACTGGCTGAGATTGATGTCTGCCAACAGCGCTTTGTAGCCGTCACTGTCGGCCTGACGCGCGAGCAAGGCCGCGGTCAGCGCATCGCCCATCGAGCCGATGCCGATCTGCAACGTACCGCCGTCGCGCACCAGTGCGCTGGCGTGCAGCCCGATGAAATGGTCCTGCAAGCCCACCGGCATGTTGGGCGTGGAGAACAGCGTGGTGTCGTCCTTGGCATCGATCAACAGGTCGAAGACATCGATACCGATTTCAGCGTCGCCTGGCATATAAGGCAAATCGTTATGCACCTGCCCGACCACCAGGATCGTCTCCCCCGCTGCCCGGCGTTTTTCCACCATGGGCAACAAGTCGAGGGTGATGTCTGAATTGCAGCTCAGGCTCAGGCGATCGGGGTGCTCGCTGTGGCTGGCCACAAGCTGGGCGATCAGGTTCAAGCCGGCGGCATTGATGTCCCGCGCGGCGTGGCTGTAGTTGCTGCTGACGTAATCCTGCTGCGCCGATTCGCTGTGGAGCAGGCTGCCTGGCTGCATGAAGAACTGCTGCACATGCACGTTGGCCGGCAGGCTGTCCTTGAGCAAATCCGCCAGGAAATCCAGTTCCGGATAATCGCCGAACACCCGCTCGATGAAAGGCTTGAGGAAGCGCCGCTGCAAGCCATCGCCCAGCACCGGTCGGCCCAGGCACAACGCGGTGTAGACGGTCAGCTGGCGTTCGGGCAGCTGCGCCACACGGTGATACAGCGCATTGACGAAATGGTTGGGTTTGCCCAGGCCCAGGGGCAGGCCCATGTGAATGTGCGCCGGCAACCGTGCCAGGACGTCATCGACCGCTTGCTCGATAGAACACAGCTGAACCATCTGATCTTCCCTTACATTCCGTGAGTCAGGGTTGGACCGAGCTTGCCTGCTCTTTGCTGCATTGAACAGTCTGGAACAGTGGAAAATTGGCGGAGCACGCTTGCGCGGGGCGTCAGGTCACCGGCGTCATCGTTGACGATCATCGCGCGCAAGCTCGCTCCTACAGGATCGAGTAGGAGGCGGATTCACACCCGCCGTCCTCTCACACCACCGCACGTACGGTTCCGTATACGGCGGTTCAGGTTATACGGCTAAGCTGGTTTATCGTATCCAGTATCGAGACCAGACCGAGCCGATCCCAGAGCTTCTTCGGCAGCGCCTGATTCATATGTGACGCTCCCGAGTTCCACCAAGGGCCCTGCCCATTGGACGCCGATCTACGAGCGCGTCCTTCGTCGATCCCCAAGCCCATCAGGTTACGCGCCCTCGTTGAGGGCTGCTTCCATTGGCGCCAGAGGATGCAGCGAAGTTTGTGCCGCACCCAGCCGTCCAACTCCTCAAGAGGGCGCTTACTCTGACTGAGCTTGAAGTAACCCGCCCAACCGCGCAGTACGGGGTTAATCCGCTCGATGACGCTCGCCATCTTGCAGCCCCGCGCTCCGCGCAGCAGGTCTCTGAGCCGGTCACGCAAGCGTCTCAGGCTCGTCGTCGCAACTCTTAGTCTCGGCTGCTGATGCCAGCTCATCCCGTAACCCAGGTAATCGCACATCCAAGATCCGGCTACCCGGCTCTTGTCCCGGTTCAGCGTCAATTTAAGGCGCTGATACAGGAACCGCTCCACGCCGGCCATCACTCGCTCGCCAGCACGATGACTGCACACATAAATGTTCGCATCGTCGGCGTAGCGCACGAAGCGATGGCCCCGTTGCTCCAATTCGCGATCGAGTTCGTTGAGCAGGATGTTCGACAGCAACGGCGAGAGCGGGCCGCCTTGCGGCGTCCCTTCCTGCCGTCGGCTGACGAGTCCGCCCGACATCGTTCCCGCTTCGAGGTAACGACGGATCAGCGTGAGCACACGCTTGTCTTCGATTTGACGCGCCACGTAGGCCATCAAAACGTCGTGATTAACCCGGTCAAAGAACTTCTCCAGATCGAGTTCCACGCACCAACGGTGACCCGCCGCCACATGGGCGCGGGCAGTTTCGACGGCTTGATGAGCGCTTCTGCCCGGACGAAAACCGTAGCTGTAGTCCGAGAACAATGGGTCGAAGATCGGCGTGAGCTGTTGCAGCAGTGCCTGTTGGATCAGGCGATCCACGACGCAGGGAATGCCCAGCTGCCGTGTCCCGCCTTTGGGTTTGGGGATCTCGACGGCGCGCACACCTTGCGGGTGATACTCGCCGGCCAGCAACCGAGCCTTGAGGGTCGGCCAATACTGTTTCACGTAGCCCGCCAATTCGTCGACCGTCATGCCATCGGCACCCGGCGCACCTTTGTTGCTGACTACGCGCTGATACGCACGCTTAAGGTTGGCGGATGCAAGCACCCGCTCCATCAGCGTGTCCGGCTCCGCGTTCGTCCACGCCACAGACGCCGTCGATACCTGTGCGCTGTCAGCCGTCATCCTCGGATTCTGTCCGGGACTCGGAGTAACAGTCTTCTCTGGGAGAAATTTCTGCATTTCGGTATTCAACGAGACTCTGACGCCTACTGGCGGCATAACCTGTTCGGCCCTTGGTGACGTGGTTATTCGTCACTTACTACGGCTTCGGCTGACTTCTGCACGCTCATCCCGTCGCCTCTCGACGCTCGGTAGCACAATGGCAAACGTGCAGATCTCCCAGGGTAATTCGCGCGACCTTCCTGCTTATGCCTGTCGGATCTACGTCATAGCGTTCCGTGCAAGTATTGGGCTTTGGCAATTATGGCTACCTTACCCCGCTACGCCGCCTCATCCGCTTCCTGTTCGTCAGGCCAGCATTTTGCCTCGGGCTTCCTTCAGATTCGCGGTCACCCGCGACACCCTTGCCTCTGGCTAACACTTCCCCTTGCCGGGTGTGTAGAGGACTTTCACCTCCAAGTCACCAGCGAGGCCACCACAGCCAAGCTGGTTGCGCTTGCGCGCAACGCGCCATGCCTGGCGCACCACAAAAAAAGCCGCCCGAAAGCGGCTTTTTTGCTGAAGATGAACGCTTATTTCAAGCCGGACATTTTCTCGATGGCGCCTTTGAGATCTGCATCGGAGCAGTCAGCACAGGTGCCTTTTGGCGGCATTGCGTTAATCCCGGTGATCGCTTTGGCCAGGATGCCGTCGAGGCCGCCCTGGTGATCCGCACGTTCCTTCCAGGCTGCAGTGTCACCAATTTTTGGTGCGCCCAGCAGGCCGGAGCCGTGGCAAGCGTTGCAATGTTTTGCAATGATAGAGTCAGGCGTCTTGGCATCACCGCCGCCGACAGAAGCAGCGACTTCCATACCTTTGCACTCTTGACCTGTTACACAGACCTTGCCGACGGGTTCAAGGCGCTTGGCAATATCGTCATTCGTCGCAGCTTGAGCGCTGACAGCCCATAGGGCCAGTACGGTTGCTGGTACAGCCAGCATTTTCATAATTAGGTTCACGCGTTCACCCTCAATGGTGGCTAGTCACGCCCACGGCCACGGTTCGCAGGCGGGCGCAAGTATAACGGTAAGCCCGCCACACTGAAACAACCCCAAAGTCGAAGGGGTCTTGTTCCATGGCGTTAAAACGCTTCGGGCGCCTCTGCGGTACTGGCAGGACGCCTCTTGCGTCAGAAATTCGCCGGTGTCGCTGCGCTGATTAGCCGCGCCGGTGCATCGAACGGATTACGGAAACGGTGCGGCTTGGTACTTTCAAAGTAGTAGCTATCGCCCGCCTCGAGCACAAATGTTTCAAGCCCGACCACCAATTCCAGTCGACCCTCAAGCAGAATCCCGGTCTCCTCACCTTCATGGGTGAGCATCTCGTCACCGGTGTCGGCGCCCGGCGGGTAGATTTCGTTGAGGAACGCAATGGCGCGAGTCGGATGAGCACGGCCGACCAGCTTCATGGTCACTGCACCATCGGAGATATCGATCAGCTCATTGGCCTTGTAGACGATCTGGGTCGGTTTTTCCTGCAGGATTTCTTCGGAAAAGAACTCGACCATGGACATGGGAATTCCGCCCAACACCTTGCGCAACGAACTGATCGAGGGGCTGACGCTGTTCTTCTCGATCATCGAGATGGTGCTGTTGGTAACACCCGCGCGCTTGGCGAGCTCACGCTGGGAGAGACCCTTGAGCTTACGGATGGATTGCAGTCGTTCACCGACGTCCAATGCAGGAGCCTCCAGGAATTCAGGTTGTTGGAATATTGAGCGTTATCATGGCGACAGCGTTCAGTATTTACAACACTTGGACCTGAATCCTGTTGGGCGAGGCGATATTGTGCACACCGTGCCTTGCGTCAAACCCCGGAATAGAGCTTTGGCACCCGACGCAAATTGCAGAATATCTGGTAAGGAATCGTGTCAGCAGCCGCTGCGACCTCGCTGGCAAGGACGTTCCGGCCCCACAGTTCGACGGTTGAGCCGAGGCCAGCCTGTGGCACGTCGGTCAGGTCGATGCACAACATGTCCATCGACACCCGGCCAATCAACTGGCTACGCTGCCCGGCGACCATGACCGGCGTACCGGTGGGCGCCTGGCGCGGATAACCATCGGCATAACCCATAGCCACCACGCCAACGCGCATCGGCTTCGGGGTGACAAAACGGGCGCCATAGCCAATCGGCTCGCCGGCCGGAAGCTCACGCACACAGATGACTTTCGACTCGAGGGTCATCACCGGTTGCAGGCGCGAGGCCACCGTGTTGGCTTCTTCGAACGGCGTCGCGCCGTACAGCATGATGCCTGGGCGTACCCAGTCGCTGGGAACCTGCGGCCAGCCCATCACCGCCGGGGAGTTGCGCAGGCTAATTTCCGCCGACAACCCCTGGCGGGCCGACTCAAACACCGCGACCTGCTCGGCACTGGATTGATCATGCAACTCGTCAGCACGGGCGAAGTGGCTCATCAGCACAATCTTCGCGACCTTGCCGCTGGCCAGCAGCCGCTGATACGCCGCCTGGTAGTCCGCCGGATGCAGGCCGACCCGGTGCATGCCCGAGTCAAGCTTGAGCCATACCGTGATCGGCTTGCTTACAGCGGCTTTTTCAATGGCTTCGAGTTGCCACAGCGAATGCACAACACACCAGAAATCGTGCTCGACGATCAGCGACAACTCATCGGCTTCGAAAAAGCCTTCGAGCAACAGGACCGGCGCGCGAATGCCTGCAGCCCGCAATTCCAGCGCTTCTTCGATGCAGGCCACGGCAAAACCGTCCGCCTCGGCTTCAAGGGCCTGGGCACACCGTACCGCGCCATGACCGTAGGCATCGGCCTTGATCACGGCGAGGGCTTTGGCCCCCGTGACTTCACGGGCCAGTTGGTAGTTGTGGCGCAGGGCTTGAAGGTCGATCAGGGCACGGGCAGGACGCATGGCGGCAGACTTCTGGTCGGTCAGTGGAAGAAAAACCGGCGCGACTGGTGGCGTACACCGCCAGTCGCACCGGGAGAGGGATCTTGCTTAAGGCAGAGCGGCCACCACCGACAGCTCAACCAGGATTTGCGGTTCGCACAGCTTTGACTCGACCGTGGCACGGGCTGGGGCGACGCCTTTTGGCAGCCACTTGTCCCACACCGAGTTCATGCCGGCGAAATGCGCGTCGATGTCTTTCAGGTAAATCGTGACCGACAACAGGCGGTTCTTGTCAGTCCCCGCCAGATCGAGCAAACGCTCGATATTGGCCAGTGTTTCGCGGGTCTGCTGTTCAATCCCGGCGCTCATATCATCGCCGACTTGCCCAGACAGGTACACGGTACCGCTATGGACGACGATCTGGCTCATGCGCTCATTGGTGAGCTGGCGCTGGATTGACATGTTTTGCGGACTCCTGAATTTTGTGGCCATAACGAGAAATATCGAGGCCTTCGGCACTGATCTGCGGCGTTTTCTTCGCCATCAGATCGGCCAGCAAGCGACCGGAACCGCATGCCATGGTCCAACCCAGGGTGCCGTGACCGGTGTTCAAAAACAGATTGCTGAACGGGGTCGCGCCCACGATCGGCGTACCGTCCGGGGTAGTCGGACGCAAGCCGGTCCAGAAACTTGCCTGGGCCAGATCGCCGCCCTGAGGATAGAGGTCGTTGACGATCATCTCCAGGGTTTCACGCCGACGCGGGTTAAGCGACAGGTCAAAACCGGCAATCTCCGCCATGCCGCCGACCCGGATGCGGTTGTCGAAACGGGTGATTGCGACCTTGTAGGTCTCGTCGAGAATGGTCGAAGTCGGCGCCATTGCCGGGTTGGTGATCGGCACGGTCAGGGAGTAACCCTTGAGCGGATACACCGGGGCCTTGATGCCCAGCGGCTTGAGCAGCTGCGGCGAGTAGCTGCCGAGCGCAAGTACGTAGCGGTCAGCGGTTTCCAGCTTGCCGTCGATCCACACGCCATTCACGCGGTCGCCGGCGTAGTCGAGCTTCTGGATGTCCTGGCCAAAGCGGAATTCAACGCCCAGTTTCACGGCCATTTCGGCCAGGCGGGTGGTGAACATCTGGCAGTCGCCCGTCTGGTCGTTCGGCAGGCGCAAGGCACCTGCGAGGATATCGGTGACGCTGGCCAAGGCCGGTTCGACCCGGGCGATACCAGCGCGATCGAGCAACTCGAACGGCACGCCGGACTCTTTGAGGACGGCGATGTCTTTTGCCGCGCCATCCAGTTGCGCCTGGGTACGGAACAGTTGAGTCGTGCCGAGGCTGCGGCCTTCGTAGGCAATGCCGGTTTCAGCGCGCAATTCATCGAGGCAGTCACGGCTGTACTCGGACAGACGGACCATGCGCTCCTTGTTCACCGCATAACGGCTGGCGGTGCAGTTGCGCAGCATTTGCGCCATCCACAGGTACTGGTCGATGTCGGCGGTGGCCTTGATCGCCAACGGGGCGTGGCGTTGCAGCAGCCACTTGATCGCCTTGAGCGGTACACCCGGTGCCGCCCACGGCGAGGCATAACCCGGCGACACCTGGCCGGCGTTGGCGAAACTGGTCTCCATGGCAGCGGCCGGCTGACGATCCACGACCACCACTTCAAACCCGGCTCGAGCCAGATAATAAGCACTGGCGGTACCGATGACGCCGCTACCCAAGACCATAACGCGCATTTTCATATCCCTCATCGCGGCACGCCGCTGACGTTTGTTGTGTTCGAGCAATGATGTGCGCAGTGTAAAAAAGATTAGGCAGTGCTTTTCACTATATAAGTGCCTATATTTGGCGACAATTCTCGGCAAAAACCCTTTTCACGGAGGCGCATCCCCTATGCGTACCAACACCCAGACCAAACGTGAGCTGGACAAGATCGACCGCAACATCCTGCGGATCCTGCAAGCGGACGGGCGCATCTCGTTTACCGAGCTGGGGGAAAAGGTCGGGCTCTCGACTACGCCCTGCACCGAGCGGGTCAGGCGCCTGGAGCGTGAAGGGATCATCATGGGCTACAACGCCCGCCTGAATCCGCAGCACCTCAAGGGTAGCCTGCTGGTGTTCGTCGAGATCAGCCTGGACTACAAATCCGGAGATACATTCGAGGAGTTTCGCCGTGCCGTGCTGAAACTGCCGCACGTGCTGGAGTGCCACCTGGTGTCAGGAGATTTCGACTATCTGGTGAAGGCGCGGATTTCCGAGATGGCTTCGTACCGCAAACTGCTCGGAGACATCCTGCTCAAGCTGCCGCATGTGCGCGAATCCAAGAGCTACATCGTGATGGAAGAGGTGAAGGAGAGCCTGTGTTTGCCGATTCCGGATTGATCTTTTGACTTTCGACGTTTAAACCAACACCTGTCGGGTCGACGCCATGTACTCATGAATCTGCTTCTCCACCCGTGGATGAATCAACTCCACAGGCCCACGCCCATTGGGGCACGGCAAGGTTTTGGTGGTGCCAAACAGCCGGCAGATCAGCGGCCGCTCGCCATACACCGTGCAACCATTCGGGCCCAGGTGCACACAGTTGAGCTCATCCATTGCCGCGTCCTGTTCGGCGCGGGTCTTGCGCGGCAGGCGGGACATTTCTTCCGGCGAGGTGGTCACCGGCCCACAGCAGTCATGGCAGCCGGGCACGCACTCGAACGAGGGTATCTGCTGGCGCAGGGCGCGAATTTTCTGACTGTTGCAGCTCATCGAAACAGTGACCAAAGCAGCGAAATAGAGCGCAATTGTGCAGCAAAAGCGCCCATCCAGACAGCGCGAACCGACCAGTGTTGCCCGGCCTTGAAGGTCCGGCTTATGCTCGGTCAAATTTTCCAGACACCCGAATCAGGAACACGCACATGAATGCCCGTGCTCAGCAACCGGTCGCGAGCCACCAGCACACGCGCTCTTACTACGCCGCCAGCAGCCTGGCGCAACCTGATCATCCGATATTGCAGGGCGACGTGGTGGCTGACGTCTGCGTGGTTGGCGGAGGCTTCTCCGGGCTGAACACGGCACTGGAATTGGCCGAGCGAGGCTTCAATGTGGTGCTGCTCGAAGCCCATAAGATTGGCTGGGGAGCCAGCGGCCGCAACGGCGGGCAGCTGATTCGTGGAGTCGGCCATGGGATCGACCAGTTCGCCAACGTGATCGGCGCCGACGGCGTGCGCCAGATGAAACTCATGGGCCTGGAGGCGGTGGAAATCGTCCGCCAGCGGGTCGAACGCTTCCAGATTCCGTGTGACCTGACCTGGGGTTATTGCGACCTCGCCAACAAGCCCGGTGATCTGCAAGGTTTCGCCGAAGATGCCGCCGAGCTGCATGAGCTCGGTTATCGCTACGAAACCCGGCTGTTACACGCCGAAGAAATGCACACGGTGGTGGGCTCCAATCGGTATGTGGGCGGCCTCATCGATATGGGCTCCGGGCATCTGCACCCGCTCAACCTGGCGCTCGGCGAAGCGGCTGCCGCGCAGCAATTGGGCGCCCGGTTGTTTGAACAGTCGGCGGTGACCCGCATCGAGTATGGCCCGCAAGTCAAAGTCCACACGCTCCACGGCTCGGTCCGCGCCAAGACCCTGGTCCTGGGATGCAACGCCTATCTCAACGGGCTCAACCCTGAACTCAGCGGCAAAGTGCTGCCTGCGGGCAGCTACATCATCGCCACCGAACCCCTGAGCGAAGAGCAGGCTCATTCACTGCTGCCGCAGAACATGGCGGTGTGTGATCAACGGGTGGCGCTGGACTACTACCGGCTCTCGGCGGATCGGCGCCTGCTGTTTGGCGGCGCCTGCCATTACTCGGGGCGCGATCCAGGCGACATCGCGGCTTACATGCGGCCGAAGATGCTCGAGGTCTTCCCACAGTTGGGGAGCGTGAAGATCGATTATCAATGGGGCGGCATGATTGGCATCGGTGCCAACCGCCTGCCACAAATAGGCCGGCTCAAGGATCAGCCGAACGTGTATTACGCCCAGGCCTATTCGGGTCATGGGGTGAACGCGACCCACCTGGCGGGCAAACTGCTCGCCGAGGCCATCAGCGGCCAGCAGGGGGGTGGGTTCGATCTGTTTGCCAAGGTGCCGCACATCACATTCCCTGGCGGCAAGCATTTGCGTTCGCCGTTGCTGGCGTTGGGAATGTTGTGGCATCGGCTCAAAGAGTTGGTCTGATCATTTGTCTGTGTACTTTCGGCCCTCATCGCGGGCAAGCTTTGCTCCCACAGGTTCGGCGACAATTATGTGATTGACGCCATACCTGTGGGAGCAAAGCTTGCCCGCGATGAGGCCGATGAGAACAGTGCACATCTCAGATCCGCCAAAACGGTTTGAGCCCCTCCTCCCGCGCCTGCTCCGGACTCAGCCCGATATCCCGAAGCTGCTCCGCCGAAAGTCCCAGCAACGCCTTGCGCGTGTGCAGACGATGCCAGAACAGATCCCAGCGACTCAGGCCGGACGGCGCGTTGCGCATGTTCGCCTCACGCGTGCCGTTTTCCTGCCCTTTCGCCAGTTCCTGACTGTGTAACGTCAGCCGCACATCGCTCAAGCCGTTCATCGTGTTGACTCCTGTTTACTTGGGTAGCAAGAGGTTTGATGATGCGCGGACGAGCAAAACCGTGACAGATCCAAACTTTGCGTATTAAATCCATACAGATTGGGCGAATTGGCTCTGAATTGTCGAATTTCAGCTGATCTGTACTGGTCGACCGAACAATACATAGCGAGACTGCGCCATGACCCTCTACGTCAACCTTGCCGACTTGCTAGGCACGCGTATTGAACAGGGGTTCTATCGCCCCGGCGATCGGCTGCCTTCGGTGCGGGCGCTGAGTGTCGAGCACGGCGTGAGCCTGAGTACGGTTCAACAGGCTTATCGCGTCCTTGAGGACAGTGGCCTGGCGATGCCCAAGCCCAAGTCGGGCTACTTTGTGCCCGCCAGCCGCAAGCTTCCGGAGCTGCCAGCGGTAGGCCGGCCGGCGCAGCGGCCGGTGGATATTTCCCAGTGGGACCAAGTGCTGGAGCTGATTCGCGCAGTACCGCGCAAGGATGTGGTGCAACTGGGCCGTGGGATGCCCGACATCACCACACCGACCATGAAACCGTTACTGCGCAACCTTGCGCGCATCAGCCGGCGCCAGGACATGCCCGGCCTGTATTACGACAACATCCACGGCACACTCGAACTGCGCGAACAGATTGCGCGGCTGATGCTCGATTCCGGCTGTCAGCTAAGCGCCAGCGATCTGGTCGTCACCACTGGCTGCCATGAAGCGTTATCCACCAGTATCCGGGCAATTTGCGAGCCGGGAGACATCGTGGCGGTGGATTCGCCGAGTTTTCATGGTGCCATGCAAACCCTCAAGGGCCTGGGCATGAAGGCCCTGGAAATCCCGACTGACCCCATCACCGGCATCAGCCTGGATGCGCTGGAACTGGCACTGGAACAGTGGCCAGTCAAGGTCATACAGTTGACCCCCAACTGCAATAACCCGCTGGGCTACATCATGCCGGAGTCGCGTAAACGCGCATTGTTGACGCTCGCCCAGCGTTTCGACGTGGCGATTGTCGAGGACGATGTCTATGGCGAACTTTCCTACACCTACCCGCGACCGCGCACCATCAAATCCTTTGATGAAGACGGCCGCGTCCTGCTGTGCAGTTCATTTTCCAAGACCCTGGCGCCGGGTCTGCGCATTGGCTGGGTAGCGCCCGGACGGTATCTGGAAAGGGTGCTGCACATGAAATACATCAGCACCGGTTCTACGGCGCCGCAGCCACAGATCGCCATCGCGGAATTTCTCAAGTCCGGGCATTTCGAGCCGCATCTGCGACGCATGCGCAGCCAATACCAACGCAACCGCGACCTGATGATCGAC
Organism: Pseudomonas sp. 65/3-MNA-CIBAN-0223; assembly: GCF_040310425.1. NCBI lineage: Bacteria > Pseudomonadati > Pseudomonadota > Gammaproteobacteria > Pseudomonadales > Pseudomonadaceae > Pseudomonas > Pseudomonas sp. 65/3-MNA-CIBAN-0223. The sequence continues at coordinate 166,473 of NZ_JBEOPV010000008.1, forward strand.
TGGGTTACGCGCTACTTCCCTGCGGGCACTCGCGCCAGCCGGCCCCAAGGCAGTTTCATGCTGTGGGTCGAGTTACCGGACGGCTTCGACACCCTGAAACTGAATCGTGCCTTGCACGATCAGGGCGTACAGATTGCCGTGGGCAGCATTTTCTCCGCCTCCGGCAAATACCGTAATTGCCTGCGGATGAACTACGCTGCCAAACCAACACCGCTCATCGAAGAAGCGGTGCGAAAGGTCGGCGCGGCGGCGATCAGGCTGCTGGCGGAAACTGATCACATCCACGACTGACCTTTCTGCCTAAACCAGCGTCCATATGCCGTCCCCAGCCGCCAATCGGAACGATCCTACGTGAGAGTCAGACACCCCCTGCTCGCTCTTGTGCTCCTCGCCTCGCTCCTGGGAGGCTGCGCCAGCCTGGATGTGACACGCGAACCCAGCCAGGCCCTGCCTGCGAGCGATTCGGCGTTCGGCCGGTCGATCCAGGCCCAGGCAGCACCTCATGAGGGCAGGTCAGGTTTTCGCCTGCTGTCCAACAGCAGTGAAGCGTTCATGGCGCGCGCAGAGCTGATCCGCAATGCCCAGAGCAGCCTCGACCTGCAGTACTACATCGTCCACGACGGTATCAGCACGCGAATGCTGATCGAAGAGCTGCTCAAGGCGGCCGACCGTGGTGTGCGGGTCAGAATCCTTCTCGATGACACCACCAGTGATGGTCTGGACTGGGTGATCGCGACCCTGGCGGCGCACGAGCACATTCAGATCCGCCTGTTCAACCCGCTGCACCTGGGCCGCTCTACGGGCGTGACGCGCAACATGGGCCGCCTGTTCAACCTGTCGCAACAGCACCGACGCATGCACAACAAGCTGTGGCTGGCGGACAATAGCGTGGCCATCGTCGGCGGGCGCAATCTGGGCGATGAATACTTCGACGCCGAGCCCAACCTGAATTTCACCGACATCGACATGCTCAGCGTCGGCCCGGTGGCCGAACAGCTGGGGCACAGCTTCGATCAGTACTGGAACAGCGCGCTGAGCAAACCGATCGACCAGTTCCTGTCGAGCCGGCCTACGCACAAAGACTTGCAAGACACCCGCACCCGGCTTGAGCAATCCCTGGAAGAAACCCGCAAGCAGAATCACGCGCTCTACCAGCATTTGACGACCTACAACACCAATCCGCGCATGGACATCTGGCGCCGGGAGCTGATTTGGGCCTGGAACCAGGCGCTTTGGGATGCGCCAAGCAAGGTGCTGGCAAAAGGTGAACCCGATCCGCAGCTGCTGCTGACCACTCAGTTGGCGCCGGAATTGAACGGGGTGAGCAAGGAGCTGATCCTCATCTCGGCTTACTTCGTGCCGGGACAGCCGGGGCTGGTGTACCTGACCGGCCGCGCCGATGCCGGCGTCTCGGTGACCTTGCTCACCAACTCACTGGAGGCCACCGATGTGCCGGCGGTGCACGGCGGCTACGCGCCTTACCGCAGAGCGTTGCTTGAACACGGCGTGAAGTTGTTCGAGTTACGCCGTCAGCCGGGCGAAGGCGGCGGTAGCGGCCCGCACATTTTCTCCAGCAAGTCCTACCGCGGCTCCGATTCCAGCCTGCACAGCAAGGCGATCATTTTCGATCAGCAGAAGTCGTTCATCGGCTCCTTCAACTTCGACCCGCGCTCGGTCCTGTGGAATACCGAAGTCGGCGTACTGGTCGACAGCCCTGAACTCGCTGCGCATGTGCGCAAATCGGCGCTGGAGGGCATGGCGCCGGCCTTGAGTTACCAGGTGAAACTGCAGGACGACCAGATCGTCTGGGTGACCGAAGATGACGGCAAGATGCACGTGCTGACCAAAGAACCTGGCAGCTGGTGGCGTCGCTTCAATGCATGGTTCAGCACGGCCGTAGGCCTGGAGCGGATGTTGTAGAAGGGCAAAAAATCGCTGCCTTCGGCAGCTCCTACAATTGAAAATGCAATTTCCTGTAGGAGCTGCCGAAGGCTCGGGCCGCGTTCGGACGATCTTTTGATCTAAGCCGGTTGCACGGCACCAAACGCCCCCTGCCGCGACAGCAGGATCACCAAGCCCAACGCCCCTGCTGCCATCAACAGCGGCAACGCATGGCCACTGATCCACTGGCTGCCGGCACCGGCAACCAGTGGCCCGACCAGACAGCCGATCCCCCACAATTGGGCAATATGCGCATTGGCGCGCACCAGCGCATCGTCCCGATAGCGCTCGCCAATGAGGATCAGCGACAAGGTGAACAAGCCGCCCGCGCTCGCGCCAAACAGCACCCACAATGGCCAGATCAGCAGGGTGTCGATCAGGAACGGAATCGCCAGGCTCGACACCAGCAGAATCACCGCACACCCGGTAAACAGCGTGCGCCTGGACAAACGATCCGCCAGTGCACCGATCGGCAACTGCAGCAGTGCATCCCCCACCACCACCGTACTGACCATCGCCAGGGCGATTTCCGTGGTGAAGCCCTGACGCAGGCAATAAACCGGTAGCAAGGTCAAAATCATCGCTTCAAACGCTGCGAACAGCGACACCGCCCAGGCGATCGCCGGCAAACCGCGGCAAAAACCCAACAAGTCCCTGAAAGTCACACTGCACGCTTCGCTGCTCGGTGCCCCGCTACGGCCCAGCAACAGCAACGGCGCAATCATCAGCAGGGCGACACCGACCCAGAATCCGTAATCATGATCGGTGCCAACGGCCCCCAGCAGCAACGGGCCGGCCAGTTGGCTCAACGCATAGGCGCTGCCGTACAGAGCGACCAAGCGTCCGCGCCATTGCTCGATCACCAACTGATTGATCCAGCTTTCACCGAGGATAAACACCAGGGTCAGGATCACCCCGATCATCAGCCGCAACGCCAGCCACACCGGATAACTCGGCAACAATGCCAGCAAGCCAATGGACAGCGCCCCCGCCCACAGGCAAAGGCGCATCAGGTTGGCCGTGCCGAGGCGCGCTGCCAAGTGACTGGAAATCTTCGCCCCCAGCAACACACCGATCGCCGGCATCGCCGCCATCACACCGATAGCAAAGGAGCCATACCCCCAGCTTTCCAGGCGAAACGACACCAGCGGCATGCTGACGCCCAGGGCCAGGCCAACACTCAAGACAGACGCCAACACGGCGAAATACGTCGCCCAACGCATGGTCCACGCTCCTGTGGATATTATTTTTAACAAACAACACAAAACACTGTGGGAGCGGGCTTGCCCGCGATGGCGCCCTAACATTCAACATGGGTTGGCTGTCAGATTGCTATCGCGGGCAAGCCCGCTCCCACAGGGGATCAGAGTCGTTCAGGAGCCCGATATGTAATCAGGCTCCACACAGACTTACAGCTTGATCCAGGTCGCCTTCAGCTCGGTGTACTTGTCGAACGCATGCAGCGATTTGTCGCGACCATTACCCGATTGCTTGAAGCCGCCGAATGGCGCGGTCATGTCGCCGCCGTCATATTGGTTGACCCAGACGCTACCGGCACGCAACGCCTTGGCGGTCAGGTGTGCCTTGGAGATGTCCGCAGTCCATACCGCTGCAGCCAGGCCATACGGCGTGTCGTTGGCGATTTGCACCGCTTCCTCGGCGCTGTCGAAGGTGATGACCGACAGCACTGGGCCGAAGATCTCTTCCTGGGCGATTTTCATCGCATTGCTCACGCCGTCGAAAATCGTCGGTTCAACGTAAGTACCACCGGTTTCCTGAAGGATTCGCTTGCCGCCCGCCACCAGTTTGGCGCCGTCGGCATGACCAGATTCGATGTAGGACAGCACGGTGTTCATTTGCTGGGTATCTACCAGCGCACCGACGTTGGTCGCAGGGTCCAGCGGGTTGCCCGGCTTCCAGGTCTTCAGCGCCTCGATCACCAGCGGCAGGAACTTGTCCTTGATCGAACGCTCGACCAGCAGGCGCGAACCGGCGGTGCAGACTTCGCCCTGGTTGAAAGCGATGGCGCCAGCCGCCGACTCGGCAGCGGCTTGCAGGTCCGGCGCATCGGCGAAAACGATGTTGGGGCTCTTGCCGCCCGCTTCCAGCCACACGCGCTTCATGTTCGACTCGCCCGAGTAGATCAGCAGCTGCTTGGCAATCTTGGTCGAACCGGTGAACACCAGCGTGTCGACATCGTTGTGCAGGGCCAGCGCCTTGCCGACGGTATGACCGTAGCCCGGGAGGACGTTCAGCACGCCTTTGGGAATACCGGCCTCAACGGCCAGCGCCGCGATGCGAATGGCAGTCAGCGGCGATTTTTCGGACGGCTTGAGAATCACCGAGTTACCGGTGGACAACGCCGGGCCGAGCTTCCAGCAGGCCATCATCAGGGGGAAGTTCCACGGCACGATGGCGCCGACAACGCCAACCGGTTCACGGGTGACCAGGCCCAGCTGATCGTGCGGAGTGGCAGCGACTTCGTCGTAGATCTTGTCGATGGCTTCACCGCTCCAGCTCAGGGCTTGGGCCGCGCCAGGAACGTCGATGTGCAGGGAATCGCTGATCGGCTTGCCCATGTCCAGGGTTTCAAGCAGGGCCAACTCTTCGGCGTGCTGTTTAAGCAAGCCGGCAAAACGAATCATGGTGGCTTTGCGTTTGGTCGGCGCCAGGCGCGACCACACACCGGAATTGAAAGTGGCGCGAGCGTTTTCAACAGCGCGCTGGGCGTCGGCGGCGTCGCAGCTGGCGATCTTGCCCAGCAGGCGGCCATCTACCGGGCTGATGCACTCGAAGGTCTCGGCAGAGACCGCATCGGTGTATTCACCATTGATGTAGGCACGGCCTTCGATCTTCAGATCGCGAGCCCGTTGTTCCCAATCGGCACGAGTCAGGGTGGTCATACGAGTGTCCTCCTCTTGTTGAATACGAGCGCCCTGCGTTCTTCGCGGACGTTCTCAGGAATTCCGCCCGGCCATCCCGCATGTTCGGCCCAAGGCAACCGCCACCCTAAACCAGCGGCAGGTGAAGTTTCAATATATTTGACATAAGGCCGGCAAACGGCCTTGCGATGTTCATTTTAATAAACATAGACTTCGGGCTTTCCAACGCAATCACTGGGGATTACAACAATGAACATCCAGGACATCGCCGATTTCAGCCAGGCCGACATCCAGCCCGATCGCTATCGGCCGGACGACGCCAGAATCCTCAAGGGCGATCCCGAACAAGCAGTGTACAACCACTACAACAGCCCTTGCGGCCAGCTCAGTGCAGGTGTGTGGGAGGGTGCAGTTGGCCAGTGGCTGGTGAATTTCACCGAACACGAGTACTGCGAAATCGTTCAAGGCGTTTCAGTGCTGCGCGACAATGACGGCAACAGCAAAACCGTACGCGCGGGAGATCGTTTTGTCATTCCGGCAGGCTTCAAAGGCACCTGGGAGGTGCTGGAGCCGTGCCGCAAGATCTACGTAGCGTTCGAACAGAAGGCCTGAGGATTGTGGTTGGCTCGGCCGGCCTCTTCGCGAGCAAGCCCGCTCCCACACTGGATCGTCGTCGGGCACAAATTCTGTGCTCACTGAAAATCAAATGTAGGCGCGGGCCTGCTCACTAAAGGCCCCTGGCAGGCAACGCATAATCGACAGGCAACAAAAAAGGCCCGTATCTCGCGATCCGGGCCTTTTTCGTAAGTAGGAAAAATCAATTACTTGATTTTACCTTCTTTAAACATAACGTGCTTGCGAACGCGCGGATCGAACATCATCAGCTCGAGCTTGTCCGGAGTAGTACGCTTGTTTTTGTCGGTAGTTTTGAAGTAACCAGTACCGGCGCTGGAAATCATTCGAATTTTTTCACGCATGATTTAGCTCCTTAGATCTTGCCAGCTTTGCGGATTTCGGCCAGCACGACAGTGATGCCACGCTTGTCGATGATACGCATGCCTTTAGCAGATACGCGCAGACGCACGAAACGTTTCTCTTCTTCAACCCAGAAGCGATGATGCTGCAGGTTCGGCAGGAAACGACGACGGGTTTTGTTGTTTGCGTGGGAAATGTTATTCCCAGTCACCGGACCCTTACCGGTAACTTGACATACTCTCGACATGCCTCAGCCCTCTAAAACCACATGCCCAACCCGGCATGGGTTGGCCGCTTAATCTCTCAGTCATTTGGCGCCAGGCGCCGCGTTTCTTTAGAGGTCTTACCGGCTACACCTACAGTGAAGGAACCGGGCCCCTAGAAAAGAGCGCTGCTTTATACCAGAAAGACCGCAGAGCAACAACATTCTGTGTGCGTGGAGTCGATAAAAACCGAGTTTTTCAGGCTTTGAGCGCCTTGGATAAAGGCTGTGAGGGATATTGACCGCTCGTCGCAGAGAATCAACCGACAGCCCGTTTCGCGGTTTCACAGATCGCCGCACACGGAAATCAATCGCACATAGTCCCCCTAAAATGAAAATGGGGATAGTCATTTGCAAAGGAGCCATCTAGGGTAAGCCTTTTCCAGACTGCACTTGCAGATGGGCCTTCGATCTGTAAAGGAAACCGACCATGCGCCTCGCTGCCCTACCGCTGTTGCTCGCCCCTCTCCTGCTGAGCCCGCACGCCATGGCTGCGGCCCTGAGCGTCTGCACCGAGGCCAGCCCTGAAGGGTTCGACGTGGTGCAATACAACTCGCTGACCACCACCAATGCATCAGCCGATGTGCTGATGAATCGCCTGGTGGACTTCGATACGGCCAGCGGCAAAGTGGTTGCGGGCCTTGCCGACAGCTGGGAAGTTTCTGCGGACGGCCTGAGCTACGTGTTCAAATTGCATCCTCAGGTGAAATTCCACCGCACCGACTATTTCACGCCCACCCGCGAGCTGACTGCCGAAGATGTGAAGTTCAGTTTCGATCGCATGCTGGACCCGGCAAACCCTTGGCACAAAGTGGCGCAGAGCGGCTTCCCGCATGCACAGTCGATGCAACTGCCGGCGCTGATCAAGAAGATCGATGCGCTGGACCCGCTTACAGTGCGCTTCACCCTCGACCACCCGGATTCGACCTTCCTGCCGACCCTGAGCATGGGCTTCGCTTCGATCTATTCCGCCGAGTACGCGGACAAGCTGATGAAAGCCGGCACGCCGGAGAAGCTCAACAGTCAGCCTATCGGCAGCGGCCCGTTCGTCTTCACGCGCTTCCAGAAAGACGCCTCGATTCGCTACAAGGCCAACCCGGATTACTTCCGTGGCAAGCCCTCGGTTGATCCGCTGATATTTGCCATCACCCCGGACGCCAACGTTCGCCTGCAGAAGCTGCGCCGCAACGAGTGCCAGATCGCCCTGTCACCCAAACCGCTGGACGTACAGGCCGCGCTGAAAGAGCCGGACGTTAAAGTGGAAAAGACCGACGCCTTCATGACGGCATTCGTCGCCATCAACAGCCAGCATCCGCCGCTGGACAAGGTTGAAGTGCGCCAGGCGATCAACCTCGCCTTCGACAAGGCCAATTACGTCAAGGCGGTGTTCGAAGACACGGCCGAACCCGCCGCCGGGCCCTACCCGCCTAATACCTGGAGTTACGCCAAAGGCTTGCCGGGCTACGCCCACGACATTGCGAAGGCCAAGGCATTGATGGCCAAGGCCGGGCTCAAGGACGGCTTCCAGACCACCATCTGGACCCGCCCTTCCGGCAGCCTGCTGAACCCCAACCCAAGTCTCGGCGCGCAGATGCTGCAGTCGGACCTGGCGGAAATTGGCATCCAGGCCGAGATTCGCGTGATCGAGTGGGGCGAGGTCATCCGCCGCGCCAAGGCGGGCGAGCATGACCTGCTGTTCATGGGTTGGGCGGGTGACAACGGCGATCCGGACAACTTCCTGACGCCGCAGTTTTCCTGCGCGGCGGTCAAGTCCGGCACCAACTTCGCCCGTTACTGCAACCAGGACCTGGACAAACTGATCGGCGCTGGCAAGACCACGTCCGAGCAGGGTGTGCGCACCAAGCTGTATGAGCAGGCCCAGGCGCAAATCCAGCAACAGGCCCTCTGGCTGCCACTGGCGCACCCCACCGCCTTTGCCTTGCTGCGCAAGAACGTCGAGGGGTATTCGGTGAGCCCGTTTGGTCGCCAGGATTATTCGAAGGTAAGCTTTAAGTAACCGCACCACCGCACACCCTCTGGGAGCTGGCTTGCCAGCGATGGCGGTGGATCAGGCATGAATTCGCTGACTGAACTGACGCTATCGCTGGCAAGCCAGCTCCCACTGGCTTTAGCGCCACTACATCCACCCGTACTCGGCCATCGACAACGGATCCCCATCGCCCACGATGAAATGATCGAGTATGCGCACATCAATCAGCTGCAGGGCCTCCTGCAGCCGCTTGGTCAGCTGGCGGTCCGCCTGGCTGGGGGCGGCGTTGCCCGAGGGATGGTTGTGGCACAGGATGAGCGCGGCGGCATTGTTGGCCAGTGCGCGCTTGACCACCTCACGGGGATGGACGGCGGTACTGTCGATGGAGCCGCGAAACAACGCCTCGAAGGCCAGTACCTGATGCCGCGAGTCCAAAAACAGGCAACCGAACACTTCCTGTTGCTCGTGGCGCAGCATCGATTTCAGATAATCGCGAACGGCCTGGGGGTTTTCCAGCGCCGAACGCACACGCAACCGTTCCGCCAGATGCCGCCGGTTCATTTCCTGCACCGCCTGCAGTTGCGCAAATTTTGCCGGCCCCAGCCCCAATTCCGCACTGAACGCCGGCTGATCGGCCTCCAGTAACGCCCGCAGGCTGCCAAACTTGCCCAACAGGTGACGCGCCAGGTCCACGGCGCTTTTGCCCGCTGCACCTGTTCTCAAAAATATGGCCAGCAACTCTGCATCCGAAAGGCTCGCCGAGCCCTGCTCAAGCAGCTTTTCCCGGGGTCGCTCGGCCGCCGGCCAATCACGAATACTCATAGCACCTCCCTGTCTGTGGGCGCCGCTGTTCCATAGCGGTCGCTGTGATATCTTAGCCCATCTTTTTTGCGGGCGAATTCATCCCTGGGGAGGGGGTTTCGCCATGCAGTCACCAACGAATTGAAAGGCTGACCTATGCAGCGGCTGTATCGGAAACGCATTGTTCTGGGCGTCGGCGGCGGCATCGCTGCCTACAAGAGCGCCGAACTGGTTCGCCGACTGATCGACCAGGGCGCCGAAGTGCGCGTGGTCATGACCCGTGGTGGCAGTGAGTTCATCACACCGTTGACCATGCAGGCCCTGTCCGGCCATCCGGTGCACCTGGATCTGCTGGACCCCTCAGCCGAAGCGGCGATGGGCCACATCGAACTGGCCAAATGGGCCGACCTGGTGCTGATCGCCCCCGCCACGGCGGACCTGATCGCGCGCCTGGCCCAGGGCATTGCCGATGATTTGCTGACCACACTGGTGCTGGCCACCGACGCTGTGGTGGCCGTTGCCCCGGCCATGAACCAGGCCATGTGGCGTGACCCTGCGACCCAGAGCAACCTGCGACTTCTGGAAAGCCGCGACCTGAAAGTCTTCGGCCCCGCCTCGGGCAGCCAGGCCTGTGGCGACGTCGGCATGGGGCGGATGCTCGAAGCCAACGACCTCGTACAGTGCGCGGCGGACTGCTTCCAGCGCCAGGCATTGACCGGCAAGCACGTGCTGATTACCGCTGGCCCGACTCAGGAAAACATCGACCCGGTGCGCTACATCACCAACCACAGCTCGGGCAAAATGGGCTTTGCACTGGCTGAAGCGGCCGTCGAAGCGGGGGCTCGGGTGACCCTGATCACCGGCCCGGTGCACCTGCCAACCCCCGATCGCGTGACCCGAATCGATGTGGTCAGCGCCCGCGACATGCTCGCGGCCTGTGAAGCGGCGATCCCCTGCGACCTGTTCATCGCCTCGGCAGCAGTAGCGGACTACCGACCCGAGGTCGTCGCACCACAAAAACTTAAAAAAGATCCTACGAGCGGCGACGGTTTGTTACTACAAATGGTGCGCAACCCAGACATTCTGGCCTCGATTGCCACCCGCCCCGATCGACCTTTCAGTGTCGGTTTCGCCGCCGAGACCGAACACCTGCTCGATTACGCAGCGCGCAAACTCAAGGACAAGAACCTCGATTTGATCGTCGCCAACGACGTTGCGAACCCGAGCATCGGTTTCAACAGCGAAGAAAACGCCTGCAGCGTGATCGATCGCGAGCTCCACGCCACACTTTTCGCCCAGACCAGCAAGAGCAAGATTGCTCGTCAGCTGATCACTTTTATCGCCGAACGTCTGAACCAGGTTTAATTTACATGCACGCTTTGCAAGCCAAGATCCTCGACCCCCGCATCGGTACCGAATTTCCGCTGCCGCAGTACGCCACACCAGGCTCCGCCGGCCTGGACCTGCGCGCCATGCTGGAACAGGACACCGTCATCAAGCCGGGCGAAACCCTCCTGATCCCTACTGGCCTGTCCGTCTATATCGGCGATCCGGGCCTCGCGGCACTGATTCTGCCGCGCTCCGGCCTGGGCCATAAGCACGGCATCGTGCTCGGCAATCTGGTCGGTCTGATCGACTCCGACTACCAGGGCCCCCTAATGGTGTCCTGCTGGAACCGCGGCCAGACCGATTTCAACATGGTGGTCGGCGAACGCCTGGCCCAGTTGGTTCTGGTGCCCGTGGTTCAGGCGCACTTCGAAATGGTTGAAGAATTCGTGGAAACCGAACGCGGCGCTGGCGGATTTGGCCATACCGGTACCCGTTGATCGAATGACGCCACATCCCCGTAGGAGCTGCCCCAGGCTGCGATCTCTTGATCTCAAGGACCACGCAGCCTGCGGTAGCTCCTACGGTACAGCGTTCTGACGCCAGTATCGGCGCAACAGATCGCTCAGAAAACCAAGGCAATGGACGGCCAAAAGCTCACTGAAATCGCTGGCATGGCCTTTTCGCACCACGAACTCTCTGTGGAAAACGCCGTCATACCCTTCAGTTTGAACCGGCCAACGAATATTTCGCAGGCCAGTCCAGCCACTTTCGAGATGGAGCATTCCTACAGATGAGCACCCCAGCCCAAGTCGCACCGAAATTCCCCGACAGCATTTTCCGCGCCTACGACATTCGCGGCACTGTCCCGGAATTTCTCAACGCTGAGACCGCTTATTGGCTCGGTCGCGCCATCGGAGCCCAGAGCCTGGCGCAAAACGAGCCCAATGTTTCGGTCGGCCGTGATGGGCGCCTGTCGGGCCCGGAGTTGGTCGAACAATTGATCAAGGGCCTGGCTGACAGCGGCTGCCACGTCAGCGACGTAGGCCTGGTACCGACGCCTGCGCTGTACTACGCAGCCAACGTACTGGCTGGCAAATCCGGGGTAATGCTGACGGGTAGCCATAACCCGTCGAACTACAACGGCTTCAAGATCGTCATCGCCGGCGATACCCTGGCCAACGAGCAAATCCAGGCCCTGCATGACCGCCTCAAGACCAACAATCTGACCAGCGGCAAAGGCAGCATCACCCAGGTCGAAATTCTCGATCGCTACAACACCGAAATCGTCCGGGACATCAAGCTGGCCCGCCGTCTGAAAGTTGTTGTGGACTGCGGTAATGGCGCCGCTGGCGTGATCGCCCCGCAACTGATCGAAGCGTTGAACTGCGAAGTGATCCCGCTGTTCTGCGAAGTAGACGGCAATTTCCCGAACCACCACCCGGACCCGGGCAAGCCTGAAAACCTCGTAGACCTGATCGCCAAGGTCAAGGAAACCAACGCCGACCTGGGCCTGGCTTTCGATGGCGATGGCGACCGCGTCGGCGTAGTGACCAACACCGGCAGCATCGTCTATCCGGACCGCCTGCTGATGCTGTTTGCCCGCGACGTGCTGGAGCGCAACCCGGACGCCGAGATCATCTTCGACGTCAAATGCACCCGTCGCCTGACGCCGCTGATCAAGGAATATGGCGGTCGTCCGTTAATGTGGAAGACCGGTCATTCGTTGATCAAAAAGAAAATGAAACAAACCGGTGCCCTGTTGGCCGGTGAAATGAGCGGGCACATCTTCTTCAAGGAGCGCTGGTTCGGCTTTGACGACGGCATCTACAGCGCCGCGCGTCTGCTGGAGATCCTCAGCAAGGAAAAATCCACGGCGCAAGAGCTGTTCGAGACCTTCCCGAACGATATTTCCACGCCTGAAATCAATATCCATGTGACCGAAGAGAGCAAATTCAGCATCATTGATGCATTGCACGACGCGAAGTGGGGTGAAGGCGCCGACCTGACCACCATCGACGGCGTGCGAGTCGACTACGCCAAAGGCTGGGGCCTGGTGCGCGCATCCAATACCACACCGGTGCTGGTGCTGCGCTTCGAGGCCGATGACGAGGCTGAACTGCAGCGCATCAAGGACGTATTCAAAGTCCAACTGAAGCGTGTTGCACCTGATCTCCAACTACCGTTTTGATTTATTGAAGCGCCATTTATCGAAGTGCCGGAGCCCTGAATGACCCTCGAACGCGAAGCCGCCGCCAATACCGCCAAGGTCCTGTCCGAAGCGCTGCCTTACATCCGCCGCTATGTCGGCAAGACGCTGGTGATCAAATACGGCGGCAACGCGATGGAGAGCGAGGAGCTGAAAACCGGCTTCGCCCGCGACATCGTGCTGATGAAAGCCGTAGGTATCAACCCGGTGGTCGTGCATGGCGGCGGCCCGCAAATCGGCGATCTGCTCAAGCGTCTGTCGATCGAGAGCCACTTCATCGATGGCATGCGCGTGACCGACGCGCAAACCATGGACGTAGTGGAGATGGTCCTCGGCGGGCAGGTCAACAAGGACATCGTCAATCTGATCAACCGTCATGGCGGCAGCGCTATCGGCCTGACCGGTAAAGACGCCGAGCTGATTCGTGCGAAGAAACTCACCGTCACCCGCCAGACGCCGGAAATGACCCAACCGGAAATCATCGATATCGGCCAGGTAGGCGAAGTCGTCGGGATTAACACCGACTTGCTGAACCTGCTGGTCAAAGGCGATTTCATCCCGGTGATCGCCCCTATCGGCGTCGGTGCCAACGGCGAGTCTTACAACATCAACGCTGACCTGGTGGCCGGCAAGGTGGCCGAAGCGCTGAAGGCCGAGAAGCTGATGCTGCTGACCAACATCGCGGGCCTGATGGATAAATCGGGCACGGTCCTCACCGGCCTGACAACCCAACAGGTCGACGAGCTGATCGCGGACGGCACGATCTACGGTGGCATGCTGCCGAAGATTCGCTGTGCGCTGGAAGCAGTCCAGGGCGGGGTCGGCAGTTCGCTGATCATCGACGGCCGGGTGCCGAATGCCATCCTGCTGGAGATCTTCACCGATACTGGCGTGGGCACTCTGATCAGTAATCGCAAGCGTCCGTAAGCGATAGCACACACAAAAAGACCCCGCTCGGCCTGGCTGAGCGGGGTCTTTTTTTGCCTGCAATCCCTGCTGGAATTTGTCGAACCCTCTGTAGGAACTGCGCTATACGCCGAATTGGGCGCGGTACGCTTCAACGGCTGGCAAATGCTGCTTGAGCTGCGGGTCGTCCGCCAAAAACTCCAGCACCTGGTTCAGCGAAACGATGCTGATCACCGCAATACCGAAGTCACGCTCAACTTCCTGAATCGCTGACAACTCACCATTGCCCCGCTCCTGACGGTTCAGCGCAATCAATACGCCGGCCGCCTTGGCACCGTCCTGGGAAGCGATGATCTGCATCACTTCGCGGATCGCGGTGCCTGCGGTGATCACGTCGTCGATGATCAGCACTTCGCCCGTCAATGGCGCGCCGACCAGGCTACCGCCTTCGCCGTGAGCCTTGGCTTCCTTGCGGTTAAAGCACCATGGCAGGTCACGGTCATGGTGCTCGGCCAGGGCCACGGCAGTCGTGGCCGCCAAAGGGATGCCCTTGTAGGCCGGACCGAACAGCACGTCGAACGAAATGCCGCTCTCGATGATGGCCGCTGCATAGAAACGACCCAGCTGCGCCAGGGCCGAACCCGAATTGAACAGGCCGGCATTGAAGAAGTAAGGACTGGTGCGCCCGGACTTCAGGGTGAACTCGCCGAAGCGCAAAACGCCGCGATCGATGGCAAAACGAATGAAATCGCGCTGATACGCTTGCATGAAAAAAACCCCAAATACCACGGATTTAGCTAATTAGGTTGACGCCGTGTATCATACACGCACGCGATTTTTGGGGCCATTTATGCGGATCATCAGTGTGAACGTCAATGGTATTCAGGCTGCAGTGGAGCGAGGGTTGCTCAGTTGGCTGCAAGCACAGAATGCCGACGTCATCTGCCTGCAGGACACCCGCGCCTCCGCCTTTGAACTGGACGATCCAGCCTTCCAACTGGATGGCTACTTCCTTTATGCCTGCGAAGCCGAAGTTCCCGCCCAGGGTGGCGTGGCTTTGTATTCGCGGTTGCAGCCGAAGGCAGTCATCAGCGGTCTCGGTTTCGAGACAGCCGACCGCTACGGGCGCTACCTGCAAGCCGATTTCGACAAGGTCAGCATCGCGACCTTGCTGCTCCCTTCGGGGCAGAACGGCGATGAAGACTTGAACCAGAAGTTCAAGCTAATGGACGATTTCGCCCGTTATCTGGATAAACAGCGGCGCAAACGTCGCGAGTACATTTATTGTGGCTCGCTGTACGTGGCGCAACAAAAGCTGGATATCAAGAACTGGCGCGACAGCCAGCAATCCCCGGGCTTCCTGGCGCCTGAGCGTGCCTGGATGGACGAGATTGTCGGTAACATGGGTTATGTCGACGCCCTGCGCGAAGTCAGCCGCGAAGGCGACCAGTACAGCTGGTGGCCGGACAACGAACAAGCTGAAATGCTCAACCTCGGCTGGCGTTTCGACTACCAACTGTTGACCCCGGGCCTACGCCGCTTCGTACGCAGCGCACGCCTGCCGCGTCAGCCACGGTTCTCGCAGCACGCACCGCTGATCGTGGACTACGACTGGACGCTGACTATCTAGGCGTCGTTTCGCAGACACAAAAAAGCCGACAGCGATGTCGGCTTTTTTGTGCGCAATGATTTTCAATGCGGGAGCTGTGTTGATCGTTATTTGATCAAGCGCCAGGTAAACGGATACCGATAAGGCAGCCCTTCATTGGCTTTGACGCCAGCAATGATCGTCAGCACCAAGGCACCGATTGCCACCAGCCCCAACAGGAAGAACCCGACAATCACCACCATCAACAGGAAACAGATAGCCGATGCAATGGCGACGGTGATCTGGAAGTTCAGCGCCTCCTTGCCCTGCGCATCGACGAACGGGTCCATTTCACGCTTCACCTGCCAAAGAATCAGCGGGCCGATGAGCGTGCCAAATGGAATCCATATCCCCAGCAGGGCGGACAGGTGACAAAACATCGCCCATTGCCGAACTTCCTTGCTCGGGACGGGAAGCAGCTGTTGTTCGTCACTCATGACGTCCTCCTTGCTGGGAACGGGTCCGATCAGTCGGCCAGTGCAGCTTTCTGCAGTTCGAAAATTTCGGTCATGCCTTTCTTCGCCAGTTCCAGCATAGCGTTCAACTCTTCTGGCTGGAATGGCGCGCCTTCAGCAGTGCCCTGCACCTCGATGAAGCCACCGGTGCTGGTCATTACCACGTTCAGGTCGGTCTCGGCAGCCGAGTCTTCCAGGTAGTCGAGGTCGAGCACAGGCTCGCCCTGGTACATGCCAACCGAAACGGCAGCGATCATCTGCTTGAGCGGGTCGCCACCCTTGAGGCCGCCGCGTTTCTTGATGACTTTCAGGGCATCGACCAGCGCGACCATAGCGCCGGTGATGGAGGCGGTGCGAGTGCCACCGTCGGCCTGGATGACGTCGCAATCGACGTACAGGGTCACGTCGCCCAGCTTGGACATGTCCAGCGAAGCGCGCAGCGAGCGACCGATCAGACGCTGGATCTCCAGGGTGCGACCGCCTTGTTTGCCGCGGCTCGCTTCACGCTGGTTACGTTCGCCAGTGGCCCGTGGCAGCATGCCGTATTCGGCGGTCAGCCAGCCTTGGCCCTGACCCTTGAGGAAGCGCGGCACGCCGTTTTCGACGCTGACCGTGCAGATGACCTTGGTATCACCAAACTCGACCAGCACAGAACCCTCGGCGTGTTTGGTGTAGTTGCGGGTAATGCGGATCGAGCGGAGCTGATCGGCAGCGCGACCACTTGGACGTTTCATAGGGAATACCTGTACTGGGGACGGAAAACTGCCGAGCATTATAGAGCCGTGCGCCGGGCGTGGGCACTTCTAAAAAATCCGCCCGACGATTGAGGCACTGACTCAAGCTTAGAACAGTGCTTTACCGACGGCCTGCAGCTCTTTGTCACGCGGTGTGTTTGGGCGCATACGCCCCACTGCGCTACAATCCTGCGCCTTTGCTGCCTGTCGGCTTAAATTCATAGATAGCGGGTCCTGGGTAACGCTGGGATCTGCATTGCGAGGTACCTCCATGGTGCACAGCATGACCGCTTTCGCCCGCGTCGAAAAAGCCGGCACCCAGGGTACCCTGAGCTGGGAGCTGCGCTCGGTCAACAGCCGCTACCTGGAACCGCATCTGCGCCTGCCGGAGTCGTTCCGCGACCTCGAAGGCGCGGTCCGCGAGTCGCTGCGACAGGGCCTGTCCCGGGGCAAGCTGGAGTGCACCCTGCGCTTCACCGAAGAAAACACCGATAAACCCCTGCAAGTGGATCGCGAGCGCGCCGCCCAACTGGTTGCCGCCGCCGAGACCATCGCCGGCCTGATCAAGAATCCGGCGGCGCTGAACCCGCTGGAAGTGCTGGCCTGGCCCGGCGTGCTGGTGGGCAACGCGAACGACCCGCAAGCGTTGAACGCCGAGGCACTGGCGCTGTTCAACGAAGGCCTCAAGGAACTCAAGGCTGGCCGTGAGCGCGAAGGCGCGGAATTGGCACGCTTGATCAACGAACGCCTGAGCGCAATTGAAGGCGACGTCGTGACCCTGCGCGAACTGGTCCCGCAGATGCTCGCCACCCAGCGCCAGAAAGTCCTCGATCGCTTCGCCGACATGAAAGCCGAGATGGACCCTCAGCGCCTGGAGCAGGAAATGGTCATGCTCGCTCAAAAGAGCGACGTGGCCGAAGAACTGGACCGCTTGAGCACTCACATCATCGAAGTTCGCCGGGTGCTCAAATCCGCTGGCGCGGCCGGTCGGCGCCTGGACTTCCTGATGCAGGAACTCAACCGCGAGGCCAACACATTAGGCTCCAAGGCCTTCGACCCGCGCAGCACGCAGGCTGCGGTCAACCTCAAAGTGTTGATCGAGCAGATGCGCGAACAAGTGCAGAATATTGAGTAAGGCTACCCCTGACATGACCCACAGCACCGGCACCCTGTATATCATTTCCGCCCCTTCGGGCGCGGGCAAGAGCAGCCTGGTCAAGGCCCTCACCGACGCCGACCAGGATATCCGCGTCTCCGTCTCCCACACCACCCGCGCCATGCGCCCGGGTGAAGTGGACGGCGTGAACTATCACTTCGTATCGCGCGAAGCATTCGTGAAGATGGGTGAACATGGTGACTTCCTGGAGCGCGCCGAAGTGTTCGGCAATCTCTATGGCACCTCGCAGAGCCATCTGCAGCAAACCCTGGACGCAGGTCACGACCTGATTCTGGAGATCGACTGGCAAGGCGCCGAACAAGTGCGCAAGTTGATGCCCCAGGCGCGCTCGATCTTCATCCTGCCGCCCTCCCTGGAGGCCTTGCACCAGCGCCTGACCAATCGCGGCCAGGACAGTGACGAGATCATTGATGGGCGGATGCGTGAAGCCGTCAGCGAGATGAGCCACTACGTGGAATATGACTACCTCATCATTAACGACAATTTCGCCCATGCGCTGGACGATTTGAAAGCGATTTTCCGTGCCAACCAGCTGCATCAGAAGCGGCAGCAGCAGCGCAATGGAAAACTTTTGGCCGAATTGCTCGGCTAAACAGCTCTTCCCAAAACCGCTGCGGGGGCTTTACATTGGCACTTGCAGCGCGTTGAAGAGCTTGGTCAAAAAATCAGCGCTTCCCTAAACGCTGGTGATTTTTTAAACTGTTGAGTCCGCTCGCCCAACCGGGCAGCGCGCATATTGCATTCGCTCCGAGGAATACCATGGCCCGCGTAACCGTTGAAGACTGCCTGAACCACGTGGAAAACCGCTTTGAGCTGGTCATGCTGTCCACCAAGCGTGCCCGTCAACTGGCCACCGGCGGCAAAGAGCCTCTGGTCCAGTGGGAAAACGACAAGCCTACCGTTGTAGCCCTGCGTGAAATCGCGGAAGGCCTGATGAGCTACGAGTTCATTGCCAACGCTGAAATCGTCGAAGACGAACCGCTGTTCGCAGCGTTCGAGGACGAGTCCAACGAGGCCGTCTAAGCCTATGCCTGGTCGACGTAGCACGGCGCAGGGTCACAGCGAACGGCAGGAGTCATCATGCCGAGCATAGACGCCCTCGCCGATCGCTTATCGACCTATCTCGGCAAGGACCAGGTCAACCTGGTCCGCCGAGCGTATTTCTACGCCGAACAAGCCCACGACGGCCAACGCCGACGCAGTGGCGAGGCGTACGTCACGCACCCCCTCGCGGTGGCGAATATTCTTGCCGACATGCATATGGACCATCAGAGCCTGATGGCGGCCATGCTGCATGACGTGATCGAAGACACCGGTATTGCCAAGGAAGCGCTGCAAGCGCAGTTCGGCGAAACCGTGGCCGAACTGGTCGATGGGGTCAGCAAACTGACCCAGATGAACTTCGAGACCAAAGCTGAAGCCCAGGCGGAAAACTTCCAGAAGATGGCCATGGCCATGGCTCGGGACATCCGCGTCATCCTGGTCAAGCTGGCCGACCGCCTGCACAACATGCGCACGCTGGAAGTGCTGTCCGGCGAAAAACGCCGGCGCATCGCCAAGGAAACCCTGGAAATCTATGCACCCATTGCCAATCGGCTGGGCATGCACGCCATCCGCATAGAATTCGAAGACCTCGGCTTCAAGGCCATGCACCCGATGCGTTCTGCGCGGATCTACCAGGCGGTCAAGCGCGCCCGGGGCAATCGCAAGGAAATCGTCAACAAGATCGAAGAGTCGCTGAGCCATTGCCTGGCGATCGACGAGATTCAGGGCGAAGTCAGCGGCCGCCAGAAACACCTTTATGGCATCTACAAGAAAATGCGCGGCAAGCGTCGGGCCTTCAACGAGATCATGGACGTGTATGCGTTCCGGATCATCGTCGACAAGGTGGATACCTGCTACCGCGTGCTGGGTGCTGTTCATAATTTGTACAAACCGCTGCCTGGACGCTTCAAGGACTACATCGCGATTCCCAAGGCCAACGGTTATCAGTCGCTGCACACGACGCTGTTCGGCATGCATGGCGTACCAATCGAGATCCAGATCCGCACCCGCGAAATGGAAGAGATGGCCAACAACGGCATCGCTGCCCATTGGCTGTACAAATCCAGCGGCGACGAGCAGCCAAAAGGCACTCACGCCCGCGCGCGGCAGTGGGTCAAGGGCGTGCTGGAGATGCAGCAACGCGCCGGCAACTCGCTGGAATTCATCGAGAGCGTGAAGATCGACCTGTTCCCGGACGAGGTCTACGTGTTCACGCCCAAAGGCCGGATCATGGAGTTGCCCAAAGGCTCCACGGCGGTCGACTTCGCCTACGCGGTGCACACCGACGTGGGTAACAGCTGCATTGCCTGCCGGATCAATCGTCGTCTCGCACCGCTGTCCGAACCGCTGCAAAGCGGCTCCACGGTCGAGATCGTCAGTGCTCCCGGCGCTCGGCCGAATCCGGCGTGGCTCAATTTCGTGGTCACCGGCAAGGCGCGAACGCACATCCGCCATGCGCTGAAACTGCAACGCCGCTCCGAATCCATCAGCCTGGGCGAACGCCTGCTGAACAAGGTACTCAACGGCTTCGACAGCTCGCTGGAAAAAGTCCCGGCCGAACGGGTCAAGGCGATGCTCACCGAGTACCGTCTCGAACTGATCGAAGACCTGCTCGAAGACATCGGCCTGGGCAATCGCATGGCTTACGTAGTCGCCCGACGCCTGCTAGGCGAAGGCGAGCAATTGCCAAGCCCGGAAGGCCCGCTGGCGATTCGCGGCACCGAAGGCCTGGTACTCAGCTATGCCAAGTGCTGCACGCCGATCCCGGGCGACCCGATTGTCGGTCACCTTTCGGCGGGCAAAGGCATGGTCGTGCACCTGGACAACTGCCGCAACATCAGCGAAATCCGCCATAACCCGGAAAAATGCATCCAGCTTTCGTGGGCCAAGGATGTCACCGGGGAATTCAACGTCGAGCTGCGCGTCGAGCTGGAACACCAGCGCGGCCTGATCGCGCTGCTGGCCAGCAGCGTCAACGCGGCCGACGGCAATATCGAGAAAATCAGCATGGACGAACGCGATGGTCGCATCAGCGTGGTCCAACTGGTGGTCAGCGTGCACGACCGCGTGCACCTGGCCCGTGTGATCAAGAAACTGCGCGCACTGACCGGGGTGATTCGCATCACCCGCATGCGCGCCTAAGCCCACCTATTACAAGGAGTCATTCATGACCAAGACTGTTATCACCAGCGACAAGGCCCCGGCTGCCATCGGTACATACTCCCAGGCGATCAAGGCTGGCAACACCGTCTACATGTCGGGTCAAATTCCGCTGGACCCAAAAACCATGGAACTGGTTGAAGGCTTCGAAGCCCAGACCATCCAGGTATTCGAGAACCTGAAGTCTGTCGCTGAAGCAGCGGGCGGTTCGTTCAAGGACATCGTCAAGCTGAACATCTTCCTGACCGACCTGAGCCACTTTGCCAAGGTCAACGAGATCATGGGCAAGTACTTCGAGCAGCCTTACCCTGCCCGCGCCGCCATTGGCGTGGCCGCCCTGCCAAAGGGTTCGCAGGTTGAAATGGATGCCATTCTGGTCATCGAGTAATGCATCTGGCGCAGCCTCCCAAGGCTGCGCCGCTGATGTCGTAAAGATAGCGTTCTGAAAGGATTCCACCATGCGCCATGCGCTAGCCCTCTCGCTGGTCGCCCTGTTCCTGGGCGGATGTGCCAGCAACCCTGCCGATCGTGACATCAGCGGCACCTGGATCAATCAGGTGGCCATCGATGCAGCCGCCAAAGGCAGCCCATTACGTGAAGCGCTCCAGGCTTATGGCCCGAATCTGGAATGGGACGTTAACACCAGGGCCGCACAGGCTCGCTACACCAACGGTTTTGAGAACGTCGACGGCAAGTTGCTCGGCGAAGAGTCCGGCGCCTGGAAAGTCGATTTTTATGGCAGCTCTGCCAGCGAGCTCAAGCGTGACGGCAAGCAACTGAGCCAGGCCGCCAGCGACAATGAACCCGAGCAGGTCTTTGACCGCGCGGTGATCCCCGTGCCGGAAGGCGCACCGCTGGGCGCCAGTTTCGAGCGTGCGCTGTATACCGCCTACATGGGTGGCAGCTGGCAAGTCGTCAGTGGCCCAGGGGAAGGCAATACCGTGCAGTTCCAGGCCGATGGCCAAGTGGCCGGCCTGCCCGGCGCTGATCGCTACGCCCTTTGCCTGGCGGGTGATTGCGCGTCGATGAGCGGCGGCAACGACAACATGTGGCTGCAACAGAATGGCCAGGGCAACACCTGGATTTTTGCGCGCAAGGGCAAGGAAATGGAGATTTTCCAGGCCACCAACACTGCCAGGGAAGACGAGATGCCCCAGTTCACACCGGGCGAGCGCAAGTGGTTGCTCGAAAAGCAGTAACACCGCGAAACCTTGCAGGAGCCGGCTTGCTGGCGATAGCGTCCGTCCAGCCAATGAACCCATTGCCTGATCCAGCGCATTCGCCAGCAAGCCAGCTCCCACAAAGTCAGCAGCGACCCTCAAGAATCGCCGCATACCCCTCACGATAACTCGGGTACTTCGGCTCCCAGCCCAGAGCTTTCGCTCGCGCATTACTGCACCGCTTGCTCCCCGCCCGACGCACGCTCGCATCGTCGGCCCATTCGGTCACACCCAGATACTCGCGCAACCAGCCCACCACCTCGGCAAGCGGCGCCGGTGAGTCATCGACACCGATATAGATATCATCGAGGCCCATACCCTGCTGATCCTGTTCCAGCAGAAACGCCAGCAACCCCGCCGCATCGTCGGCGTGGATCCGGTTGCCATACAACGGCGGGTCGATCGCTACGCGATAGCCGCGACGAACCTGAGTCAGCAGCCACTCACGGCCCGGACCATAAATACCGGTCAGGCGCACGACACTCGCGGGAATGCCGCTCTGGAGCGCTACTTGCTCCGCCTCCAGCATCAGCCGGCCGGAAAAACCGCCAGCCACAGTGGGTGACGTTTCGTCGACCCAGTCCCCGTCCTGCTGGCCATAAACACTGCTGCTGGAAACGAACAGCAGTCGATCAGGCACCTGCCCATAGTCGTCCAGCCAGCTCAGCACATTCTGCAAACCCTGCACGTAAGCAGCGCGATAGCCCGCCTCATCGTGATCGGTGGCCGCGGCGCAATACACCAGGTAATCCACCGCACCGATCGGCCAGGTCGCCGGGCAGTCTTCGTTAAACAAGTCACCGGCCACGCCAATCACGCCCTCAGGCAAACGCGAAACATCCCGGCGCAGACCATGAACTTCCCAGCCGCGAGCCAGCAATTGCGTGGCCAGGCGGCTACCCACATCGCCGCAACCGGCAATCAAAACAGAAGGCGCGGACATCAGAAAACTCCTCTGGCAAAGGCACAGACTAGCGTCGGCAAAGGACGAGCGGCTAGTAATGCAGGAAAAAAAGATACTCTATTACTTTTGTTAACAAGAATTACTTGCAATAATACCCGCCACTTTTGTTCTCGGCCTCGCGAGGCCTGGAAGAACATTTACCGTCTTTCTCTCTCAGGTCCGGCCAGCATGACACGCAATCAATCTCCCGCTTCGCCAACCAAACGACCTCGCGCCTGGAGCGCAATGGCTGCACTGTTGCTCAGCGTAATGCTGGTCCCGACTGCTGCTTACGCCGACGCCCAGGCGCCTGCAACCCCGGCAGCCGCCGAGGCACCTGCCGCCGCGCCGGCCCCCGCTGTCCCGGCCACCACACCGGTTGTCACCGACCCGGCCCAGGCAGTAGACGCCACCGCCGCAGACGCTCCGGAAGTACTTGAAGCCGACAACACCCTGGGCATGGCCCACGACCTGTCGCCATGGGGCATGTACCAGAACGCCGACATCATCGTGAAAATCGTGATGATAGGCCTGGCCATCGCGTCGATCATCACCTGGACCATCTGGATCGCCAAGGGTTTCGAGCTGATGGGCGCCAAGCGTCGTCTGCGCAGTGAAATCGCCCACCTGAAAAAGGCCACCACACTCAAGGAAGCCAGCGCCACGGCGACCAAGCCAGGCACGCTCGCCAATGTACTGGTGCATGACGCCCTGGAAGAGATGCGCCTGTCGGTCAACAGCCGCGAAAAAGAAGGTATCAAGGAGCGCGTCGCGTTTCGCCTTGAGCGCCTGGTCGCGGCCTGCGGTCGCAACATGAGCAGCGGCACCGGCGTGCTTGCCACCATCGGTTCCACCGCGCCATTCGTCGGCCTGTTCGGCACCGTGTGGGGCATCATGAACAGCTTCATCGGCATCGCCAAAACCCAGACCACCAACCTTGCAGTAGTGGCACCCGGCATCGCTGAAGCCCTGCTGGCCACGGCATTGGGCCTGGTGGCAGCGATTCCGGCGGTCGTGATCTACAACGTCTTCGCCCGCTCCATCGCCGGTTACAAGGCACAAGTCTCGGATGCCTCGGCTGAAGTCCTGCTGCTGGTTAGCCGCGACCTCGATCACCTGCCGACCACCGAGCGCTCCGCGCAACCCCACGTGGTCAAAGTAGGGTAATCAGCCATGGGCTTGCATTTGAAAGAAGGCGCAGACGACGATCTGGCCGAGAACCATGAAATCAACGTCACGCCGTTTATCGACGTGATGCTGGTGCTGCTGATCATCTTCATGGTGGCCGCTCCCCTGGCTACCGTGGACATCAAGGTCGACCTGCCAGCCTCCAGCGCAAAACCGGCACCGAGGCCGGAAAAACCGGTGTTCCTCAGCGTGAAGGCTGATCAACGCCTGTTCCTGGGCGAAGACGAAGTGAAGGCCGAAGCACTGGGTGCCACTCTGGACGCCCGGACCAAAGGCAAAAAAGACACGACCATCTTCTTCCAGGCCGACAAGGGCGTGGACTACGGCGACCTGATGAGCGTGATGGACGCCCTGCGCGCCGCCGGTTACCTGAAGGTTGGCCTGGTGGGTCTTGAGACGGCAGCCAAAAAATGATCACGACGCGCCATAAGCTGACGCGTTACAGCGGGAGCCTGGCCGTGGTGCTGGGCGTGCACGCGCTGGCCATCGCGCTGGCACTGAACTGGACCTCGCGCCAGCCGATCCCATTGCCGCCCCAGGCAATGATGGTCGAGCTGGCGCCAGTGCCGGCCCCGCCACCACCGGCCCCGCCGAAGGTGATAACGCCGCCACAACCACCGGCACCGGTGGAAGAACTGCCGATCCCGAAACTGGCTGAAGCGCCTAAGGCCGAGATCACCGTACCCAAGCCGGTAAAACCCAAGCCCAAGCCGCAACCGCCAAAGCCTGTGGAGAAGAAACCGGAACCGCCGAAGGAGAAGCCTTCCGAGGAAAAACCGGCTGACGCTCAACCGACCCAGGCACCCACGGAAAAATCCGCACAACCGGCACCTGGACCATCACCGGCGCAGCAAGCGGCCAAGGCCAGCTGGCAAAACACCCTGCTCGCTCACCTGGCCAAGTACAAAAAGTACCCGGCCAGCGCTCAGGCCAGGGGCAAGACCGGCGTTAACCGCCTGCGGTTCGTGGTAGATGCTGAAGGCAACGTGTTGTCATTCGAACTGGTGGGTGCATCCGGCAATGCCGATCTGGATCGCGCTACTCTGGAAATGATCCGCCGCGCCCAACCGCTGCCCAAGCCACCCGCGGACATGGTGAAAAACGGCCCGATTGAACTCTATGCACCTTTCGTCTACTCGCTGGAAAAGGGTCGCCGCTAAGCAACCCTGAAACCCTGTAGGAGCGAGCTTGCTCGCGATGGAATCGAACGATAACGCTTGAAGACTGACACGCCACAGCGGCCTCAGGTTTTTCGCGAGCAAGCTCGCTCCTACATAACGTGCGTCTATCGATTGCAGCCGGTATGCTTGGCGCGCAACTTCATGGACGCCTGCTATGACCCTCACAGAATTACGCTACATCGTTACTCTCGCCCAAGAGCAGCACTTCGGCCATGCCGCCGAGCGTTGCCACGTCAGTCAACCGACCTTGTCGGTGGGCGTGAAAAAGCTTGAAGACGAACTCGGTGTGCTGATTTTCGAGCGCAGCAAAAGTGCCGTGCGCCTCACGCCAGTCGGCGAAGGCATTGTCGCCCAGGCGCAGAAAGTGCTGGAGCAGGCACAAGGCATCCGTGAACTGGCCCAGGCCGGCAAGAACCAGCTGACGGCCCCACTAAAAGTCGGCGCCATCTACACCGTCGGGCCTTACCTGTTTCCGCACCTGATTCCACAACTGCACCGGGTCGCCCCGCAGATGCCGTTGTACATCGAAGAAAACTTCACCCACATCCTGCGAGACAAACTGCGCAACGGTGAGCTCGACGCGATCATCATCGCCCTGCCGTTCAACGAAGCCGACGTGCTGACCCTGCAGCTCTACGACGAGCCGTTCTACGTCCTGATGCCGGCTCAGCACCCATGGACGCAAAAAGAATCCATCGACGCCGCCCTGCTCAACGACAAGAGCCTGCTGCTGCTTGGCGAAGGTCACTGCTTCCGCGACCAGGTGCTGGAAGCCTGCCCGACCCTGGCCAATGGCAAGGACGGCGCCAAACACACCACCGTCGAATCCAGCTCCCTGGAAACCATCCGCCATATGGTCGCCTCCGGCCTGGGCATTTCGATCCTGCCGCTCTCGGCCGTGGACAGTCACCACTACGCTCCCGGCGTGCTCGAAGTGCGCCCACTGACGCCACCGGTGCCTTTCCGCACGGTAGCCATCGCCTGGCGCGCCAGCTTTCCACGTCCCAAAGCGATTGAGATCCTCGCTGACTCGATTCGCCTGTGCTCGGTCGCCAAGCCGCCAGCGCCGGTCGTTGCCGGCTAAGCCGCGGCCATGACCGAGTTGTCGCAAGTGTCGGTGACGGCACTCAAGGGCGTTGGGGAAGCCATGGCCGAGAAGCTCGCCAAGGTCGGCCTGGAGAACCTCCAGGACGTGCTGTTTCACCTGCCATTGCGTTATCAGGACCGCACTCGCGTAGTCCCGATCGGCCACTTGCGCCCTGGCCAGGACGCCGTGATCGAAGGTACCGTCAGCGGTGCCGATGTGGTCATGGGCCGCCGCCGCAGCCTGGTCGTTCGGCTGCAGGATGGAACGGGTGGACTCAGCCTGCGCTTCTACCATTTCAGCAACGCCCAGAAAGAAGGTCTCAAGCGTGGCACACGGATTCGCTGTTACGGCGAAGCGCGGCCTGGTGCCTCGGGGCTGGAGATCTACCACCCGGAGTATCGCGCCATCACCGGTGACGAGCCGCCGCCGGTCGATGAAACCCTGACCCCGGTCTACCCGCTCACCGAAGGCCTGACCCAGCAGCGTTTGCGCCAACTGTGCATGCAGACCCTGACGCTCCTGGGACCCAGCAGCCTGCCCGACTGGCTGCCGACCGAACTGGCCCGGGACTATCAACTTGCCCCGCTGGCCGACGCGATCCGCTACCTGCATCACCCGCCCGCTGACGCCGATGTCGACGAACTCGCGCTAGGGCATCACTGGGCCCAGCACCGGCTGGCCTTCGAAGAATTGCTGACCCATCAACTGTCCCAGCAGCGCCTGCGCGAAAGCATGCGCTCGCTGCGCGCACCGGCGATGCCCAAGGCGACAAAGCTGCCGGCCAGGTACCTGGCCAATCTCGGCTTCGCGCCGACCGGGGCCCAGCAACGAGTTGGCAATGAAATCGCCTACGACCTCAGCCAGCCCGAGCCCATGCTGCGACTGATCCAGGGTGACGTTGGCGCGGGCAAAACCGTAGTCGCCGCCCTGGCCGCCTTGCAGGCACTGGAAGCTGGCTATCAGGTCGCGCTGATGGCCCCCACCGAGATCCTCGCCGAGCAGCATTTCATCACCTTCAAGCGCTGGCTCGAACCGCTGGGCATCGAAGTCGCGTGGCTGGCCGGCAAGCTCAAGGGCAAAAATCGCGTGGCTGCGCTGGAGCAGATCGCCAGCGGCACCCCAATGGTGGTGGGCACCCACGCACTGTTCCAGGACGAAGTGCAGTTCAAGAACCTGGCGCTGGTGATCATCGACGAACAGCATCGATTTGGTGTGCAGCAACGCCTGGCACTGCGACAGAAAGGCGTAGGGGGACGCATGTGCCCGCACCAGCTGATCATGACCGCCACGCCGATTCCGCGTACCTTGGCCATGAGCGCCTACGCCGACCTCGACACATCGATCCTCGACGAACTGCCTCCCGGGCGCACTCCGGTAAACACTGTGTTGATCACTGACACCCGGCGCGTGGAAGTGATCGAGCGGGTTCGTGGCGCCTGCGCCGAAGGCCGGCAGGCCTACTGGGTCTGCACCCTGATCGAAGAATCGGAAGAGTTGACCTGCCAGGCCGCCGAAACCACTTACGAAGACCTCACCGCCGCCCTCGGCGAGCTCAAGGTCGGGTTGATTCACGGGCGCATGAAGCCTGTGGAAAAAGCCGCAGTCATGGCCGAATTCAAGGCCGGCAACCTGCAGTTGCTGGTGGCGACCACGGTAATTGAAGTGGGCGTAGACGTACCGAACGCCAGCCTGATGATCATTGAAAACCCCGAGCGCCTGGGGCTCGCGCAACTTCATCAGTTGCGCGGTCGAGTCGGCCGGGGCAGCGCCGCCAGCCACTGCGTGCTGCTGTATCACCCGCCGCTGTCGCAGATCGGCCGCCAGCGCCTGGGCATCATGCGCGAAACCAACGATGGCTTTGTCATCGCCGAAAAAGACCTTGAGCTACGCGGCCCCGGCGAAATGCTCGGCACCCGCCAGACCGGCCTGCTGCAGTTCAAGGTCGCCGATTTGATGCGCGATGCCGACCTGCTTCCCGCCGTGCGCGACGCGGCGCAGGCCCTGCTTGAGCGGTGGCCGGATCACGTCAGCCCGTTGCTGGATCGCTGGTTGCGTCATGGGCAGCAATACGGCCAAGTGTGAGCACCGTCGCAGTTTCCGGACCACCGTGTTAAACATGATGGTTATACTCTTGCAACTGTTTGAGAACGGATCCAAACCATGATCGACGCTGCCCTCGCTCCGGAAACCCCGCACGCTACGTCTGCAGTTCGGCTGCTGCTGGGCAAGCTGGACATAGCCTTTGATGAAGTCCTCGACCACCACGGCCTGAATGCTGCGCGCAAAGTGCAGGCAGTGCTGCTGGACGATGCCGTCGGCTCGCTCATGGTGCTGTTCCCGCAAAGCCAGCTGCTGGACCTCAATCGCCTCGCCGAGCTCACCGGCCGCCGCCTCACTGCGGTTTCGCCTGAGCGCCTGGAGCGCCTGCTCGGTAAGCACAACCTGGGCCTGTTGCCCGGCCTGCCTTCGCTCACTGCGGCACCCTGCCTTTACGAAGACAGCTTGCTGCGCGAACCCAAGTTGCTGATCAATTCGGGCGTGCCGGGCTTGCTGCTGGAAATCGCCTGCGACGATTTCAAGACCCTGCTGAGCAAGGCCAGCGCCGCCCGCTTCGGTGAGGCGCTAACGAGCATCCGTCCGAACCTCGACCGCCCCGACGACGACCGCGAGGAAATCACCCAGGCCGTCCAGGCCTTCACGGCGCGACGCATTCAGCAACGACTGGAAGCCACCATCGAGATCCCGCCGCTGGCTTCGACGGCACAAAAAATCATCAAGCTGCGGGTCGACCCCAACGCCACCATCGACGACATCACCAGCGTCGTAGAGACCGACCCGGCCCTGGCCGCGCAAGTCGTCAGCTGGGCAGCGTCGCCGTACTATGCCTCGCCGGGCAAGATTCGTTCAGTGGAAGACGCGATAGTGCGGGTGCTGGGTTTCGACCTGGTGATCAACCTGGCGCTGGGCCTGGCCCTGGGCAAAACCATGAGCCTGCCCAAGGATCACCCGCAACAAGCAACACCTTATTGGCAACAGTCGATCTACACCGCCGCCGTCATCGAAGGCCTGACCCGAGCCATGCCCCGCGCACAGCGCCCGGAAGCCGGCCTCACCTACCTGGCCGGCCTGCTGCACAACTTCGGCTATCTGCTGCTGGCGCACGTATTCCCGCCGCACTTCTCGCTGATCTGCCGCCACCTGGAAGTCAACCCGCATCTGTCCCACAGCTACATCGAGCAACACCTGCTGGGCATCACCCGCGAGCAAATCGGCGCCTGGCTGATGCGCTACTGGGACATGCCCGACGAACTGGCCACCGCCCTGCGCTTCCAGCATGACCCAAGCTACGACGGCGTCCACGCGGAGTACCCGAACCTGGTGTGCCTGGCCGTGCGCCTGCTGCGCAGCCACGGCATCGGCTCGGGTCCGGTCGAGGAAATCCCCGACGCCCTGCTGGAACGTCTGGGCCTCAGCCGCGAGAAGGCCAATGATGTGACCAGTAAAGTGCTGGATGCGGAAGTGTTGTTGCGTGAACTGGCTTCGCAATTCGGCCAGCCCTGAAAGCGATCGCGAGCAAGCTTTGCTCCCACAGAGGGTGATCTCAATCCTGTGGGAGCACCCACAAAAGTGATCCCAATCCTGTGGGAGCAAGGCTTGCCCGCGATGGCCTCAACCCGGTCTGGAGTGTTTTTACTCTGCCGAGCTATCAATACGTCTCAAACCTTCGCTTTGGCTTTACGCGGCTTCAGGTACTTGGTCAAACCCTGGAACCAGATCACCAGCGCCGGGTTGCCCTTGATCTGGATCGACTTGTCCTGAATCCCCGTCATGAACGCCAATTGCTTGTTCTTCGCCTGCATTGTCGCGAAGCCATAGGCAGCGTCTTTAAATGCAATCGCAAACGCCGGCTCGGAGTACACACCGGACTTGCTGGTAATGCGCTGATCCTTCACGCGAAAGTGCCGGGCCACTTTGCCGTCCAGGGTCTGCAGCTGAAAGACCAGATCCTTGTCCCCCAACTGCTGTTGGAACGCAGGATTTTTCCTACTGGCCTTGGCCATCAACAAACCCAGCATCCACAGAAGAAAACGAAATTTCATGCGCACAGCCTCAAGAGAAAAATGAACGGCCGGCGCAGTGTAGCGGCTTCACCCAGGAACGCCACCATCGCGTAACTTTAGCGGAAGATGACCCTCTTTTTGACGCCAATGACTACCAAGTCACCAACGAAAACCCCCTGTAGGAGCTGCCGAAGGCTGCGATCCTTTGATCTTAAGCCCCACAACTATTTGGGCTTTTTCGATCTCTGAAACACAGACCGCCATGCCCACCACCACTCACCCGCGCCCCATAAAAAAAGGGCACCCGATCTAATCGGCATGCCCTTTTTCCAACGCCCCTCCCGGTTCACCCAAGGAGTTCGTCGCAATTACGGATTAACGCTGTCCTTCAACGACTTGCCTGGCTTGAACGCAACAGTATTGCTGGCCTTGATTTTGACTGGCTCACCGGTTTGCGGGTTTTTGCCGGTGCGGGCGCCGCGGTGGCGTTGCAGGAAGGTGCCGAAGCCCACCAGCGTCACGCTGTCCTTGCGGTGCAGAGCGCCGGTGATTTCTTCGAGAACGGCGTTGAGGACGCGGTTGGCCTGCTCTTTGGTGAGATCTGCTTTTTCAGCAATTGCGGCGGCGAGGTCTGGTTTACGCATTAGTGAAGCCCCTTTGACGGTTTTTTGTTGTTATGTCCGTGCTGTTCTCGTTCGAACAGCGCCAAAAGCGCCGCAGGTGCTCTACTCTGCGGCAGACGGGAGTGAGAATGGCACGCAGCGGGGTGCTGCGCCAGTCTCGGCGCGACGTTTGTGGGGGCAAAAGCGGGGTGATTCCGACAGAACGACCAGTATTTACGCCAGCAGTGCCGGAAGCTCTTTGTTCAGTGCCAGTTTTTCCATGACTGCCGCGCCTGTGAGGGCATAACCGAGCAGTTTTCCGCTGGCATCGCGGCACAGTGCCTTGATGTCTGCGCCCTGCCCTTCGACGGTCCAGACGCCTTCCACACCGCGCGGTGGCGGGGATACGACCAGGGGGCAGACGGGGGTTTTGACAGTGATCGGCATCGCGCCATAGTTGACGGTCGTGGGATTGCCAGACAAGGTCTGGGCCAGTGCTCTGGCGCAGCTCATGAGGGGCATTACGTACAGCAGGTTCAGCCCATCGACCTCGGCGCAGTCGCCCAGGGCGTAGATGTTGGCGTGGGAGGTCTGCAGGTGGCGGTCGACGACTACGCCACGATTGACCTGCACGCCAGCCGCTGCGGCCAGGTCGATGCGCGGGCGCAAGCCGATGGCCGAGACCACCAGGTCGCAGGGAATCACCTGGCCATCGGACAGGTGCGCTTCCAGCCCGTCCGTCACGCGTTGCAGGCGGTTAAGCACAGGGCCGAGATGGAAGCGTGCACCGAGGCTTTCCAGGCCGGCTTGAACCGCAGCAGCGGCGGCGGGATGCAGCAAAGTGGGCATGACCTGTTCGCACGGGGCGACCAGTTGCACCTCGTAGCCACCGAGTATCAGGTCGTTGGCAAATTCGCAGCCGATCAGCCCGGCGCCCAGCAGCAATACCCGGCGCTTGCCGACAGCGGCTGCACGAAAGCGCGCGTAGTCTTCCAGGTCATTGATCGGGAACACACAGTCTGCGGCATCCCCTTCGATGGGCACACGCACGGTTTCTGCGCCCCAGGCCAGCACCAGGTCGCGATAAATCACCGACTCTTCGCCGACCCACAGACGCTTGTGGCCCGGGTCGATGCCGCTGATGCGCGTGTGGGTGCGCACCTCGGCCTTTAACTGCTCGGCCATGGCGCCTGGCTCGGACATGCTCAGGCCATCGGCGTCCTTGTTTTTACCGAAGCCGGTGGAGAGCATCGGCTTGGAGTAGGAACGTCCGTCATCTGCGGTAATCAGCAGCAGCGGGGTTTCGCCATCGAGTTTGCGAAACTCCCGGGCCAGGTTGTAGCCAGCCAGCCCGGTGCCTACGATCACGACAGGTGCGTTCATTCTCTACTCCCCTAATGTCTTAGTTGATTTCGATCATTTCGAAATCCATCTTGCCCACGCCGCAGTCGGGGCACAGCCAGTCTTCCGGCACGTCCTGCCACAGGGTGCCCGGCGCAATGCCGTCGTCCGGCCAGCCGTCGGCTTCGTTATAGATCAGGCCGCAGACCACACATTGCCACTTTTTCATTCAGGTATTTCCTCAGGTTTCAGGCTTTTGCCGGCACGAACGGTCGATGGTTGCAGCACTGCCGTCCGGCTCAGGGCGTTTTGTACTGATCGAGCCCGACAGATGCAAGCCTGTTCGACGCAGCGCCATGCCCGATCAATCAAAATCGCCGAACGACATGGTAAGCTCGGCGCCTCATTTGCTGCCAATAATGACTCACCGTGCCGCACTCAATTATCCCCCGAACGGCCCCGCCCTGGCTCCCTCAAGGCCAGCTCGCTCCCCTCCCCGACGCATTTTCCCTCGACTGGCTGTTCGACGAAGGATCGTTGACCCGGCGCCTGACCCGTTTGTCGAATGACGCTTTCAGCGTCACGCCGCTGTTCGAAGGCTGGCAAGCGCTGCGCGCCGATGAATGCGCCGCGCTGGACCTGGCCGAAGGCAGCGACGGCTGGGTGCGCGAGGTGTACCTGCGCGGCCACGGCGAGGCCTGGGTGTTTGCCCGCAGCGTGGCGTCGCGCAATGCGCTGCAGGGCGATGGATTGCACATGGACGAACTGGGCAGCCGCTCCCTGGGTGAGCTGCTGTTTTGCGACCAGGCGTTTCAGCGCCGTGCCATCGAGGTTTGTCACTATCCTGAGCAATGGCTACCTGAAGAGTGCCGGGCACCACAACTGTGGGGGCGCCGCTCGCGCTTCGACCGGGGGGCCCTGAGTGTGCTGGTGGCCGAAGTCTTTCTGCCAACCTTGTGGACCGCCGCCCGCGCTCATCCGGAGAACTGCTGATGTACCAGAGCCTGCTCAAGTCCCTGAACCGCCTGAATCCAAGGGCCTGGGATTTCATTCAGCTGACCCGCATGGATAAGCCCATCGGCATCTACCTGCTGCTGTGGCCGACGCTGTGGGCGTTATGGATTGCCGGCAAAGGTTCGCCGTCGCTGGCCAACATCGTGATTTTTGTCCTCGGAGTAGTGCTGACGCGTGCGGGTGGTTGCGTGATCAACGACTGGGCGGACCGCAAGGTCGATGGCCACGTCAAACGCACCGCACAACGCCCTCTGGCCGCCGGCAGAATCAGCTCAAAAGAGGCGCTGGTATTCTTTGCGCTGCTGATGGGTTTGAGTTTTCTGCTGGTGCTGTGCACCAACGCGCCGACGATCTGGCTATCGTTGGGTGGCCTGGCGCTGGCTTTTACCTACCCGTTCATGAAGCGTTACACCTACTACCCGCAAGTGGTGCTGGGCGCGGCATTTTCCTGGGGGATGCCGATGGCGTTCACCGCCGAGACCGGTGAGTTGCCAGCTGCGGCCTGGCTACTGTGGATCGCCAACCTGCTGTGGACCGTGGGATACGACACGTACTACGCCATGACTGATCGTGATGACGACCTGAAGATCGGCGTGAAATCCACTGCCATCCTGTTCGGCGAGGCGGACCGGGTGATCATCCTGACGCTGCAGGGCCTGGCGCTGGGCTGCCTGCTTCTGGCCGGGTCGAAATTCGAGCTGGGCGGCTGGTTCCACTTGGGATTGCTGGCGGCGGCGGGCTGTTTTGCCTGGGAGTTCTGGTACACCCGCAGCAAGGACCGCATGCGTTGCTTCAAGGCGTTCCTGCACAACCATTGGGCCGGGTTGGCGATTTTTATCGGCATCGTCCTGGATTATGCGTTGCGCTGACGAACACACTTCCCTTGCAGGACCGAGCTTGCTCGCGATGAACCCGAGATCGACGCGTGAACCCGGGAGAACACCGCGTCATCGGTCAAGTTTTTCGCGAGCAAGCTCGCTCCTACTGAAGATGGCTTACATCTTCGGCCCTTGGAGTACGTGCCACTTGTCCATTTTCTTGTCGCCAGTCATGTCTCCTGGCTTCTTGTCTTGAACGAAGTAGTACAGCGGTTTGCCGTCAAAGGCCCACTGCATCGTGCCGTCGTCACGGATGATAACGGTCCATTTTCCTTCGGGCTTATCGGATTCGGTCGCTTTGAGCGGCGGCCAGTTTTCTGCGCACTTACCGGTACAGGCCGATTTGCCACCCGTGTCGTTATCGAAGGTGTACAACGTCATACCCTTATGGTCGACCAACATGCCGTCCTTGACCATGCCCGGGTCTGCCGCGAAGGCCATTGTCGGCAGCGATAGCGCTGCGCTAACCAATAGTGCCTTCCAGGATTGCGCGATGTGCTTCATGGAAACCTTCCTTTTGTGGTTGTCAGGATTCGGACTTAGAGCTTAGTCCAGGATCCCTGCGATCGCCGGGCGACTAAAATACTGTCACACGACTGCAATAATTCCGTTATCTAATGCGGCGCAAGACAGTTAAATGACAAGAGGATATACGCATGGTTGGCAGGAGCATTCTGATCGTCGACGACGAAGCGCCCATTCGCGAAATGATCGCCGTCGCGTTGGAAATGGCCGGCTATGACTGCCTGGAGGCTGAGAACTCCCAGCAGGCCCACGCCATCATCGTCGACCGCAAGCCGGACTTGATCCTGCTCGACTGGATGCTGCCGGGTACATCCGGCATTGAATTGGCCCGCCGCCTCAAGCGCGACGAGCTGACCGGGGACATCCCGATCATCATGCTCACCGCCAAGGGCGAAGAGGACAACAAGATCCAGGGGCTGGAGGTCGGGGCCGACGACTACATCACCAAACCGTTCTCCCCACGCGAGCTGGTAGCGCGCCTCAAAGCCGTGCTGCGCCGCGCCGGCCCGACCGATGGCGAGACGCCGATCGAAGTCGGTGGCCTGCTGCTGGACCCCATCAGCCACCGCGTGACCATCGACGGCAAGCCCGCCGAGATGGGCCCCACCGAGTACCGTCTGCTGCAATTCTTCATGACTCACCAGGAACGCGCCTACACCCGCGGCCAGTTGCTGGATCAGGTCTGGGGCGGCAACGTTTATGTCGAGGAACGCACTGTCGACGTGCACATCCGTCGCCTGCGCAAAGCCCTCGGCGATGCCTACGAAAATCTGGTACAAACCGTGCGTGGCACCGGTTACCGGTTTTCCACGAAGGCATAAAAGCAGCGGCAGGCATTAAGCTACAAGCGGCCAGCAGAAGCACAGCCGATCCCCTACTTGAAGCTTGCAGCTTGAAACTTGAGCTGCGCTAAGGACGCTCCGTGAATCAAAACTGGCATGGCACCCTGATTCGCCACATGCTTTTGCTGGTCACCGCCTGCCTGGTGATCGGCCTGATTACCGGCTACTACGGCTGGAGCCTGGCTGCAGGCCTGGCCCTGTACCTGGCCTGGACCCTCAAGCAGTTGCTGCGCCTGCACGAGTGGCTGCGCCTGCACAAACCCGATGAAGCACCACCCGACGGCTACGGCCTGTGGGGCGAAGTGTTCGACAGCATCTACCACCTGCAACGCCGCGACCAGCGCGTGCGGGGGCGCCTGCAAGCGGTGATTGACCGGGTTCAGGAATCCACGGCTGCCCTCAAGGACGCGGTGATCATGCTCGACACCGACGGCAACCTGGAATGGTGGAACCGCGCCGCCGAAACCCTGCTGGGCCTCAAGACCCCGCAAGACAGCGGCCAGCCCGTCACCAACCTGGTGCGCCATCCGCGCTTCAAGGAGTATTTCGAGCAGGACAGTTACTCCGAGCCGCTGGAAATCCCCTCGCCCACCAATGATCGGGTACGCATCCAGCTGTACATCACCCGCTACGGCAATAACGAGCACCTGATGCTGGTGCGCGACGTCACGCGCATTCATCAGCTGGAGCAGATGCGCAAAGACTTCATCGCCAACGTCTCCCACGAACTGCGCACACCGCTGACAGTGATCTGCGGTTACCTGGAGACGCTGCTGGATAACGTCGAAGACGTAAACCCGCGCTGGTCCCGTGCCTTGCAGCAGATGCAACAGCAAGGGGGGCGCATGCAGACGCTGCTCAATGACCTGCTGTTATTGGCCAAACTGGAGGCCACCGATTACCCGTCGGACAATGCACCGGTGGCTATCGACACTTTGCTGCAATCGATCAAAAGTGACGCACAGCAGCTGTCCGGCCAGAAAAACCAGCACATCACCCTCGAAGCGGACCCGCAGATCCTGCTCAAGGGCAGCGAGGCGGAATTGCGCAGTGCGTTTTCGAACCTGGTGTTCAACGCCGTCAAATACACCCCGGCCGAAGGCAATATCCGCGTTCGCTGGTGGGGCGACGAACAGGGCGCGCACTTGAGCGTCCAGGATTCGGGCATCGGTATCGACAGCAAGCACCTGCCGCGCCTGACAGAGCGCTTTTACCGGGTCGATTCCAGCCGCAACTCCAATACAGGCGGCACAGGCCTTGGGCTCGCCATCGTCAAACACGTGCTGTTGCGCCACCGTGCACGGATGGAAATCAGTAGCGTACCCGGGCACGGCAGCACGTTTACCTGTCATTTCGCCCCGGCTCAGGTCAGCAAATCCCTGACCATCAACGCCGCCGACTGATACCGGCCAGCACGCGCCACTAGGCAATCGCCCAGTCAGCCGCTACATTGGGTGACTTGTGCCTGCCCTTCAGGTGCACAGCTGTCCCCTCTTTCGAATACACGGAACCCGCAAAACTCCATCATGGACCCATCCCCTGGCTTGACCCTCGCGACACTCTTCGCCGATTTCGGCATGATTCTTTTTGCTCTGATCCTGGTTTTGCTCAACGGTTTTTTCGTTGCAGCGGAATTCGCCATGGTCAAATTGCGCTCGACCCGGGTCGAAGCCATTGCAGAAAAGAACGGCTGGCGCGGACATATCCTGCGCACCGTTCACAGTCAGCTCGACGCGTACCTGTCCGCCTGCCAACTGGGTATCACCCTGGCATCCCTCGGCCTCGGCTGGGTCGGAGAGCCGGCGTTCGCGCATATCCTCGAACCGGTCCTGAGTGCCGTAGGCGTCGAGTCCGCCGAAGTGGTCAAGGGCGTGTCGTTCTTCACCGCGTTCTTCATCATCTCCTACCTGCACATCGTGGTCGGCGAGCTGGCTCCAAAATCCTGGGCCATCCGCAAACCCGAGCTGCTGTCGTTGTGGACTGCGGTGCCGCTGTACCTGTTCTACTGGGCCATGTACCCGGCCATCTACCTGCTGAACGCCAGCGCCAACGCCATCCTGCGCATCGCTGGCCAGGGTGAACCCGGCCCTCATCACGACCACCATTACAGCCGCGAAGAACTGAAGCTGATCCTGCACTCCAGCCGCGGTCAGGACCCAAGCGACCAGGGCATGCGCGTGCTGGCTTCAGCGGTGGAAATGGGCGAGCTGGAAGTGGTCGACTGGGCCAATTCCCGGGAAGACCTGGTGACGCTGGAGTTCAATGCGCCGCTCAAGGAAATCCTGGCGATGTTCCGTCGCCACAAGTTCAGCCGTTATCCGGTGTACGACAGTGATACACAGGAGTTCGTCGGACTGCTGCACATCAAGGACCTGCTGCTGGAACTGGCGGCACTGGACCATATTCCCGAGTCGTTCAACCTTGCTGAGCTGACCCGCCCGCTGGAACGCGTATCGCGCCATATGCCGCTGTCGCAGCTGCTGGAGCAGTTCCGCAAGGGTGGCTCGCACTTCGCACTGGTTGAGGAGGCCGACGGCAACATCATTGGCTACCTGACCATGGAAGACGTGCTGGAAGTGCTGGTGGGCGACATTCAGGACGAACACCGCAAGGCCGAACGCGGAATCCTCGCGTATCAACCGGGCAAGCTGCTGGTACGCGGCGATACACCGCTGTTCAAGGTGGAACGACTGCTGGGCATTGACCTGGACCACGTTGAAGCCGAAACCCTTGCCGGGCTGGTGTATGACAGCCTGAAGCGGGTGCCGGAAGAGGAGGAGGTCCTGGAAGTCGAAGGCCTGCGGATCATCATCAAGAAGATGAAAGGGCCGAAGATTGTGTTGGCCAAGGTGTTGATGCTCGATTAATTGCAATGCGGGGAACCGCATTGACCCCAAAAGATCGCAGCCTGCGGCAGCTCCTACAGGGAATCGCAATCCCAGTAGGAGCTGCCGCAGGCTGCGATCTTTTGCTTTCAGAACCTATTGCTTGCCCAACGCAAAGTTGGGTAATGCACCTACCGGCTGATTGAACTGGTACGGTATCGACACCAGTCCCATCCCGGTATTGCGCTGTACCACAAAGTGCAAATGCGGCCCGCTGCTGTTGCCGGTATTGCCCGACAGCGCCAACGCAGTGCCCACCCCAACCCGCTGACCTTCCCGGACGCTGACCGAACCTTGCATCAGGTGCAGGTACACGCCCATGGTCCCGTCGTCGTGCAGCACCCGTACGAAGTTGCCTGATGGGTCGGTCCCCTGGCCGGCCTGGTTATTCTCGGTCTTCACCACCATCCCGCCTCGCGCCGCAATGATCGGCGTGCCTTCAGGCATGGCAATGTCCATGGCGTAGCGATTTTTCGCGCCGAAGTGACTGTATTGGCCGTTGGCACCCTGGCTCAGCCGAAACGGCCCACCCCGCCAGGGCAATGGGTAGCGATAAGCCAGGGCAGCCCCTGCAGGGTCGCCCAGGGAATATTTGAACGCCGGGGTATACACCAGCGGCTTTCCCGCCCGGGTGGCCGTGAGCAGCGCCAGGCGCAGGTTGCTGCGCGCCGGCAGCACCCGACGGATCGGGCGGCTCGGCGCACCGCTGACGTTCTTCAGACCGGCAAAACTCAATTCGATTTCGACCGGCGCGTACAGGTCATTGCGCACAAATACGCTATCAGCGCCCTGCTGTTTCTTGATGTCGAGGTACACCTGGCCTTCAAGGCGCTCGACCATGCGATCGCGGAAAACGAACACCTTGGCGCCTTTCGAGGGGCGGTCGCTGTAGGAGACCACGCCGTTGGCGTCCTTGGACTTGTAGATAGTCATGGCCACAACCGAGGTGGAGGCCAGGAAAAGACCACAGAAAAACAGCAAGCGCGCGAGCATGGGCAGAGGTTCTGTCGAGGAGAGTCCTGGGAGGGAGCCTAGCAGCTGCAATGGACCTGGGTAGGCGGCAGATGTTTCAAAATCGGCAGATCAATGGATGTGTGGTGAATCGGATGACGCCATCGCGAGCAGGCTCGCGATGGCGGCTTTCAGGCAACCAAGGATTTAAGCACCCGGCACAAAATGCTTCTGTACCGTACCACGTGCTATCAATCGCGATATGTAATCGAGCTTCTGAGCATCCTGGTCCACGAACCGGAAGGTCAGCTGCAACCACTCGCTGTCAGGCCTCGGTTCATAGGCGACGATGGCATGCAGGTAGCCGTTGAGACGCGCGATCTCGGCATTGTCGCCCTGCTCCAGGTCGAGCACGGCACTGTCGAGCACCTGCGGCAACGTGTCAGTACGCTTCACCACCAACAAGGCTTCCTTGAGGCTCAAGGCCTTGATCACGCACTGCTGGTTACCACTGGACAGGCGCAACTGCCCATGGCCGCGGCCTGCAGACGCAGACGGTGCAGCAGCGGCCTTGGGTGGCGAGTTGCTGATCAGGCCACGTGACGGCGTCGGAATCGCAGGCGCAGCAACCACGGTCGCCTGGCCACCGGTCAAGGCGTTGAGGGAGTCGTTGCCGAAGGCGGAGCTCATCTTCACCGGCGCGCTGCTCATCAACGCGTCGAGCTTGCCGACCTTGTTCAGGGCCTGCTTGACCTTGGTCAGTAACTGCTCGTTGTTGAAGGGCTTGCTGACGTAGCCGGAAACGCCTGCCTGGATCGCCTGGACAACGTTCTCCTTGTCGCCACGGCTGGTCACCATCACGAACGGCATGGTCTTGAGACGGTCCTGCTCGCGGCACCAGGTCAACAGTTCCAGGCCGGACATTTCCGGCATCTCCCAGTCACACAGGACCAGGTCGAATGTTTCCCTGGCCAGCAAGACCTGGGCCTTCCTGCCGTTGACGGCGTCCTCGATCCGAATGCCCGGAAAGTAATTGCGCAGGCATTTTTTCACCAGGTCACGAATGAATGACGCATCGTCCACGACCAAAACACTGACCTTACTCATCCATCACCCCTTCCAAAACCCCGGCAAGCTTAGCGCTTTGCTGATGGCACACCGCCATAAACCCTCAGTCACGCCGGGACTTTTCGTTCGCGGGGTGCTGCTTCGAATTCGTAAGCCACAAACAAAAACGCCCGACCAAAAGGCCGGGCGTTTCTCTTGGGCAAACTTACTTATCGTCAGCTACACCCGGAACATTAGCGGTTTCGCCACTTGTGCCTTCAACTTCTTCCTTCATGCGCTTCAAGCCCAGGTGACGCACATCGGTGCCGCGCACCAGATAGATCACCAGCTCGGAAATGTTGCGCGCGTGATCGCCGATTCGCTCCAGGGAACGCAGCACCCAGATGATGCTCAAGACCCGCGAGATAGAGCGCGGGTCTTCCATCATGTAGGTCGCCAGTTCACGCAGGGCGGTCTTGTATTCGCGATCGATGATCTTGTCGTACTGGGCTACCGACAATGCCAGGTCGGCATCGAAGCGGGCAAAAGCGTCCAGTGCGTCACGGACCATATTGCGCACCTGGTCGCCGATGTGACGCACTTCGACATAACCGCGCGGCGCTTCACCTTCTTCGCACAACTGAATGGCCCGGCGGGCGATCTTGGTCGCTTCGTCACCGATGCGCTCCAGGTCGATCACCGACTTGGAAATGCTGATGATCAAACGCAGGTCGGACGCCGCAGGTTGACGACGGGCCAGGATGCGCAGGCATTCTTCGTCGATGTTGCGTTCCATCTGGTTGATCTGGTCATCGATTTCGCGAACCTGCTGGGCCAGACCGGAATCGGCTTCGATCAGCGCGGTAACCGCGTCATTGACCTGCTTCTCGACCAGTCCGCCCATGGCCAGGAGGTGGCTGCGCACCTCCTCTAGCTCGGCGTTGAACTGCGCGGAGATGTGATGGGTAAGGCCTTCTTTACTAATCATGTTGGCGTCCTTGGAGCGTCCGGTAAGGTGCGGTGGACCGCAGCGTCAGTTCAGTGAACAACCACTATTGCTAGCCATAACGACCGGTAATGTAATCTTCGGTCTGCTTCTTCGCCGGATTGGTGAACAGGGTATCGGTGTCGCCGAATTCCACCAATTTGCCCATGTACATGAACGCTGTGTAGTCGGAGACCCGCGCGGCCTGTTGCATGTTGTGGGTCACGATGACGATGGTGAACTTCGATTTCAGCTCGTAGATCAGCTCTTCAACCTTCAGCGTGGAGATCGGGTCCAGAGCCGAACAGGGTTCGTCGAGCAGCAGCACTTCCGGCTCCACGGCGATGGTACGGGCAATCACCAGACGCTGCTGCTGACCACCGGAAAGGCCCAGTGCGGATTCGTGCAGGCGATCTTTTACCTCGTCCCACAAAGCCGCGCCCTTGAGCGCCCACTCCACGGCTTCATCAAGCACACGCTTCTTGTTGATGCCCTGGATGCGCAAGCCGTAGACCACGTTTTCGTAGATGGTCTTGGGGAACGGGTTCGGCTTCTGGAACACCATGCCCACGCGTCGACGCAGCTCTGCAACGTCTTCGCCTTTACGGTAGATGTTGTTGCCGTACAGGTTGATGGCGCCTTCCACACGGCAACCGTCGACCAGATCGTTCATGCGATTGAAAGTACGCAACAGCGTGGATTTGCCGCAGCCAGACGGGCCGATAAAGGCTGTGACGCGCTGTTTCGGGATGTTCATGCTGACGTCGAACAACGCCTGCTTGTCACCGTAGAACAGGCTCAGGCCAGGCACTTCGATAGCCACGGTTTCCTGCTCGAGGTTCAGGCTCTGTTTGTCGCGACCCAGGGCCGACATGTTGATGCCGTGGGTATGTGTTTCGTGTTGCATGGGAGGCTCCCTGTGCTAACAAATTCGGTTCGTTGAGCCACTGGCCTTGCCAATGGGTTACTGAAAATCTGTGGCTTGTGCCGATCCCTGGGGGAGCTGGCTTGCCAGCGATGCAGGCGGTGCGGTGTTTCAAGTTACACCGCAGTAATGCCATCGCTGGCAAGCCAGCTCCCACAGGGTTTGTCTTAGCTATCTAAAGCTTTGTATTTTTCGCGCAGGTGGTTACGGATATAGACCGCCGACAGGTTCAAGGTCGCAATCACCAGCACCAGCAGCAACGCCGTGGCGTAGACCAGTGGGCGTGCGGCTTCGACGTTCGGGCTCTGGAAGCCGACGTCGTAGATATGGAAGCCCAGGTGCATGATTTTCTGATCGAGGTGAAGGTACGGGTAGTTACCGTCCAGCGGCAGCGACGGCGCCAGTTTCACCACACCCACCAGCATCAGCGGCGCCACTTCACCCGCGGCACGGGCAACGGCGAGGATCATGCCGGTCATCATCGCCGGGCTGGCCATCGGCAGTACGATCTTCCACAGGGTTTCCGCCTTGGTCGCGCCGAGGGCCAGCGAGCCTTCGCGCACGGTGCGAGGAATCCGCGCCAGGCCTTCTTCAGTGGCCACAATCACCACCGGCACCGCCAGCAGCGCCAGGGTCAGGGATGCCCAGAGCAACCCCGGAGTACCGAAAGTCGGCGCCGGCAGGGCTTCAGGGAAAAACAACCGGTCAACCGAGCCACCCAGGACATAAACGAAGAAGCCCAGGCCGAATACGCCGTACACGATGGCCGGTACACCGGCCAGGTTGTTCACCGCGATGCGGATCAGCCGGGTCATGGT
The DNA here is from genome assembly GCF_040310425.1 of Pseudomonas sp. 65/3-MNA-CIBAN-0223. NCBI lineage: Bacteria > Pseudomonadati > Pseudomonadota > Gammaproteobacteria > Pseudomonadales > Pseudomonadaceae > Pseudomonas > Pseudomonas sp. 65/3-MNA-CIBAN-0223. The sequence goes on from NZ_JBEOPV010000008.1 coordinate 209,476, forward strand.
GTTCTGCTTGGCGTATTCACGCAGGTACACCGCAGCCAATACGCCAAACGGCGTCACGATCATCGCCATGATCAACGTCATCATCACGGTGCCGAAAATCGCCGGGAAAATCCCGCCTTCGGTGTTCGCTTCACGCGGATCGTCGCTCAGGAATTCCCAGACCTTGCTGAAGTAGAAGCCGATCTTGGTCATGGTGCCCATGGCGTTCGGCTGGTAGGCGTGAACCACTTTGCCGATGCCGATTTCGATCTCCTTGCCGTTGGCATCGCGGGCCGTCAGGCTGTCGCGATTGAACTGGGCATGCAGGTCGGCCAGGCGCGCTTCGATGTCCTGATAACGGGCATTGAGCTCGGCGCGCTCGGACTCCATGTCCGCTTGCGCGGTAGCGTCCAGCTTGCCGTCCAGTTCCAGTTTGCGGCCATGCAGGCGAATGCGTTCCAGTCCGGCGTTGATCGCGCCAATGTCGGACTTCTCCAGGGTCTTGAGCTCGCTCGCCAGCCTGTTCACGCGCTCGACACGGGCCTGCAACTCAGGCCACGCCGCCTCGCCTTCGGCGATGACTTTGCCATCCTGCTTAACGTTGACCAGGTAGCCGTAGAAGTTGCCCCACTCGCGGCGTTCGATCGCCATCAGCTCCGGCGGCGTCTTCTGGTTAGTCAGCCACTCGCCGACGACCCAGGTGAAGTCATTGCCGTTCAAGTCACGGTTGCCGACCTTGATCAGCTCACGGGTCATGAACTCCGGACCCTGCTCGGGCACCGGCAGGCCAGCGCTTTTGAGGCGCTCACGGGGCACTTCTTCTTTCTGCACCACTTCGCCGATGACCAGGTGATTGGCCTGGCCAGGCACGTCGTAGCTGGCGTGGATCAAGTCCGCCGGCCAGAAGTGGCCCAGGCCGCGCACGGCGATCACGGCCAGCAAGCCGATCGTCATGATGACCGCGATGGACACCGCGCCACCGCTGATCCAGACGCCCGGGGCGCCGCTCTTGAACCATCCGTTCAGGGAGTTCTGTTTCACAGACTTCTACCTTTCTTAAAGCGACGAGTATTTCTTGCGCAGACGCTGACGAATCAGTTCCGCGAGGGTGTTCATGACGAAGGTGAACAGCAGCAGCACCAAGGCCGAGAGGAACAGCACGCGGTAGTGGCTGCCGCCAACTTCCGATTCGGGCATTTCCACCGCAACGTTGGCGGCCAGTGTGCGCAGGCCTTCGAACAGGTTCATTTCCATGACCGGGGTGTTACCGGTGGCCATCAGCACGATCATCGTTTCACCGACCGCACGCCCCATGCCGATCATCAGCGCCGAGAAAATCCCCGGGCTAGCGGTGAGGATCACCACACGAGTCATGGTTTGCCAAGGCGTGGCGCCGAGGGCCAGGGAACCGAGGGTCAGGCCGCGAGGCACGCTGAACACGGCGTCTTCGGCGATGGAATAGATGTTCGGGATGACCGCGAAACCCATGGCCAGGCCAACCACCAGGGCGTTGCGCTGGTCGTAGGTGATGCCCAGGTCGTGGGAGATCCACATGCGCATGTCGCCGCCGAAGAACCAGTTTTCCATGTACGGGCTCATGTACAAAGACAGCCAGCCCACGAACAGGATCACCGGGATCAGAATCGCGCTTTCCCAACCGTCCGGCACTTTCAGGCGCACGGATTCAGGCAGGCGACTAAAGACGAAACCCGCCACCAGAATGCCGATCGGCAGGAGCATCAACAGGCTGAAAATGCCCGGCAAGTGTCCTTCCACGTAGGGCGCGAGGAACAGGCCGGCGAAGAAGCCGAGGATCACCGTCGGCATTGCTTCCATCAGCTCGATCACCGGCTTGACCTTGCGGCGCAGGCTCGGCGCCATGAAGTAGGCGGTGTAGATCGCGGCCGCTACGGCGAGTGGCGCGGCCAGCAGCATGGCGTAGAAGGCGGCTTTGAGGGTACCGAACGTTAGCGGGGACAGGCTCAGCTTGGGTTCAAAATCGGTGTTGGCGGCGGTCGATTGCCAGACGTATTTAGGCTCGTCGTAGTTCTCGTACCAGACCTTGCTCCACAGTGCGCTCCAGGAAACTTCCGGGTGCGGGTTATCGAGCAGCAGCGGTTGAATCTTGCCGCCGGCCTCGACGATCACGCGGTTAGCCCGTGGTGACAGGCCAAAAATGCCCTGGCCGTCGACGACCTGATCCACCAGCAGGGTGCGGTGCGCGGTGCTGTGGAACACGCCGAGCTTGCCGGATGCATCCAGGGCGATGAAGCCTTTGCGACGCTCTTCGGCAGTGATCTCAACGATGGGCGTGGTGCCCATCTGGAAGGTGCGAATCTGTTTCAGGCGCTGTTCGCCATCCGGGTCGCGAGCCATGAACCACTGGGCCAGGCCACCCTTGGAATCGCCGAGGATCAGCGAGATACCGCCCACCAGCTGAGTGCTGGCAGTGATCTGCGCCTCGCCATCTTCAAGCAGCTTGTAACGACCGTTGAGGCTCTTGTCGCGCAGGCTGAACACGTCGGCCTGGGCACGCCCATTGATTACGTACAACCACTGCTGGCGCGGGTCGACGAAAATGTTTTTCACCGTCTCGGTCATCTGCGGCAGATCGATACGCTTCTGCTCGCTGGTGACTTCGCCGGTCATCATGTTTTCTTCGCGGGTCAGCGACAACACGTTGAGCTGCGCGCCCGTGGAGCCCACCAGCAACAGGGTCGAATCTGTGGCGTTGAGGCTGATATGCTCCAGCGCCCCGCCCGCTTCGTTCAACGCGATCGGGGTCTCGCCATACGGGTATTCAATGGCTGGCGAGATGGTCTTATTGCCGTCGGGATAGGTCACTTTGTAAGTGTGGCGGAACACCAAAGCCTGGCCGTTGGAAAAGCCGACCGCAACCAATGGGGAACCCGGCTGGTCTTCACCGATGGAAGTGACCTGGCTACCGGCCGGGACCGGCAGGTCGACACGACGCAGCTCTGCGCCGCTGTCGATGTCGAAAAACAACGCCTGGCCCTTGTCCGAAACCCGCATGGCCACCTTGTTCTGTTCTTCCAGGGAGATCATCAGCGGCTTGCCGGCGTCCTGCATCCAGGCGGGCGTGATCGAGTCCTTGGCCGTCAGGTCGGCGCCCTGGAACAGCGGCGCGACAACGTAGCCCAGGAAGAAGAAAATCAGCGTGATCGCCCCAAGCACGGCAAGGCCGCCAATGAGGACGTACCAACGCGTCAGGCGGTCTTTGAGCGCGCGCATACGGCGCTTGCGTTGCAACTCAGGCGTATTGAAATCAATTCGCTTGGGGGGATTTGTAGTCATTGTGGAATTGGCCAGATCATTCATTCGCACACCCTAGCGATCCTGTATGACAGAAAGATGACAGTGCAGTGACGCGACAAATCCGCCGCCTGTGGAAACTGGCAGCGGAGCGGGAATTGGAGGCGTGTGGGGAACCCTGTAGGAGCTGTCGAGTGCAACGAGGCTGCGATTTTTTGATCTTGCTGATAAAAGCCAGATCCAAAGATCGCAGCCTCGTTGCACTCGACAGCTCCTACACAGCTCCCGCACACGGAGTCCGGGGTTTCCCCGGACTCAGGGTTTTACTTTTTTGCGACTTCAGCGCCGCCTTCCTGCAGACCCAGGTCAGCCAGTGCTTTTGCAGCAACTTTGGCTGGCAGTGGGATGTAGCCGTCTTTCACTACAACTTCCTGGCCTTGCTTGGACAGAACCAGCTTCACGAACTCAGCTTCCAGCGGGGCCAGAGGCTTGTTCGGCGCCTTGTTGACGTACACGTAGAGGAAGCGCGACAGCGGGTATTTGCCGTTCAAGGCGTTTTCTTCGGTGTCTTCGATGAAGTCAGTGCTGCCTTTCTTGGCCAGTGCCACGGTCTTCACGCTGGCAGTCTTGTAACCGATGCCCGAGTAACCGATGCCGTTCAGCGAGGAGCTGATGGACTGCACGACCGAAGCCGAACCAGGTTGTTCGTTGACGTTCGGCTTGTAGTCGCCTTTACACAGGGCTTCTTCCTTGAAGTAGCCGTAGGTGCCCGATACCGAGTTACGACCGAACAACTGAACCGGCTTGTTCGCCAGGTCGCCGGTCACACCCAGGTCGCCCCAGGTTTTAACGTCGGCTTTACCACCGCACAGACGAGTCGACGAGAACACCGCGTCGACTTGTTCCATGGTCATGTGCTGGATTGGGTTGTCCTTGTGCACGAACACAGCCAAGGCGTCCACGGCAACCGGGATGGCGGTTGGCTTGTAGCCGTACTTGGTTTCAAAGGCCTGCAGCTCGTTGTCCTTCATCTTGCGGCTCATCGGGCCCAGGTTGGCGGTGCCTTCAGTCAGCGCAGGTGGCGCGGTGGAGGAACCAGCGGCCTGAATCTGGATGTTTACGTTCGGGTATTCTTTTTTGTAGTTCTCGGCCCACAAGGTCATGAGGTTGGCCAGAGTATCGGAGCCGACGCTGGACAGGTTGCCCGACACACCAGTGGTCTTGGTGTAGCTCGGGATAGCAGGGTCAACAGCGGCAACCGCGTTGGCAGTCGCAACGCCAGCAGCGACAAAAGTCATTGCCGCCATCAAACGCTTCAGTTTCATGCCTTACTCCTAGCAGATAGGGTGTGTTAAGTCGGGGCCAAGTATTAGCAGGCCGTGTGAACACTCTATGGCTGAAATATGACAATTGGATGAAAGGCCACCATTCGATGCCGGAAGGGAGACCCGCGTTGCCCGCATCGCGAGCAGGCTCACTCCCACAGCGGTTCTGAAGTGATTACAGAGTCAGTGTGGGAGCGAGCCTGCTCGCGACGGGGTCGGCAAGATTGAAGAAGATTGCGCGCTAGCGCCCCTTCTTCCAGAGGTACCCACCCACCACTATCCCGACGCCACAAATGATCGCGACATAGTAGGCCGGGCCCATCGGGCTTTCCTTGAGCAGCAGGGTCACCACCATCGGCGTCAGGCCGCCGAAGATGGCGTAGGCCAGGTTGTAGGAAAACGACAGCCCGCTGAAGCGCACCACCGCCGGGAAGGCCTTGACCATCACGTAGGGCACCGCACCGATGGTACCTACCAGCAAGCCGGTCAGGGCATACATCGGGAACAGCCAGTCGGGGTGGTTGAACAGGCTGTGATAGAAGGTCCACGAGCTGATCAGCAACGCGGCGCTGCCGAACACGAATACCCGACCTGCGCCAAAGCGGTCCGCCAGTGCGCCGGACGCAACACACCCCAGGCTCAGGAAGACGATGGCGAGGCTGTTGGCCTGTAAGGCGACGGTTGGCGCGAAATGGTAGACGGTCTGCAGCACGGTCGGGGTCATGAGAATGACGACGATGATGCCGGCAGACAGCAACCAGGTCAGCAGCATGGAAATCAGGATAGCGCCACGATGGTCACGCAACACGGCCTTGAGCGGCACTTCTTCGGCCAGCGCTTTGCGCAGTTGCAGCTCGGCAAATACCGGGGTCTCGTGCAGCCAGCGACGCAGGTAAACCGAGAACAGGCCAAACACACCCCCCAGCAGGAACGGGATACGCCAGGCGTAATCAGCGACTTCGGTGGGGGTGTAAAGGCTGTTGATCGCAGTGGCGACCAATGAGCCCAGGAGGATGCCGGCGGTCAGGCCGCTGGTCAGGGTGCCGCAGGCGTAGCCGATGTGACGCAGGGGCACATGCTCGGAAACGAAAACCCACGCGCCGGGCACTTCCCCGCCAATAGCCGCGCCCTGGATGACCCGCATCAGCAGCAACAAAATCGGTGCCCACATGCCGATCTGCGCGTAGGTTGGCAGCAGACCCATGATCAGGGTCGGCACCGCCATCATGAAAATGCTCAAGGTGAACATTTTCTTGCGGCCCAGCAGGTCGCCGAAGTGCGCCATGACAATGCCGCCCAATGGGCGCGCCAGGTAACCGGCAGCGAAGATGCCGAAGGTCTGCATCAGCCGCAGCCACTCGGGCATGTCGGCCGGGAAGAACAGTTTGCCCACCACCGTGGCGAAAAATACGAAGATGATGAAGTCGTAGAATTCCAGCGCACCACCGAGGGCGGACAGCGACAGGGTCTTGTAGTCATTCCGAGTCAGCGGACGTGCGGGTTGTGTTGGCTGCGCGACGCTCGAGGGCGCTGTGGTCATGGCAAGGCTTCTCTTATAGTCGAATCTGCAACCTCAACAGCTCTGGCCGAGGCTTGGGCAGGTCCGGCACGATAGCAAATTGTTCGAAAAAGCACATGGATGTGCATATTTGACGGTCAAAATGAGAACCCGACGGTCGTCTCGGAGTCTACCGACCGATATACTCGCAATCCTGCAAGGATTTGACTGGGTTGCTGTGCGAAAACGCCTGCCGGGGTACATAGGCGATTTCGCAGAGTTTCCCTTTTAGGCGCCTTTCGAAAAACGTGACGAACGTAGTATGTTCGGGGCTGAATCGTTTTTTCTTAGGACGGCTATTCACCTGAAGTACCAATGAAGACTCACGGGTCAGAGGCACCCCCGGCATGATAGAGCTCGAACAAGAAGATCCAATTCCGCAAGGCGACCTGGCCCTGCAAATCACTGCATTGCCGCGCGAAACCAACGGCTTCGGCGATATTTTCGGCGGTTGGCTGGTGGCGCAGATGGATTTGGCTGGCACTGCGATGGCCAGCAAGGTCGCGGGCGGTCGCGTAGCCACCGTGGCGATCGATCGCATGGCGTTCCTGGTACCTGTAGCGGTAGGCGCCCAGCTCTCCTTCTATACCCAGGCCCTGGAAATCGGCCGTAGCTCGATCCAGATGATGGTTGAGGTGTGGAGCGACGATCCGCTGTCCAGCGAATGGCGCAAGGTCACCGAAGCGGTGTTCGTGTTCGTTGCCATCGACGGCAGTGGGCGTACTCGTTCGGTTCCGTCCAGAGCTCGATAGCCCTAAAGCGTCAAACGCCGGGAGCGTTTTGCGGTCCATTGCAGCCCTGTTCCAGATTGAGAGTCGCCCCATGAGCACGCCCAACGTAGAAGCCATGAAACTGGATGAACTGAACTGCTGGCGCATCCGCCACGGTCAGGCCGAATTGCTGGTCGCCCAGCAAGGCGCGCAAATCCTCAGCTATCAGTTGGCCGGCCAACCGCCGCTGATCTGGCTCAACGATGAGGCAGTGTTCAACACCGGCAAGAGCATTCGTGCCGGTGTGCCCGTCTGCTGGCCATGGTTCGGCAATCTGGCGCGCAACCCGCAAAGCGTTCAGGCCATGCGTTCCAGCCAGGAGCCGGCGACGGCCCACGGGTTTGTCCGGGCGATGGACTGGGAGCTGGCCGGCATCGAGACCGAGGGTGAAACCCTGAAGGTCGAGTTCGCCCTGCCCTACCCCGATGGCGGCTTTCCAGGCTGGCGGCATGAAGTGGATCTGAAGCTGAGCATTCGCCTGGATGAGCAGCTGCACATCGGCCTGACCAGTCATAACCGCGGCAACTCAAGCGTCACGATCAGCCAGGCATTGCACAGCTATTTCGCGGTCAGCGATGTGCGCACTGTGCATATCGAGGGCCTGGATAGCTTGAACTACATCGAGACGCTGGATGACTGGAAAACCGTGAAGCAGATCGGTGACCTGCAGTTCACCGGCGAGACTGATCGCATCTATCTCGATACGCCCCAAACGCTGAGCATTGTTGACCCGGCGTGGGAACGGCGGATCGAGCTGCGCAGCAGCGGTTCGCGCTCGGTGGTGATCTGGAATCCGTGGGTTGAGCGCGCGGCAGCGTTCAGCGACATGGCTGACGATGGCTGGCAGCGCATGCTGTGCATCGAGACGGCGAATGTGATGGACGATGTGGTGGTGCTGGCGCCGGGGTCGAGTCACACGCTTGGTGTGAGCATCGCCAGCAAGCCGCTTTAAAAGCATCGCTTTTACCGGACACCTACAAATCCGACTCCTGCACCACCCGCACCGTGGCCGCATCCAGGGCATACGCCGCATCAGCCAGGTCGTTAGTGACCTGCTCGACTTTCAGCGTGCCGGTGACCCACAGCGGCGTGTAGATATCATCCAGTTTCAAGCCTTTTGGGTAACGCACCAGCACCAGCTGATTGGGCGGCGGTGGTGGCACGTGGATGCAGGCGCCTGGATAGGGCACCAGGAAGAACAGCGTGCTGCGACCCTTGGCGTCGCTCTCCAGCGGCACCGGATAACCACCGATACGAATCTTTTTGTCGTTCATCGACGCTACGGTTTTGGTCGAATACATCACTGCGGGCAAGCCCTTGCTCTGCTTCATGCCACCTTTTTCGGTAAAGGTGCCATCGCCTTCGGGAGAGTCGTGATCGATTTCCGGCATGGCCTCGAGGGCCTTCTGGTCGGACTTGGGCATCAATTGCAGCCAGTCGGTTTCCGGCAGCTCACTGCCATGGACGAGGCCGGCGCCCAATAAAAGTACGGTCAACAGAATGCGGCGCATGGAGGTGCTCGGGTTTGAGGGAGTGTTGGAACGCCGAGCATTCTAGCCCTCTCTGCACGCCGCGCAGAGAGGGCTTTGTCGCCTGAATCAGTTCTTTTTGATCAAGCCGTAGATCACCAGCAAAATCACGGCACCGACCAGCGCGCCCAGGAAACCTGCGCCTTCGCCGGCCTGGTAGAAGCCCAACGCCTGGCCGCCATAAGTGGCCGCCAGCGAACCGCCGATACCGAGCAAGATGGTCATGATCCAGCCCATGCTGTCATCGCCCGGTTTCAGGAAACGCGCCAGCAGGCCGACGATCAAGCCGATAAAGATGGTTCCAATAATTCCCATGACATTTCCCTCTGATTGAATGGCTATGCAGAAGACTAGTCAGACTTTCGCATACTGCCATCAGAGAACGGCGGGCCTTGAATGGTTCCGCCGCTGTCAGGTGAAACTATTCGGCGATGAGCGCTTCGACCTTGATGATCTGCTGCTCCAGCGTAGCCTTGTCGGCGCAGCGCAGGTTGGCATGACCGACCTTGCGACCAGCCTTGAACGCCTTGCCATAGTGATGCAGGTGGCAATCGGCGATGGCGATCACTCTCTCTACCGGCGGCACGACGCCGATGAAGTTGAGCATGGCGCTCTCACCGACCTTGGCCGTCGAGCCCAGCGGCAAGCCGGCAACGGCGCGCAGATGGTTCTCGAACTGGCTGCACTCGGCGCCTTCCGTCGTCCAGTGTCCGGAGTTGTGAACGCGAGGGGCGATTTCGTTGGCCTTGAGACCACCGTCAACCTCGAAGAACTCGAACGCCATCACGCCCACATAATCCAGGTGTTTGAGCACGCGGCTTGAGTAATCTTCGGCCAGGCCCTGCAGGGGGTGATCGGTACTGGCCACGGACAGCTTCAAGATGCCGCTGTCATGAGTGTTGTGCACCAGCGGGTAGAACCTGGTTTCGCCATCGCGAGCGCGCACGGCAATCAGCGAAACTTCCCCGGTAAAAGGTACAAAGCCTTCCAGCAGGCAGGCCACGCTGCCCAGTTCGGCAAACGTACCTGCTACATCTTCGGGTTTGCGCAGGACTTTCTGACCCTTGCCGTCGTAACCCAGGGTACGGGTTTTCAACACGGCAGGCAGGCCGATAGACGCCACTGCGGCGTCCAGGTCGGCTTGCGACTGGATGTCGGCGAACGCTGGCGTCGGTATCTCCAGGTCCTTGAACATGCTCTTCTCGAACCAGCGATCACGCGCGATTCGCAGGGCTTCGGCGCTCGGGTACACCGGAACGAACTGTGAGAGAAATGCGACGGTTTCCGCCGGTACGCTCTCGAATTCGAAAGTCACCAGATCGACTTCATCTGCCAGCTGGCGCAGGTGATCCTGATCGCCATAATCGGCCTGCAGATGCTCGCCCAACGCGGCTGCGCAAGCATCCGGCGCAGGGTCCAGGAAAGCGAAGTTCATACCCAGCGGGGTGCCCGCCAACGCCAACATGCGACCCAACTGGCCGCCACCGATTACACCGATCTTCATCGTCAACAACCTCAGGCGATGCGTGGGTCTGGATTTTCCAGGACGCTGTCTGTCTGCTCAGCGCGGAATGTTTTCAGCACCGCGTGGAACTGCGGGTGCTTGGCGCCCAGGATGCTTGCCGAGAGCAAGGCTGCGTTGATTGCACCGGCCTTGCCGATGGCCAGCGTGGCGACCGGAATGCCCGCAGGCATCTGTACGATGGACAGCAGCGAGTCGACGCCCGAAAGCATGGACGACTGCACCGGCACGCCCAGCACTGGCAGGTGGGTCTTGGCCGCACACATGCCTGGCAGGTGCGCCGCGCCGCCGGCACCGGCGATAATCACCTCGATGCCACGCGCCTCGGCCTCTTCGGCATACTGGAACAGCAGGTCCGGGGTACGGTGGGCAGAGACCACTTTCACCTCGTAAGGAATGCCGAGCTTTTCCAGCATATCGGCGGTGTGGCTAAGGGTGGACCAATCGGACTTGGAGCCCATGATCACGCCAACCAGTGCACTCATCGTCGTGCCTCTTCTCTCTGGGCGCCCGCAGGCGCGTCAAAAAACAACAAGCCACGCGGGAAATCCGGCGTGGCTTGTTGTACGAATTCAGGCCGGTCGAACCGGCCAAAGGCCGCGCAGTATACCGTAATGAAGCAGATAAACAGCCCCCGAAACGACCATCTGTCCTACGGCGCAAAGTGCCGGTTTTATTGACCTGAAGGTCAGCCAACAAGATCAAAAGATCGCAGCCTTCGGCAGCTCCTGCGCCGATCTCTTCAGGAGCTGCTGAAGGCTGCGATCTTGGCGTCCGTAAACACAGCGCAGTTTATGAACCCTGCGCCGCACCGCCTTCCAGCTTGCGCCACAACAACCGCACGTTCGCCTTGCGAACCAGCGCACAGCGATACAGACGAATTTCCAGCGGCACATGCCATTGCGGGCCGCCGCATACCACCAGCTCCCCGCGCGCCAGCTCGGCGCGCACACTCAGTTGCGGCACCCACGCTATCCCCAGGCCTTCGAGCGCCATGCTCTTGAGGCTGTCGGCCATCGCCGTCTCATAGATGGTGGTGAAGCGCAGTGCCCGCTGGCGCAGCAGCATATTGACCGAACGCCCCAGGAATGCACCGGCGCTGTAGGCCAGCAGCGGCACACTGCCTTCGCCTTCGAGATCGAACAGTGGCTTGCCATCGGCATCGGCGGCGCACACCGGGAGCATTTCGGTCTGGCCCAAGTGTAGAGACGGGAAAATCTCGGGGTCCATCTGCATCGCAGCGTCAGGGTCATAGAACGCGAGCATCAGATCGCAGCCGCCTTCGCGCAACGCATGCACCGCGTCACCTACGTTAGTGGCGACCAGTCGAGTGGCGATGTTCAGGCCTTCGTTGCGCAACTGCGCAATCCAGCGCGGAAAAAAGCCCAGGGCCAACGAGTGCGCCGCAGCGACTTGCATGACCTCACCCTGCCCGCCTTCCAAGTGATGCAGGTGGCGCAGCACTTCACCGAGTTGCTCGACCACCGTTCGCGCGGTGACCAGAAACAACTGCCCCGCCGCCGTCAGTTCAATCGGCGTGCGCGAGCGGTTGACCAGCTGCAGACCCAGCGCCGTTTCCAGGCTGCGGATGCGCCGGCTGAAGGCAGGCTGCGTCACAAAACGGCGTTCGGCGGCCTGGGAGAAACTTCGGGTAGCGGCCAGGGCACTGAAGTCCTCGAGCCATTTACTTTCCAGATTCATCAAGTCCTCCCGGACACGCACCAAATTAGGTCACACGCTCTTTACCAACACGGCGTCACATTCCCATTATGCCGAATTTGCATAGGTCAGTGTTTAACAGCATTGGCCGAAAACTCTCTACAAGCCTAGCATTTGCAGTGTTCCGGCACAGCCCGGGTCCATATTGAGATGATTTCTATCATGTCCTCCGCTGCATCTTTCCGCACAGAAAAAGACCTGCTTGGCGTACTTGAAGTACCTGCTCAAGCGTATTACGGCATCCAGACCCTGCGAGCGGTGAATAATTTCCGTCTCTCCGGCGTTCCGATTTCGCATTACCCGAAGCTGGTTGTCGGCTTGGCAATGGTCAAACAGGCCGCCGCTGACGCCAACCGCGAGCTGGGTCACCTGAGCGAAGCCAAGCACGCTGCCATCAGCGAAGCCTGTGCACGATTGATCCGCGGTGATTTCCACGAAGAGTTCGTGGTGGACATGATCCAAGGCGGCGCTGGCACTTCGACCAACATGAATGCCAACGAAGTCATCGCCAACATCGCGCTGGAGGCCATGGGTCACCAGAAAGGCGAATACCAATACCTGCACCCGAACAACGACGTGAACATGGCGCAGTCGACCAACGACGCCTACCCGACTGCGATCCGCCTGGGTCTGCTGCTGGGTCACGACGCACTGCTGGCCAGCCTCGACAGCCTGATCCAGGCGTTCGCCGCCAAGGGTGAAGAATTCAGCCACGTGTTGAAGATGGGGCGTACCCAGCTGCAAGACGCCGTGCCGATGACCCTCGGCCAGGAATTCCGCGCCTTCGCCACCACCCTGAGTGAAGACCTGGCACGCCTGAAGACACTGGCTCCCGAGTTGCTGACTGAAGTGAACCTGGGCGGCACAGCCATCGGTACCGGCATCAACGCCGACCCGCGCTACCAGCACCTGGCCGTTCAGCGCCTGGCGTTGATCAGCGGACAACCGCTGGTACCGGCTGCCGACCTGATCGAAGCCACCTCGGACATGGGCGCCTTCGTGCTGTTCTCCGGCATGCTCAAGCGTACAGCAGTCAAACTGTCGAAGATCTGCAACGACCTGCGACTGCTGTCCAGCGGCCCGCGCACCGGCATCAACGAAATCAACCTGCCGGCACGTCAGCCAGGCAGCTCGATCATGCCCGGCAAGGTCAACCCGGTAATCCCGGAAGCAGTGAACCAGGTGGCGTTCCAGATCATCGGCAACGACCTGGCCCTGACCATTGCGGCCGAAGGCGGCCAGCTGCAGCTGAACGTGATGGAGCCGCTGATCGCGTTCAAGATCTTCGACTCGATCCGCCTGCTGCAACGCGCCATGGACATGCTGCGCGAGCACTGCATCGTCGGCATCACCGCCAACGAAGAACGCTGCCGTGAACTGGTCGAGCACTCGATCGGCCTAGTCACCGCACTGAACCCGTACATCGGCTATGAAAACGCCACCCGCATCGCCCGTATTGCCCTGGAAAGCGGCCGTGGCGTGCTGGAGCTGGTGCGTGAAGAAGGCTTGCTCGACGACGAAATGCTCGCCGACATCCTGCGCCCGGAAAACATGATTGCTCCGCGTCTGGTCCCGCTTAAAGCCTGAGCCGACACGTTGTTTGCAGTACCGCTCACCAGGTCGAGGGACTAGACACCTCTCACCTTTTGAGGGCTTGGGGACTTGCTCCCCAGGCCCTTTTTTTTACCGAAAAACCCGTGGGAGCGAGCCAGCTCGCGATGGCGGTGGCAAACCTGGATTAGATGGGACTGATAAACCGCTTTCGCGAGCAGGCTCGCTCCCACACAAAAGCATGGGTATAGTGCCGCCCCTCTTCGCGTGAGCGGTCGTCGGTAACGAGACCCAAACCCATGCGAAACCCGAACTAATAACAAACCCGCGATTTGGAACCGGGACGAAAACTTCGCCTCGCCTGTTTTGCCGTGCGCAAATCGGTGTAACGCGATGTTTCTGCCCCGCCCAGCATTTGCCTACACAAAAAAACAGCGAGGAATAATCCATGCTCGAAGTCATTAACGACTTCCTCTCAGGAAAAGTACTGATCGTGCTCATTGTCGGGCTCGGTAGCTACTTCACGATCCGCTCGCGTTTCGTACAACTGCGCCACTTCTTCCACATGTTCGCGGTGTTCCGTGACAGCCTCAAAAGCAGCGCCGGGCAATTGAGTTCGTTCCAGGCCCTGATGCTCAGCCTCGCCGGCCGCGTCGGTGCAGGCAACATCGCCGGGGTCGGCATCGCCGTGACCCTGGGTGGCCCGGGCGCTGTGTTCTGGATGTGGGTAACTGCACTGGTCGGCATGTCCAGCAGCTTCTTCGAATGTTCCCTCGGCCAGCTCTACAAGCGCTGCGATTCCGAAGGCCAGTACCGTGGCGGCCCGTCCTACTACATCCAGCACGGCCTGCAGAAACGCTGGCTGGGCATGATCATGGCATTCCTGCTGCTGATCACCTTCGGCTTCGCCTTCAACGGCTTGCAGTCCCACGCCGTGACCCACTCGCTGAACAACGCCTTCGGGCTAGACACCACTTACACCGGTATCGGTCTGGCAGTGCTGCTGGGCCTGGTGTTCATTGGTGGTATCAAGCGTATCGCCAAGGTCGCCGACCTGCTGGTTCCCGTAAAAACCCTGGTGTACATCGGCGTGACCATCTACGTGATCGTGCTGCAGTTCGATCAAGTGCCAGGCATGTTGATGACCATCGTCAAAAGCGCTTTCGGTCTCGACCAGGCGTTCGGCGGCCTGATCGGCAGCGCGATCATCATGGGCGTGAAGCGCGGCGTGTTCGCCAACGAAGCAGGCCTGGGCAGTGCGCCTAACGTGGCGGCGGTGGCTTCGGTCGAGCACCCGGTGGCACAAGGCGTGGTGCAGGCGTTCAGTGTGTTCCTGGATACTTTCGTGATCTGCACCTGTACCGCTCTGCTGATCCTGCTCTCGGGTTTCTATACCCCTGGTTTCGAAGGCGATGGCATTGCCCTGACCCAGAACTCGCTGGCAGCCGTAGTGGGCGAGTGGGGCCGGATGTTCATTTCCGTGGCGCTGGCCCTGTTTGTGTTCACTTCGATTCTCTACAACTACTACCTGGGCGAGAGCAACCTGCGCTTCCTGATCGGTGAAAATCGCAAGGCGCTGATGGGTTACCGCGCGTTGGTATTGGTGCTGATCTTCTGGGGCGCGATCGAAAACCTGGGCACGGTGTTCGCATTCGCCGACATCACCATGACCATGCTGGCCTTCGTCAACCTGATCGCGCTGTTCCTGCTGTTTAACGTCGGCATGCGCATCCTGCGTGACTACGACGACCAGCGCGCTGCCGGCATCAAGACGCCGGTGTTCGATTCGAGCAAGTTCCCGGACCTGGACCTCGACCTGAACGCCTGGCCAGCCAAGCCACCAGCCGCAGCCACCCAGGCTGAAGCTGAAGCGCAAGGCGTACCCGCAGCGCAACGCTGATCGGTGAATGACGGGCGCATCCCCTGCGCTCGTCAGTTAAAATGTAAAACCTGTGAGAGCAAGCCTGCTCGCGATAGCGCTACGACAGACACTGCAATGTCGGCTGCCAGTGCGCTATCGCGAGCAGGCTCACTCCCACACGTCATGTCTTGTGGAGATTTGCCCATGGTTCCCAGTTCCTACCCTGCCGCCCAGCACGTCATGGTGCTCTACACCGGCGGCACCATCGGCATGCAGGCCAGTGCCAACGGCCTGGCCCCGGCGTCCGGTTTCGAAGCACGAATGCGCGAATACCTGCACAGCCAGCCTGAGCTGGTGGTGCCCCAGTGG
Organism: Pseudomonas sp. 65/3-MNA-CIBAN-0223; assembly: GCF_040310425.1. Taxonomy (NCBI): domain Bacteria; kingdom Pseudomonadati; phylum Pseudomonadota; class Gammaproteobacteria; order Pseudomonadales; family Pseudomonadaceae; genus Pseudomonas; species Pseudomonas sp. 65/3-MNA-CIBAN-0223. The sequence continues at coordinate 224,932 of NZ_JBEOPV010000008.1, forward strand.
CGTTTTCGCGAGATGTCGCCGCTGATCGACAGCGCCAACATGAGCCCGACGTATTGGCAGCAACTGCGTGAAGCGGTGGTTGACGCCGTCGATGTCCAGGGCTGCGACAGCGTGTTGATCCTGCATGGCACCGACACGCTCGCCTACAGCGCGGCGGCCATGAGCTTTCAGTTGCTCGGCCTGCAGGCCCGGGTATGTTTCACCGGTTCGATGCTGCCGGCCGGCGTCGCTGACAGCGATGCCTGGGAAAATCTCGGCGGAGCATTGGTGGCGCTTGGGCATGGCGTGGCCCCAGGTGTGCATTTGTATTTCCATGGCGAACTGCTGGACCCGACTCGTTGCGCGAAAGTACGCAGTTTCGGTCGGCACCCGTTCAAGCGTCTGGAGCGTCAGGGTGGTGGTGCGAAAGCGTCTGCTGTGCCGATGCAGCTTGGCTACCAGCAACACAGGCAGCTGGCGAAAGTGGCAGTGATGCCGCTATTCCCGGGGATTGGCGCCGAGCAACTGGACGGCGTGCTCAACAGCGGCATTCAAGGCCTGGTGCTGGAGTGCTACGGCAGCGGCACCGGGCCGAGCGACAACCCCGAGTTTCTCGCCGCGCTGTCGCGGGCCCGGGATAAAGGTGTGGTGGTGGTCGCGGTAACCCAGTGCCATGAAGGTGGCGTAGAGTTGGACGTGTACGAAGCTGGCAGCCGATTGCGCGGCGTTGGCGTGCTTTCCGGCGGCGGCATGACCCGTGAAGCGGCGTTCGGCAAGTTGCATGCGTTACTGGGTGCCGGTCTGGACTCTGCTGAGGTACAGCGGCTGGTCGAGCTGGACCTGTGCGGCGAGCTCAGCTGACATACAAAACCTGTGGGAGCTTGCTCGCGATAGCGGACGTCAGTCACATCAATGTTGAATGTGCCGCCGCATCGCGGGCAAGCCCGCTCCCACAGGTTGATCATTGGGCACATAACTTGCTGCGTTCCAGCCATCCCCAGGCTGGAAGCCGCCCATGCTCCACTCCCACCTCACCACCCTCAACGCCGTTTCCCTCGTGCTTGACGCCTTCAAGGCCAAAGGCCTGTCCAGCGACGCCCTGCTCGCCGGCAGCGGTATCAGTGCGGCGGATCTGAACCGGGCGGACACGCGCATCACGACCAACCAGGAGATGCAGGTCTGCGCCAACGCGGTCGCGCTCAAGCGTGATATCGGCCTGGAACTGGGCCGGAGAATGCACGTTTCATCCTACGGCATGCTCGGTTATGCCCTGCTCACCAGTGCCACCTTCGGTGACGCTTTGCGCCTGGCGATGCGCTATCCGGCGCTGTTGGGAACACTTTTCGAGTTGAGCCTGGAAGAGGACGATGAGCGCATCTGGTTCGTCGCCGCCGATTACCGGGAGAACCCGGCACTGGCGGTGTTCAACGCCGAGTTCTGCCTGGTGTCTTTGAAAGTCATCTGCGACGACCTCCTCGGGCACCCCCTGCCGTTGCTGGCGGCGCGCCTGGAACACACGGCGCCTGATTATCAGGCGATCTACGCCGAGCACTTCGACTGCGCCCTGCACTTCGACGCGCGGGACAACGCGTTCGCCTTCGACAAGCGCTGGCTGGACCACCCCCTGCCACTGGCCGACACCATCACCCATCAGGCCATGGCCGAGCGCTGCCGCAAGCAGAATCTCGAATTCACTGGACGGCAGGCATGGCTGGGGCGGATCCGGCAGTTGCTGCGCGCACAGCTCAATGCCGCACCGGGCCTCGAAGGCCTGGCGCAGCAGATGAATTGCTCCGCGCGCACGTTACGTCGCCATCTCAAGGAGTTGGGGTGCAGCTATCAGGAACTGCTCGACGAGTTGCGCTTCGAACAGGCCAAACACATGTTGTGCGAAGACCAGATGCCGATCTACCGGATTGCTGAAGCGCTGGGCTTCAGCGAGACCGCCAGTTTTCGACATGCATTCGTGCGCTGGAGTGGCGTAGCGCCAAGCCAGTTCCGCCCCTGAAAAATCGTTTAGGGGCGAATTTCGGTCACATTTTTTGGCCATATTGATCCCCTTTTGGCCTTTCCTGCCGTTCTCCGCATTGCCCTGCGCGAGCAAGACTGTGTTCAACCGAATCAGCCTGCGGAGAACAAGAAATGCTGACCATCTACTCTGACGACCATCACCTGCACCACGGCCGCTGCGAATTGATAGACGGGCAACTCAAGCCCTGCTTTGAAATGCCCTCGCGTGCAGACCACGTGCTGCAACGCGTGCAGAACCAGAACCTCGGCCCCGTGCATGCACCGAAAGATTTCGGCCTCGACCCCATCGCCCGTATCCACAGCCGCGACTACCTGGACTTCTTCAAGGGCGCCTGGACACGCTGGACTGAATTTAATACTGACGGCGACTTGCTGCCGTACACCTGGCCGGCGCGGACCTTGCGTGCAATCAAACCCACCAGTCTGCACGGCCAACTCGGCTACTACAGCTTCGACGGCGGCGCCCCGATTACCGCCGGCACCTGGCAGGCGGCCTACAGCGCAGCGCAAGTTGCACTCACCGCACAGGCCCAGATCCAGGCCGGCGCCCACAGTGCCTTTGCCCTTTGCCGCCCACCGGGACACCACGCGGCCAGCGACTTGATGGGTGGGTACTGCTACCTCAACAACGCCGCCATTGCCGCTCAAGCCTTCCTCGACCAAGGCCATGGGAAAGTCGCAATCCTCGACGTCGACTACCACCACGGCAACGGCACCCAATCGATTTTCTACGAGCGCAACGACGTACTGTTCACCTCGATCCACGGCCATCCGGAAGCCGAGTTTCCGTTCTTTCTCGGCTACGATGATGAGCTGGGTGAAGGCGCAGGCGAAGGCTTCAACTTCAACTACCCATTGCCCGCTGGCAGCGGCTGGGATGCCTGGAGCGCGGCGCTGGAACAAGCCTGCAAAGAAATCGAAACATACGGTGCCGACATCGTTGTGGTGTCCTTGGGTGTCGATACATTCAAGGACGACCCGATCTCTCAATTCAAGCTCGACAGCCCGGATTACCTGGCGATGGGCGAGCGCATCGCCAAGCTGGGGGTGCCGACCCTGTTCGTGATGGAAGGCGGTTATGCCGTGGAGGAAATCGGCATCAATGCGGTGAACGTTCTTGAAGGTTTCGAACGCGCTCAATGAGGAAACAATAACAATGAACAGACTCAAGCGTCTTATCGCGCCAGTGTTGTGCGCCACGGTGCTCGGCGGCGCAGCTCAGGCTGAAGAGCGAACCTTGCGCGTCTACAACTGGTTCGACTACATCACCCCCAAGGCCCTGGAAGACTTCAAGGCACAAAACACCCAGACCAAACTGGTCTACGACATCTTCGACACCAATGAAGCGCTCGAAGCCAAGTTGCTGACCGGTAACTCCGGCTACGATGTGGTGGTGCCGTCCAACGTGTTCCTCGCCAAACAGATCGAGGCAGGCGTGTTCCAGCCGCTGGACCGCAGCAAACTGCCGAATTGGAGTCACCTTGATCCCAAGTTGATGAAGCTGATCGAAGCCAACGACCCGGGCAACAAATTTGCGGTGCCCTACATGTACGGCACAATCCTGATCGGTTTCAACCCGGACAAGGTCAAGGCCGCCCTGGGCGACAAGGCGCCTGTCGACAGTTGGGACCTGATCTTCAAGGAAGAAAACATCAGCAAGCTCAAGCAGTGCGGAGTCGCCCTGCTGGATTCGCCATCGGAGATCCTGCCACTGGCCCTGCAATACCTCGGCCTGGACCCAAACAGCAAGCAGCCTGCGGACTACGCCAAGGCTGAAGCTCTGCTGATGAAAATCCGGCCCTATGTCACCTACTTCCACTCCTCCAAGTACATGGCCGACATCGCCAACGGTGACATCTGCGTTGCCGTCGGTTACTCGGGCAGCTTCTCCCAGGCCGCCAACCGCGCCAAGGAAGCCAATAATGGTGTGAGCGTCGACATGCGCCTGCCCAGGGAAGGCGCACCGATCTGGTTCGATATGCTGGCTATTCCAAAGGGTGCGAAGAACACCGAAGACGCTTACACCTTCATCAATTACCTGCTGCAACCGCAGGTGATTGCGCCGGTCAGCGACTTCGTCGGTTACCCCAACCCGAACAAGGACGCTACCGAACTGGTTGACCCGGCGATTCGCAATAACCCCAACCTGTACCCGACCGACTCGGCGATGAGCACGCTCTATACCCTGCAACCTCTGCCGCGCGATGCCGAACGGGCACGCACCCGTGCCTGGACCAAAATCAAGTCAGGCACTTGAGTAATCATTGAGCTGAGCCTGTCGATGGACTGTTACGCACACTCAATGAGCCGGCACTGCGCACGCCCTATCTGGACCTGAAACCGCTGGCAAATATCGCCTCGTAGCGGCTACCGGCGCCAAACCTTTTCCAGGCGGCCCAGTGCAGCGCGGATGGCTTGCTCTGGAACCGCCGCGAAACCCAGGACCAGTCCGGCCCGCTGGCCCAGGGGGGTTGAAGAGTCCGGCAACCAATAGCTGCTCAGCGGATTGATCTCCACATCGACGCTGGCGGCCTGCTCGACCAGCTCCTGCTCTCGGCGCGGCGAGTCGACCGCCACCGTCAGATGCAGCCCGGCGGCCACGCCGGGCAGGCTGCCGATGCCGGCAATCGCCTGCGGCCAACCAGCCAGGAGGGTATTACGTCGGCTAAGAGCGGCGCGGCGCATGCGGCGGATGTGCCGCTGGAAATGCCCGGCGGCCATGAACTCGGCCATGACCGCCTGGGTGCTGACCTCGGAATGTCGCACGTCCACCGCCCGACGCTGGGAAAACGCCTGCACCAGTGCTGGCGGCAACACCAGGTATCCCAGGCGCAGCGCCGGAAAGGCGACTTTGCCAAAAGTGCCGACGTACAAGACCCGGCCGTGGCGATCGAGTGCCGCCAGCGGTGCCAGGGGGGCGCCGCTGTAACGGTATTCTCCGTCATAGTCATCCTCGACGATCCAGCCTCCGTTGCGTTCAGCCCAGGCCAGCAACTCCAGTCGCCGCGCCAGGCTCATCACCACCCCTGTGGGGTATTGATGAGAAGGCGTTACGTAGGCGAGGCGGCAATCGTCAAGGCTGGCCAGCTGGTTGCAATCAATACCCTCATTGTCCACCGCCACCCCATGCAACCGCGCACCGGCCACCGCGAACGCATGCCCCGCCGCCCGGTACCCCGGATTTTCCAGCGCCACCCCGTCCCCCGGCTCCACCAGCAGCTGTGCACAAAGGCTAATTCCCTGTTGCGCACCACTGGTGATCACTATTTGCTCAGCGGTGCACTGCATTCCCCGGGAACTACGCAAATACGCGGCAATCAACCCTCGCAATCGCGCATCGCCGGCCGGATCGCCGTAGCACAACTGCTGCAAGTCCGGTTTACGCCAGAAAGCCGCGTTCAGCTTGGCCCATATCTCAAAAGGGAACAGGTCGAACGCCGGCACACCCACCCGAAATGCCCGAGGCGGCCCGCTGGGTGGTGTCGCTAAATGGTTCTTTTCGACCCGTTCCAGAGCACCATTGTGGATAACTTTACTGGATGAAATTACAGGTAAGTCCAGCCAATTTGTGGATAAGGCTGTGGACAAGCCTGTTGAAAACCCTGTGGATACTTTTGTGGATAGTTTTTTGTCGAGCGAGTCCGCTTGGGGCAATTGCGCGACATAAGTCCCGTCTCCCACTCGCCCCTCGATAAACCCTTCGGCATACAGTTGATCGTACGCCCGCACCACGCTATTGCGGGAAATTGCCAGCGCTGACGCCAGATCGCGTGTTGCAGGCAATCGGGTGCCACTGGCCAGCCGTCCATCCAGCACGCGCAGTCGTAAAGCCTGGTAAAGCTGTCGACTCAGACCCTGGCGTCGATCGAGTTCGATACCAGCCGGATTGAACGACAGGGAAAGCAGCGACTGGCTCATGGTAATGGACCTATGAAATTGGTCGTTAATGGCTCTTACAACAGACCAATAGCCTGCCTAGGATGCAGGCATTCGCCAAGGAATTTTTCCATGTACAACCCAAGCAGCTTTGCCATCCACGATTTGGACGAACTGCAGCAGCAGATACTCGCCACCCGTCTCGCCCTGGTCGTCACCCATGGCGAACAAGGCTTGCAAGCCAGTCACCTGCCCCTGTTGCTGCGCGGCGACGAAGGTCCCAATGGCACGCTCTACGGTCATTTCGCCAGGGCCAATCCACAGTGGAAGGAACTGCACAATGGTGCTGAAGCGATGGTGATATTTGCCGGTGCCGATGCCTATGTCAGCCCCGGGTTTTACCCCAGCAAAGCCGAGCACGGCAAAGTCGTGCCCACCTGGAACTACATCGCCGTGCACGCGTACGGCACTGCCGAGGTGTTCAGCGATGCCGGGCGTCTGCTGGAGCTGGTCAGCGGCTTGACCGATCGTCATGAAGCGGCCCGCGCGCAGCCGTGGAAAGTGAGCGACGCTCCGGCCGACTACATTGACGGGATGCTCAAGGCCATCGTCGGCTTTGCCCTGCCAATCCAGCGCCTGGAAGGTAAACGCAAACTCGGCCAGAACCGTAGCCCCGCCGATTATGCCGGCGTGCGCGAGGGGCTCGGCGCCAGCCCCGATGCGCATGATAAGGCTCTCGCTCACTTGATGCGTTAAGGAACCAACATGAGTCAGCTCGACATCCGCCAGGTCACCGCCGGCGATCACGCCGCCTGGCTACCCTTGTGGCAAACCTATCTGGATTTTTACAACACCCAGCTGCCTGAAACGGTCACCCGAAGCACCTGGGAGCGCATCCTCGATCCAGGCGAGCCGACCCACGCCGCGCTGGCCTGGGCGGATGGTCGAGCGGTAGGCATGGTGCATTTCATCTACCATCGATCAAACTGGAGCATCGAGAATTCCTGCTACCTGCAGGACCTGCTGGTGGCACCACACACCCGCGGCACGGGCGTCGGCCGCCAGTTGATCGAATTCGTCTACGCCACCGCCAAAAACGATGGCTGCTGCAAGGTCCACTGGTTGACTCACGAGACCAACGCCACCGCGATCCAGCTCTACGAGCGTATCGCCGAGCGGCCCGGTTTCATCCAGTTTCGTAAAGCCCTTTAAGGTTCAAGGAGAACAGCATGTCGACTTCACTCGCGGACTGGAAGGGCGTCCCGGCCCCCTCGGTTCAAACCATCGAAGGTCGGTTTATCCGCCTTGAGAAACTCGATGCGGCCCGTCACGCCGATGGCTTGTTCAAAGCCCTGCAAGGTCCGGGCGCAGATCCCAAGCTGTGGGATTACCTGCCTTATGGACCGTTTCCAGAGCGCAGCGTGTTCGACGATTGGTTGAACAATCATGCGGCCCACAGCGACCCCTATTTTTTCAGCGTGATCGACCGCGCCAGCGATGAGGTGCAGGGCATCCTCAGCCTGATGTCGATCGTTGCGGCCCAGGGCCGCATCGAGATCGGCCACGTGACCTTTGGCGCACCGATGCAACGCTCGCCGAAAAGCACCGAGGCTGTGTATCTGCTGGCCAGGGAATCCTTTGCCTTGGGTTACCGCCGCCTGGAGTGGAAGTGCAACAACGGCAACGCTCGCTCCAAGTATGCGGCCGAGCGGCTGGGATTCAGCTTTGAAGGGGTGTTCCGCCAGCACATGGTGGTCAAGGGCCAGAACCGCGACACCGCCTGGTATTCGATCCTGGACTCGGAGTGGCCGGCCATCGGCGCGGGCTTCGAACAGTGGTTGTCGGATGAAAACCAGACGACGTCGGGTCAGTTGAAGACGCTGGCGGAGTGCCGGGCTTAGGGACTGATCGGCTTACCGGCGGTGGCGCGTGAGCCATCGCAATCGCCGGCAAGCCGGCTCCTACGGATTGGCGGCGCGGCGTAGTTCAACGCTCACTATCGCGCCGCAGCCGCACCACCCCCATTTTCATTCCAAAAGGTCTGAACACTGCATTCAGGGATTTCAACGTCTGATTCCCCTCCCCATGCTCGATATGTACCAGCGTGCGCACCGAAATCTTGCACATTTTCGCAAACTGCGTCTGGTGCAGGCCCGTGACCTCCACACGTAAACGGCGAACCGCCTCGCCGATTTCAAGAGTGCCTTGGGCAAGTGCCTCCCGGATGCTCTCAATGAGCTTTGTGCGCTCTGCAACCGTCATGCTCATTTCAAGTCCCACTCTATCAAACGGTGCTCCAGGCTTTTCAAGGCAATTCGCGGGTGATTCATCGTCGCGTCAGGCAAACCACTGGCACTTAGAATGTCGGGAAGTGCAGCCAGGCGTCGGGCATCCGCACGCAGGCGCTCGTAGATTTGCGATGCATCGCCGAGTGTGGCCAATGGGTCATTCGGATCGGCCAGTTCAGCCACGGCGCTACACACGCCACGCCAATCCACGTCACCTGCCCGTTCCAGTTCTTTTGGCCACTTGGTAGTACGTGTAACACCTTCATCGTCCATCACCATCGGTGCCAGATCGTAAATCGGTGCCAGTCGAAACGAATCAGTGCCACGGATAATCGCGGTGTTGCGACCATGGTTGTCTGAGTTACCGAGAATCTTATTGATCAAGTCGCGTCTCAGATAATCAGCGACCAAATCAGGGATTTCATCAACTTGTCCCGCGCCACGCCAAAGCTTCGCGAGCAGTCGAATCACTTCGATGTGATCCATGGCACTACCGGGTGTAGTGATATTTGCCAACGAATAGACCGATTCGACGGCAAGGCGCTCGATTCTCTGATCGGTCACTCGGCGATCAAAACGCTTCATCCACAGACTCGGCTTGGTGGCCTCTTCCAAAGCCAGGCTCTGCGCCTCAATTGTTTCTATCCCCAGATCCTGCAGCGCCTTGTAGTAGTGATACTCACTCCTGAGGATATCCTGGTCTGTTTTCGAGCCCTTATTGCGGGCGAACTTCACGAACCAGTGCTGGGTAACCTCGGCATCCTCAAGCACAGCGTCGGGGTATAGAAGACCACTTTTATTTTGAGCCAGCAAAAGCTTTGGAGCCTCGCCTCCCGCCCCCGTCGCTCCACCAATCGCGGCACCTTGCTCATAGGCATATTCAAGAAACCGGTTATCACGGGCGATCACGTCCTGACGCTCGAAACCCATTGCCTCGCGCGGGTCTACTGCTTCAGCAGATTCTTTTATCCGCATATTGCCGATCGGTGCCGGCGTGCTTCGAGCCAGTAGATAAAGGGCAGCGTCGATATTTGCAGGCTTGTCTCGGCCGATGCGAGCCATTAGAAATCTTTTCGCCGCTCCTGCAGGTGCAATGTCATACACGAACGCCGGGGCATTGGAGCGCCATCCATCCCAATCCAGTGGAAGCCTGGCACTCACAGCTTTCGCGAAAGGTGTTCCGATGGATTCATAGTTGTCGGCCAGATAACTCTGTTCGTAACCGAAACTGCAGCGGCTCTCAAAGCCTTTTTCAGGGCTGTCAAAGCTCAAGACCATGGCGTCGCGCCAGGTAGCGTCGATGTAGACCTGTAAGGTGAGGTTATACATGCCATCTTCACCTGCATTTAAATGCACATTTTGACGTCAATTGCGAAGCCAACACGCAATATAGTGCATTCAGACCTGGGAAGCACCCTTGCGAACTGCAGTAGAATGCAGATCAAGTTAAAACTTTTAATAAAAAACGCAAAATAATGCAGATGCCAGACGCTTGTCGGCAACCGCCCAAACGACAGCCAAAAAAAAGGGGAGCACATGCCCCCCCGAGGTTTAAAGCGGTGTACCGAGGCTGTTAATCAGCCTTCGATCTCGATCAGGATTTCGCCCGGGTTCACCCGGTCGCCCTTGGCCACGTGAATGGCGGTAACTTTGCCGGCGATGGCGGCCTGGACTTCGGTTTCCATTTTCATCGCTTCGGTGATCAGCACGGCCTGCCCGGCTTTCACCACGTCGCCTTCCTTGACCAGCACGTCGACAATGTTGCCCGGCATGGTGGTGCTGACATGGCCAGGCGCCGTGGCTTGCTTGCGCTTGCTGCTGCCGCCGCTGACGAATTCATTGAGCGGTTCGAACACCACTTCTTCCGGCATGCCGTCGATGGACAGGTAGAAGTGACGCTTGCCTTCAGCCTTGACGCCGACACCGGTGATGTCGACTCGGTAGGTTTCACCGTGAACGTCGATCACGAACTCGGTCGGCACGCCTTCGCCACCGGCCGAGGTCACGCCACCGGCTTCTGGAATCGGCAGCAACACTTCAGGCGTCAGGGTGCCGGCGGCACGCTCTTCGAGGAATTTGCGCCCGATGTCCGGGAACATGGCGTAGGTCAGCACGTCTTCTTCGGACTTGGCCACCGAGCCGATTTCAGCGCGCAGCTTGGTCATTTCCGGCTTGAGCAGATCAGCCGGGCGCACGTCGATCACTTCCTCGCTACCGATCGCCTGGCGACGCAGTTTTTCATTAACGGTGCCCGGCGCCTTGCCATAGCCACCTTGCAGGTAGAGCTTCACTTCATTGGTGATGGTCTTGTAGCGCTCGCCGGCCAGCACGTTGAAGAACGCCTGGGTGCCGACGATCTGCGAAGTCGGGGTCACCAGCGGCGGGAAACCGAGGTCCTCGCGAACACGCGGGATCTCGGCCAGCACTTCGGCCATGCGGTTGAGGGCGCCCTGCTCTTTCAACTGGTTGGCCAGGTTGGAAATCATCCCGCCCGGCACCTGGTTGACTTGCACGCGGGTGTCGACGGCGGTGAACTCGCTTTCGAACTGGTGGTACTTCTTGCGCACGGCGTAGAAGTACAGACCGATTTCCTGCAGCAGTTCCAGATTCAGGCCGGTGTCGTACTCGCTGCCTTTAAGGGCGGCGACCATCGACTCGGTGCCCGGGTGGCTGGTGCCGGAGGCGAAGCTGGAGATCGCGGTGTCGATGTGGTCGGCACCGTTCTCGATCGCCTTGAGCTGGCACATGGTGGCCAGGCCCGCGGTGTCGTGGGAGTGGATGAACACCGGCAGGGACTGCTCGGCTTTCAACGCACGGACCAGTTCGCCAGTGGCATAAGGGGTCAGCAGACCGGCCATGTCCTTGATCGCCACCGAGTCGCAACCCATGGCCTCCATCTGCTTGGCCTGGGCCACAAACGCATCGATGGTGTGCACAGGGCTGGTGGTGTAGGCGATGGTGCCCTGGGCATGCTTGCCGGCAGCCTTCACGGCTTCGATGGCCGTGCGCAGGTTACGTACGTCGTTCATCGCGTCGAAGATGCGGAAGACGTCGATGCCATTGACCGCAGCCTTGGCGACGAAGGCTTTGACCACATCGTCGCTGTAGTGGCGGTAGCCCAACAGGTTCTGGCCACGCAGGAGCATTTGCAGGCGAGTGTTAGGCAGCGCGGCGCGCAGTTGGCGCAGGCGCTCCCACGGGTCTTCTTTCAGGAAGCGTACGCAGGCGTCGAATGTCGCACCGCCCCAGCATTCCAGCGACCAGTAGCCGACCTTGTCGAGCTTGTCGCAGATCGGCAGCATGTCTTCGGTGCGCATGCGGGTCGCGAGCAGCGATTGGTGGGCGTCGCGCAGGATCGTGTCGGTGACGTGGATTTTCTTGCTCATTGTTATATTCCTCACAGGCCTGCGTGGGCGGCGATGGCGGCGGCGATGGCCAGGGCCAGCTCTTCGGGTTTGCGCTTGATCGAGTAGTTGGTCAGTTCAGGGTGGCTTTCAACGAAGCTGGTATTGAACTGGCCACTACGGAATTCCGGGTTACGCAGGATTTCCTGGTAGTACGCGGCGGTGGTCTTGACCCCTTGCAGACGCATGTCGTCGAGGGCACGCAAGCCACGGTCCATCGCTTCTTCCCAGGTCAACGCCCAGACCACCAGTTTGAGGCACATGGAGTCGTAGAACGGTGGAATGGTGTAGCCGGTATAGATTGCCGTGTCGGTACGCACGCCGGGACCGCCGGGTGCGTAGTAACGGGTGATCTTGCCAAAGCTCGGCAGAAAATTGTTTTTCGGGTCTTCGGCGTTGATCCGGAACTGCAGGGCAAAACCGCGGTGCTGGATGTCTTCCTGTTTCACCGAAAGCGGCAAGCCGGACGCAATGCGGATCTGCTCACGCACGATGTCGATGCCGGTGATTTCTTCGGTGATGGTGTGCTCCACCTGCACCCGGGTGTTCATTTCCATGAAGTACACCTCGCCCTCGGCGAGCAGGAACTCCACGGTACCGGCGTTTTCGTAACCCACGGCTTTGGCCGCACGTACGGACAGGTCACCGATGTAGGCGCGCTGTTCCGGGGTCAGTTGCGGGCTCGGGGCAATCTCGATGAGCTTCTGGTTGCGTCGCTGGATCGAGCAGTCGCGCTCGAACAGGTGCACGACATTGCCGAAACTGTCGCCGAGGATCTGCGCTTCGATGTGCTTCGGGTTGACGATGCATTTTTCCAGGAACACTTCTGCCGAACCAAAGGCCTTGGTGGCCTCGGAAATCACTCGCGGGAATGCCTGTTCAAGTTCGTCCCGACTGTCGCAGCGTCGGATACCACGGCCACCGCCACCGGAGGTCGCCTTGAGCATCACCGGATAACCGATGCGGTCGCCTTCGATAAGCGCTTCCGCGATATCCGCGACGTTGCCTTCCGTGCCGGGTGTGACCGGTACTCCGGCCTTGATCATGCTGCGGCGCGCTTCGGTCTTGTCGCCCATGCGCCGAATCACTTCAGCCGAGGGACCGATGAACTTGATCCCGCGCTCGGCGCAGATGTCTGCCAGTTCGGCGTTTTCCGAAAGGAAACCGTAGCCGGGGTGCAGTGCATCGCAGCCGGTTTCTACCGCCAGGTTCACCAGCTTGCGCGCATTCAGGTAGCCGGCCAGAGGTTCGGCACCAATGCTGTGGGCTTCGTCTGCACGCTTCACGTGCAACGCGTGCCGATCGGCGTCGGAGTAGATCGCGACCGAGCGAATGCCCATCTCGGCGCAGGCACGTACGATTCGTACGGCAATCTCACCACGGTTGGCGATCAGGATCTTTTTTATCACTTGGAATTTCCCTTGAGCCGGTGGTACCCACAACCTGCTAGACCAGGTCGACGTGACCAAATGTTTCCATCTGGTCGCGAACCCACACTAGCGCTCACGAGGGATTAACAAAAATGAATAATTATTGGGTCAGGCATAAGTAAAGACTTATAGTTGCGTTACCGGCCATGGTTAAAAGCGAAGAAAAAATGCGTAAGTCCTTGATGCGAATGACATTACGCCAACTTCAGATCTTCAATGAGGTGTGTGATCTACGGTCCTACAGCCGTGCAGCCGAGGAAATGTCGCTGACACAGCCAGCTGTCAGCCTGCAGATTCGGCAGATCGAAGAACTGATCGGGCAGCCATTGTTTGATTATGTTGGCAAAAAACTCTACATGACCGAGGCCGCCGAAGCACTCCAGCGAGCCAGCCGGGACATCTTCGGCCGCCTGGAAAACCTCGACATGCAGCTGTCGGACATGCAGGGATCGCTGCAGGGACAGCTCAAGCTGGCAGTGGAATCCAGCGCCAAGTATTTCGTGCCGCACTTGTTTGCCGCCTTCAAGCGCCAACACCCCGAGGTCAATCTGCAGCTGACGGTGGTCAATCGCGGGCAGGTGATTCGGCGCCTGTCGGATAACCGCGATGACCTGGTGATCATGTCCATGGTGCCACAGGACATGGGGCTCGAATTCCTGCCTTTCCTGAACAACCCGATAGTCGCGGTGGCGCCGCCGGACCATCCGCTGTGCCATTTGGGACCGCTGCGCTTGCAGGATCTGGAACCTTATACCTTGCTGCTGCGCGAACCCGGCTCCGGCACTCGCCTGGCCTGCGAGGAGTACTTCAAGGAAAAGCGCGTGCACTTCAACCAGACCCAGGAAGTCTCGTCGGCCGAAGCCCAGCGCGAGTGTGTACTGGCAGGTTTGGGCGTGGCGCTGTTGACGCGTCACGCCCTGAACCTGGAACTGGCGACCGGCGGATTGATCGAGCTGCCGGTGGAAGAGTTACCGCTGTACCGCAGCTGGTGCCTGGTGCAGGCCAAGGCGAAGCGCCTGTCACCGGTGGCTCACGCATTCCTTGCGTTTATCCGCAGCGAGCGGGTGCAGATCAGCGCCCTGGTTGAGCGTTTCGACGGGAAGCTGCGGGCGCTGCCTGCCAGTAGTTGAGTTCGAGCTCGTCAGGAAAGCCGCCGATTTCAGCCAGCAGCTGGCGGCGCTCGCAGCGGTCTTCGATGGCGCGGCGAAACTCCATGCGGCGCTGATCTTCCTGCTGACGACGGGTTCTGACGGCGCTGTTGCGTTCTTCGTAGGGCTGGGCCATTTCGAGTCTCCCAAGGCGATTACGGGAGTTTCAAGATAGGCGCGGGGGATGACGGTTTGGCGGCATGTGCGTTACAGGGGTGTGAACATTTACAGATCAAAAGATCGCAGCCTTCGGCAGCTCAGGGTACGTGAATTCCCGTAGCCGCTGCCGAAGGCTGCGATCCTTTGATCTTAATCGTCCAGCGCCTTCACCGACTTGGGCGACAACCGCAAGCTGCGCAAGCTGCGCTTCACGCTCTTGAGGTGGTTCACCAGGCTCGGGCCGCGCGCCATGGCCACGCCCATCGCCAACACATCGATCACCACCAGGTGGGCAATACGTGAAGTCAGCGGCGTGTAGATCTCGGTGTCTTCATGCACATCGATCGCCAGGTTGACGGTCGACAACTCGGCCAGCGGGGTCTGGCTCGGGCACAGGGTGATCAGCGAAGCACCGCTTTCACGCACCAGGTTGGCCGTGATCAGCAAATCCTTCGAGCGCCCGGATTGCGAAATGCAGATGGCTACATCGGTGGGTTTTAGGGTCACCGCCGACATGGCCTGCATGTGCGGGTCGGAATATGCCGCCGCCGTCAGCAACAAACGAAAGAATTTGTGCTGGGCATCTGCTGCCACTGCGCCCGACGCACCAAAGCCGTAGAACTCTACCCGCTGGGCCTGGGACATCAGTGTCACTGCGCGCTGCAACTCGATCGGGTCGAGCCGCTCGCGCACTTCCATCAGGGTATGCAGGGTGGTATCGAAGATTTTCAGACTGTAGTCGGCGACCGAATCGTCTTCGTGAATCGCGAACTGTCCAAAACTCGCGCCCGCCGCCAGGCTCTGCGCCAGCTTGAGTTTCAGGTCCTGGAATCCGGAACAGCCGATGGCCCGGCAGAACCGCACGATGGTCGGTTCGCTGATGCCCACGCTGTGGGCCAGGTCTGCCATGGAACTGTGCATCACCGCCGCCGGGTCAAGCAGCACGTGGTCGGCGACCTTGAGCTCCGACTTGCGTAAGAGGTGGCGTGACTGGGCGATGTGTTGCAACAGATTCAAAGGTCTGGACTCTTTGTTATTGGCAGGCGCCGTGATGTAGCGAGCTTGTAGTTATACTACATGAATTGGCTTTTTGCCTGCTCAATCCGTAACCGAATCCCTCGTTTTCAGCAGAGCATGGCTCCATGTAGCGCCAATCACGCCTTCACGGATTTACTTCGAGCCCTGCAACTGCAGAAGGCTCGCTAGCTGTTGCGCCTCAACGGGCTTGCTGATCAGGTAGCCCTGCACCTCATCACAATGTTCGCCTCGCAGGAACTCAAGTTGCTCGGGCCGCTCCACTCCCTCAGCCACCACTTTCAACGACAAGCCATGGGCCATGGCGATGATCGCGCGGGTGATCGCGGCATCCATCTGCCCCTCGCCCAGGCCGCGAATAAACGTCTGATCGATTTTCACGTAGTCCACCGGAATGCGCTTGAGGTAGCTCAAAGACGAATAGCCGGTGCCAAAGTCGTCGATCGCCAGTTTTACCCCCAGGTCCCGTAGCTGCTGGAACGTCGAAATGATGTGCTCGACGCTGTCCAGCAACTGACTTTCGGTCAGTTCAAGCTCAAGGTATTGCGGCGCCAGCCCGGTTTCTTCCAGCACCTGTCGAACCAGGCTGACCAACTTGCCC
Source organism: Pseudomonas sp. 65/3-MNA-CIBAN-0223 (assembly GCF_040310425.1). Taxonomy (NCBI): domain Bacteria; kingdom Pseudomonadati; phylum Pseudomonadota; class Gammaproteobacteria; order Pseudomonadales; family Pseudomonadaceae; genus Pseudomonas; species Pseudomonas sp. 65/3-MNA-CIBAN-0223. The sequence continues at coordinate 240,883 of NZ_JBEOPV010000008.1, forward strand.
TGACGCAGCTGATGCACAGACAGATTGACCGACACACGAATCGGCTCGAGCCCCTGGCGCTGCCACTCGCACGCTTGCCAGCAGGCCTGACGCAGCACGAACTCGCCGATCGGACCGATCAACCCGGTTTCCTCGGCCAGGCCAATGAACTCTGCAGGCGACACCCTGCCCCTGTCGGGATGATCCCAGCGCACCAAGGCTTCGGCGGCATTCAGGCGTCCCGTGGCGAGGCAGAGCTTGGGTTGGTAGAACACTTTGAGCTGCTTCTCATCGATCGCTTTGCGCAGCTGGTTTTCCAGCTGCAATCGCTCCAGGGTGCTGGCTTGCAGGCTCTCGGTGTAGAACTGGAAATTATTGCCACCCAAGTGTTTGGCATGCTGCATGGCCATGTTCGACTGGCTGACCAGCGCTGAGATTTCCCGGGCGTTGTCCGGGAGCATACTGATGCCCATCGACGCACTGACTACCAGCTCATGTCCGTCGATGTTCAATGGCAAACGCAACTTGGCGGACACCCGTGTCGCCACCCGGGCCAGACTGGAGAGGTTGGCGTAGCTGTCAAACAGCACGGCAAATTCGTCGCCGGACAAGCGTGCAATAGTTTCGGCCTCGGGCAGCGCACTTACCAACCTGCGGGCGATTTTCTGCAATAGCTCGTCGGCAATGTCATGGCCCAGGCTCTCGTTGAGCAACTTGAACCGGTCCAGATTGATATGCAGCAACGCCAGGCTGCGCCCGCCCTGACGCATCCGTTGATGAGCCTCGCGCAGGCGCTCGCGGAACAGCGAGCGGTTGGCCAGGCCCGTCAACTCGTCGTAATGGGTGAGAAACCGCATCCGTTCTTCGGATTCGCGCCTGGCCGAAAGATCAGCGAAGAAGCCGACAAGATGACTTACATTTCCCCGATTATCACGCACCGCACTTAGCTGCAACCATTGCGGATACAACTCACCATTTTTCCGCGTCTCCACCAGTTCGCCCTGCCAGCTGCCATGCTGCTCCAGTGCCTGGCGGATGGCGCTGTAGTGCCGGCGAGCGTCACGACTGCACGGCAGATCGACCACACTCAGTCCGAGCAGGTCTTCGATCTCATAGCCGGTCACTCGGCAGAAGGCCTGATTAGCGGCGATCAGGGCGTAATTGGGATCGAAAATCACAATGCCTTCACTGGCCGCTTCAAAGACCGTCGCAGCCAGTTGCTGTTGCGTTTCGTGGTGCTTGCTGACGCTGATGTTGCGTCGAGTCCCGACCATGCGCACCACCCGGCCATTTTCGCCGCGCTCCACCGCCCGTCCACGGTCCTCGATCCATACCCAGTGACCGTCACCGTGACGCACGCGGTATTCGATCTGATAGTCCTCGCTGCGACCCTTCAGGTGCTCAACCAATGCGCGCTTGAGCGCCGGCAGGTCCTCGGGGTGCAGGCGTGGCTTGAGATGGCGCAGCATGGCCGTCACTAACTCTGGCTCCAGGCCGAACAATTCCTGAAGCTGCGTGTGGTGGACTTCGTCCGTCTGCAGGTTCCAGTCCCACAACCCGAGCTCACTGGCTTTCAGCGCCAATGCCAGACGCGCCTCGCTTTTACTGAGGGCCTGGTTGGCCAGGTCGAGTTCGAGGCTGCGCTGGGCAACACGGCCTTCCAGCCCGGCCTGAATGGCCCGTAGTTCAGCTTCAGCGCAATTACGCTGCTCAACCTCCCTGGCCAGCTTCTTATTCAGTTGATCGCTGCTGGTTTGAGCCTGCTGCAGGTGCTCGATCAGTGCCTGATTCTGGAAGCGACGCAACAAGCCGCGATCGATCAGCCGGTTGACCTGCCAGGCGACCACGCTCAACGCCCCCAGCAAAATCAGGCCGAACCAGCCCCAGCCCTGGCCTTGCTCATCGCCGCCCCAAAACAGATAGGCGATCGCCGGCAACAGACAGGGCAACGTAAAGGAAAGAAACGCCGGGAGGCTGACGGCGTACGCCACGCTCGCCGACAGCGCAGCGGCCCCGATCAGGCCAAATACCCAGGCTTGCTGGATGAAGGTGTCCGCCGGGACCAGCGCGATACCGGCACCCGCCAGGGTCAAGCCGGTCAGACCCGAGCCGAGCATGAACATGCGGCGCCAGACCGGATGCGCCTGACGGTTGGGGATCGCTGAATCGAAAGCCGCGACCTGGATAACCCGCAACGCCACCAGTGAGAGCAACCACACCAGCCAGATGCTGACCAGAAAGTAGCGTTGCGGGCTCCAGAGCAGGCCGGCGCAGACCAGGCCATTGATCAGCATGAACAAAGTAGGCAGCAGCGATCCCTGGTAAAGCAGACGCGTGCGCTCCACCGCCATTTCCATGGCGTATTGTCTGCGGATAACCCGGGGCTCCACGGAGGGGCCCGACAGGTCGATGCTGAGGGTCATAGGCAATATTCTTGTTCTTATAATGGTGAGCTTGTGCCCGAATCGTCGACGGAGCATACACAAGCACGTGGCTGGACCAAACCGCCGCCCACTATAAAAAACATGAAATCTGCGGTTGCACTTGCCCCCTGAAAAGCCGCAGAGCAAGCCCCGCCAGCGCTTGCAGGCAGTGACTGACCGGTCGTCATCCGTGCGTCTTTCATCGGCTAATGCAAAGCTCGGTTTGCCCGGTGTGACGGCGCACCCTAGAATGCCCCGATGCGCGATGATCTCTCCCTTCTGCTGAACTCCCTCAACGATGCCCAACGCCAGGCCGTAGCTGCCTCCGTGGGTCGTCAGTTGGTCCTGGCCGGTGCTGGTTCCGGTAAAACCCGAGTGCTGGTGCACCGTATCGCCTGGTTGATCCAGGTCGAGAACGCCTCACCCCACTCGATCCTGTCGGTGACCTTTACCAACAAGGCCGCTGCCGAGATGCGTCATCGCATCGAGCAGCTGATGGGTATCAACCCGGCCGGCATGTGGGTAGGCACCTTCCACGGCCTGGCGCACCGCTTGTTGCGGGCGCATTGGCAGGAAGCCGGCCTGAGCCAGACCTTCCAGATTCTCGACAGCGACGACCAGCAGCGGCTGGTCAAGCGGGTGATCCGCGAGCTGGGGCTGGACGAACAACGCTGGCCAGCGCGCCAGGCGCAATGGTTCATCAACGGGCAGAAAGACGAAGGCCTGCGGCCACAACACATCCAGGCCAGTGGCGACCTGTTCCTGGCGACCATGCGCAGCATCTACGAAGCCTATGAGGCCGCTTGCCTGCGCGCAGGTGTCATCGATTTCTCCGAACTGCTGCTGCGCGCACTCGACCTGTGGCGTGATCACCCGGGCCTGCTGGCGCATTATCAAAAACGCTTCCGGCACATTCTGGTGGACGAATTCCAGGATACCAACGCCGTGCAGTACGCCTGGCTGCGCCTGCTGGGCAAGGGCGGCGACAGCCTGATGGTTGTAGGCGATGACGACCAGTCGATTTACGGCTGGCGCGGCGCGAAAATCGAAAACATTCATCAGTACTCCTCCGACTTCCCGGATTCGCAAACCATCCGCCTGGAGCAGAACTACCGCTCCACGGCCGGCATCCTCAAAGCGGCCAATGCCCTGATCGCCAACAACACCGGGCGCCTGGGCAAAGAACTGTGGACGGACGGCGGCGATGGCGAGGCGATCAACCTGTACGCGGCTTTCAACGAGCACGATGAGGCGCGTTACGTTGTCGAAACCATCGAAAGCGCGCTGAAAACTGGCCTTGCACGCAGCGATATCGCAATTCTGTATCGCTCGAACGCCCAATCTCGCGTTCTGGAAGAAGCATTGCTGCGCGAACGCATTCCGTATCGCATCTATGGCGGCCAGCGCTTCTTCGAGCGTGCAGAAATCAAGAACGCCATGGCGTACCTGCGGTTACTGGAAGGTCGAGGCAACGACGCCGCCCTGGAACGGGTGATCAACGTGCCCGCCCGTGGCATCGGTGAGAAAACCGTCGAAGCGATCCGCGAGCATGCGCGCCATAGCGACGTCTCGATGTGGGAAGCCATGCGCCTGCTGGTGGCCAACAAGGGCCTTACCGGACGTGCTGCCGGCGCCTTGGGAGGCTTTATCGAGCTGATCGAGAACCTCGCCGCCAAATGCATGGAAATGCCGCTGCACCTGATGACCCAGACTGTTATCGAGCAGTCCGGGCTGATTGCCTACCACGAAGCGGAAAAAGGTGAAAAAGGCCAGGCACGGGTGGAAAACCTTGAGGAACTGGTCAGCGCTGCCCGCAACTTCGAAAACACCGAGGAAGACGAGGACCTCACGCCGCTGGCCGCATTCCTCGGCCACGCCTCGCTGGAGGCCGGGGATACCCAGGCCGACGAACACGAAGACAGCATTCAGCTGATGACGTTGCACAGCGCCAAGGGCCTGGAATTCCCTTATGTGTTCCTGGTGGGCATGGAAGAAGGCCTGTTCCCGCACAAGATGAGCCTGGAAGAACCCGGACGCCTTGAAGAAGAACGCCGCCTGGCCTACGTCGGCATCACACGGGCCATGCAGAACCTGGTAATGACCTACGCCGAAACCCGCCGCCTGTATGGCAGCGAGACCTACAACAAGGTGTCGCGCTTCGTACGTGAGATCCCGAAGGGTCTTATCCAGGAAGTACGCTTGTCGAACAGCGTCAGCCGGCCCTTCGGCGGCAACCAGTCGATGAGTGGCAGCAACCTGTTCAGTGGCAGTGAAATTCCGGAAACCGGCTTCAGCCTGGGTCAGACGGTGCGTCACTCAATCTTTGGCGACGGCGTGATCCTCAACTTCGAAGGCGCCGGCGCCCAGGCCCGGGTGCAGGTGAACTTCAGCGAAGGCAGCAAATGGCTGATGCTCGGCTACGCCAAGCTGGAAGCCGTCTAGGGACCTGCAAGCAGGTCTTGCAGGTGGGAGCGGCGGTGCGACTCGCTCGTGAATACCGTGTATCAGCTGGCATCCATGCCAGGTACTAAACGGCTTTCGCGGGCAATCCCGCTCCTACAGGGTTTCATTTCTCTGTGAACCTATCCCTTTTTCCTACAGACAAAAGTACATACCCTTATTGCCTCGACGAAGCTGAACCATACCTGTCAGGCAAAAGCCCGAAACACTCTGCCGCTAGCCAGTAACACTTCAGCTGTGCAACATGGCGCGCGTGCCTTCCACAAATGGGAATTCCCTTTATGAAACGTTTTCTTAGCATCGCCATGGCGTTGTGCATCGGCCTGACGATGAGCCTCGACGCCAACGCCAAGCGCTTTGGTGGCGGCAAGAGCTCCGGCGCTGCGCCGACTCACCAGACCAGCCAAATGGCTCCTTCTTCTGCTGCCGGTGGCGCTGCTGCCACTGCAGGCGCCGCCGGTGCCGCTGGCGCCGCTGCCAAAGCCGGCGGTGCGTCGCGCTGGCTCGGCCCTCTGGCCGGTATCGCTGCCGGTGGCCTGCTGGCCTCCATGTTCATGGGCGGCGGCTTCCAGGGCATGCAGATCTTCGACATCCTGATCATGGCGGTCATCGCCTTCCTGGTCTTCCGCTTCATCGCCGCTCGTCGCCGCAAGCAGCAGGAGCACCTGGCCCCGGCCGGCGCGCCAATGCAGCGTGAAGTGTTCGAGCAGAAGCCTGCTGGCATGGGTTCGATCTTCGGCGGTGCAGCAGCGCCGGTTGCCGCACGTCCGGTGATCAATGCGCCAGCCTGGTTCAATGAAAACAACTTCATTGAAGCAGCTCGCAACCACTTCCAGTCCCTGCAGCAGCACTGGGACGCTAACGAAATGGACAAGATCGCCGAGTTCGTGACCCCGCAACTGCTGGAGTTCCTGAAGCGCGAGCGCGCTGATCTGGGCGACGGCTTCCAGTCCACCTACATTGATAACCTCAATGTGCAACTGGACGGCGTGGATGACCGTGCGGACAAAACCATCGCCACCCTGACCTTCAGCGGTCTGTCGAAGACCTCGCGCTTCGACCAGGGCGAAGTGTTCAGCGAAAGCTGGAACATGGAACGTCCACAGGGCGAGAACCAGCCTTGGCTGGTAGCCGGTATCCGCCAGAACGGCTGATCACCCGCTGCTTTAAAAATGCTGTAATAAAAACCCCAGCCCCGGCTGGGGTTTTCTATTTCGCGGTTGCATCTATAGCAAGCTACTGTATAAACCGCCCCAACCAAACCGCGCCAACAGCAAGAGGATCCCGGACGTGGAAGAAATCATCGAACAACTGCGTGAAGCCAACGAACCGGTACCAGTCCCCTTGGAACTGCCTGACGAAGACATGCTGGTAGAGATCGAAGAGCAACTGTTCATCGACATTCCATTCGTCTTCAGAGAATTTTTGCTGACCGTCAGCGACGTGGTCTACGGCAGCCTGGAGCCGGTGACGGTGACCGACCCGCAGTCCCACACCTACCTGCCGGACGTGGCGGCCAATGCCTGGGATGCGGGCGTCGATCGCAGCCTGATCCCGATCTGCCAGGACGGCGACGACTACTACTGCGTCGAAGAAGACGGCACCGTGGTGCTTTGGCAAGCCGAAGAAGAGCTGATTGCCGAAGAAACCTGGGAATCGGTATGGCACTGGGCCCGAGACGTCTGGCTGGAAAGCTGAGCCACGCAGTATTCTGCAGCCATCAGCCCGCGCAGCGGCCCGAGGGCTGCAGGTTCAATCAATGGCCTGACGATTCCTTGTGATTGTCCAGGGTCTCCAGCAGGGCCACCTGCATCCGCGTGTGAACGCGAATGAACCAGCGCCACAACACGGCAGCCACAGCGGCCGCCACGACGCCGATCAACACCAGCAGCTTGTTGGTTGGCAAAATACTCGCCGACAAGGCCGCCAGCAGCAGGAAAATCACCAGCAGCGACAGGATCGGAATCACTTCAGCGATCACCCGTCGTACCCGCTGCGTGTGACGCCCCGCCATCTCCGGCTTGACGCCCATTTCCGCCAGCAGCATCGACAACGCCTTGAGCTTGCGATAGGCGGCGATCAGAAATGGCAGCGACAGGATCAACGCCCCACCCCAAATCAACGCCTTCTGCCAGCTCGGATCACTGATCCAGTCCTGCAGGTAGGCAGACATGCGCTCGGCGAAAAATGCCCCCGAGAAGAAAATCGCAATCACCAGCGCCAGGTTGACGCCGACCTGCAACAGAATCCGCCGGATCATCGACGCCAGCAGCGCACCCTCGCCTTGGGGCTGGATGCTGCGCAACCATTCGCCATACATGCCCAATACCCGGCCCAGTCGCTGAGGCATCACCGCTGCCAGCTTGATCGACAGGGGGTCCGCCGCGCGGATCAGATACGGCGTCAGCAGCGTGGTGATGACCGACACGGCAACGGCCACCGGATACAGGAAATTACTGGTCACCTGCAGCGTCATGCCCAGCGCCGCAATGATGAAGGAGAACTCGCCAATCTGTGAAAGCCCCATGCCAACCCGCAGTGAAGTACGTCCGTCATTGCCTGCGATAAACGCGCCCAAGCCGCAGGACAGCATCTTGCCCAGCACCACCGCAACAGTGATCACCGCGATGGGCCAGGCATATTGCAGCAGGATCATCGGATCGAGCATCAGCCCGATGGCGACAAAAAATATTGCGCTGAACAGATCACGCACTGGTTCAATCAGGCGCTCAATCTTCAGCAGTTGCCGCGATTCCGCCATGATTGCGCCAATCAGGAACGCTCCCAGCACCATGCTGTACTCGAGCTTGACCACCAGCAGGCAGAAGCCGAAGCAAAGCCCCAGCACGGTGATCAAGAGCATTTCGTTGCTTTCGAATCTGGCCACGTAAGCCAGCAGGCGCGGCACCAGCAGAATGCCGATCACCAACGCGACAATCATGAACAGCGACAGCTTGCCGACCGTAGAAAAGACTTCGCCGGAGCTCACGGTACCGCTCACCGCGATGCTCGACAGCAAGGCGATAATCCCGATGCCGAGGATGTCCTCGACGATCAACACGCCAAAGATCAACTGTGCAAAGCGCTCGTTCTTCATCTTCAAGTCGTTCAGCGCCTTGACGATGATAGTGGTCGAGGAAATCGCCAGGATCGCGCCAAGGAACAGCGAATCCATGGTGTTCCAGTCGAACCAGCGGCCGATTTCATAGCCGATCCAGATCATCAGTACGATTTCCAGGAACGCTGCGATAAACGCTGTGGCGCCGACCTTGAACAGCTTGCGCAGGCTGAACTCCAGGCCCAGGCAGAACATCAGGAAGACCACCCCGAGTTCGGCCAGGGTCTTGATGGTTTCTTCATCGTGGATAAGGCCGAACGGCGGGGTGTGCGGGCCAATGATGAAGCCGGCAACGATGTAGCCCAGGACCACAGGTTGTTTAAGCCTGTGGAACAACACCGTGACCACCCCGGCGACCAACATGATCACTGCCAGATCCTGGATAAAACTGATCGCATGCATGGTGTGGGGCTCCTTTGGGTCGACTTTTGGAGCGTAACACCGCGACTTCCGCCAGAAAGGCGGTGCAATATATGGAAACAGATCGGCCAGGGCGTGACGGCAGCCACCCGCCCGGCGTCCCGATAACTGTTGGTTTGAAAAAAGCTGACAAGGCACCCGCAGAGGTGCGCCCCAATAACCTGCCTTGAACCGTGAGCACTTTATGGAACCCGGAAACGCCCAACTGTCGATGACGGTATTGATGACCCCCGACATGGCCAACTTCTCTGGCAATGTTCACGGCGGCACTCTGCTCAAGTACCTCGACGAAGTCGCGTATGCCTGCGCCAGCCGTTATGCCGGCCGCTATGTGGTGACCTTGTCGGTGGACCAGGTGATCTTTCGCGAACCCATTCACGTCGGCGAGCTGGTGACCTTCCTGGCCTCGGTGAACTACACCGGCAACACGTCGATGGAAGTCGGGATCAAGGTCGTCACCGAGAACATTCGTGAACGCTCGGTGCGGCATACCAACAGCTGTTTTTTCACCATGGTGGCGGTAGATGACGACCGCAAGCCGGCCTCCGTTCCACCGCTGCAACCACAGAACAGCGAAGACAAACGCCGATATGTGCAGGCCCAGCAACGCCGGCAGATTCGTCAGGAGCTGGAAAAGCGTTATCAGGAGATCAAGGGCGACGCCTGAGGTCTGGTTTCGACCTTAGATAGCTTTCGCGGGCAAGCCCGCTCCCACAGGAAATCTGCCGGGTGCACAAATATTGTGTCCACTGACAATCTCTGTGGGAGCGGGCTTGCCCGCGAATGGGTTCAACGCAAAATCAGAGGCTGATCGCAGTCGCCTCAAACCGCACCCGCGGATGCGCAATGCGGTCCTGAGCCCGCACCAGTTCCAACTCGTAGCTGGCACACGCCTGGGTCTCCAGCAGCACTTCATGCACCGCCGACGCCGCGAATTCGAACGCCGCCACCAGGCTGTCCCCCAACAGCACTCGCGCCAGGAACAACCCTGAAGTCAGGTCGCCCACGCCCACCGGCTGCCGCGGGAACGCCAACAGCGGACGGCGCAAATGCCAGCTGTTCTCGGCTGTGACCAGCAGCATTTCGAACACATCCGCCGCTTTCCCGGGATAGTCCAGGTGCTTGACCAACACTGCCTTGGGGCCACGGGCCAGCAGTGCTCGCGCCATGGCCAGGCAGTCGAACAGCGATTGCGGGCGGCGCCCTGAAAAGCTGTCCAGCTCCAACTGGTTCGGGCACATGAAGTCGGCCACGGCCGCCGCTTCTTCCAGAAGGAAATCGCTGACCTCCTGCGGCACACTGCAGCCCTTCTCCGGGTGACCCATCACCGGGTCGCACAGGTATAACGCCTTGGGATTCATCGACTTGATCCGCGCGACACCGGTCAGGATCGCCCGTCCCTGGGCCGCACTGCCCAGGTACCCGGAGAGCACCGCATCACAATTGCCCAGCTCACCGATTGCCGCGATGCCTTCCACCAATGCCGGAATCTGTTGCGGCGACAAGACTTCCCCGGCCCATTGGCCGTATTGGGTATGGTTGGAGAACTGCACAGTGTTAAGCGGCCATACGTTTACCCCGACCCGTTGCATCGGGAAAACCGCGGCGCTATTGCCAGCATGGCCGAATACCACGTGGGACTGGATGGCGAGCAGATGGGGTGTACGTTTCATGCGCTGAGTTTCCGTCAAACGAAATTCGAGCCGCGCAGTATGCGACTAAACGCAGCCTGTACGACAGACCGGGGACACAGTTAAGCTGACACTATCTTGTTGGAGCACCCTGTTGATGCTGACCCTCGGAAATATCTTCGTGCTGATGCTGCTGGCCACCGCTGGCGCGTGGCTGTGGCATAACCATGGTTTGCGCGAACGTGCACTGGAGCGGGTCAAGCAGCACTGCGCCAAGCTGGGTATCGAGCTGCTGGACGGTAATGTCGCGCTGAAAAAAATTGGCTTCATGAAGGATGCCAACGACCGCCGGCGCCTGGCCCGTGTGTATAACTTTGAATTCACCGTAACCGGCGAAAGCCGTCATAACGGCACGATCACCCAGTTCGGCGCCCACAGCGCGCAGATCGAACTGGCGCCCTACCCGATGCCATTCGATGAATCACCGGCGGTGGTCGACATCGTCAAACCCCGCGCTGAAGTGATCGAGCTGAGCCAATGGCGCCAGGATCACAACAAGTGGAGGCCTTAGAGCAGGCAATCAGCCAACGTCTCTTGTAGCGTCACCACATCCCCTGGGGCATCGAAGATCAACTCGATGCGCGAATCCAGGCGCCACTCACTGGGCCGCCATTGCAACGGCGAGTTATCCAGCGCATTGGCGGACACCCAACCTGCATCGCTGTGAATAACCAGCTTTGCCCGCCGCCACACCATGCCCTCAAGCCATCGACTGACGTGGGCCAATTGGAACGTCTGGCTCGGGTGCCAGCGCCAGCCAACGCTCCAGCTGCCCTGCTGTTCCTGACAGAGACAAATCGGCGTTGCAGGGTCAGTCCATAGTGCCGGCAGCTGTCCCAGCCCCTTGGGCGCGATGAAGTTATCCACAGCGGCCACAGCGCACGCATCGAGCCCCGGTAGTGCGCTTAGCGGCAGTGCTGCGTGCCGGGTCCAGTGCAGTGGGCGCGCTGGCAGGCTGGCGGCGATGCGCTGGCGATCTGCTTCATTGAGCTGTTCCGACTTGTTCAGCAACAACAAGCCGGCGCTGCCCAGCGCTTCCTGTTGCGCCTGTGGCAAGGTTTTGCCAAGGGCTAGCGCCTGGGCATCCAGCACCAGTACACACGGCTGTACAGCCAGTACACCCAGCCACGGCCCCTCGTTCAGTTGCCTGAGCAATTGCGCCGGATGACCCAACCCGGACGGCTCGATAAACAGCCGATCGGGCCGTGCCTTGCGCAGCAGACGTCCCAGCCCTATCTGAAAAGGCGCACCGTTTACGCAGCACAAACATCCCCCGGCCACTTCACCCAGTGCGATACCATCGGCGTCGCTGGTTAATAGCGCTGCGTCCAGGCCGATCTGGCCGAACTCATTGATCAGCACTGCCCAACGTTCGTTCTGGGGCCGCTGCTCAAGCAACTGCCTGATCAGGCTGGTCTTGCCAGCACCCAAGGGGCCGGCAATGACGTGGGTCGGGATGTTCTGCAACATGATTGACGGATTCTAAGGGGGTAGAAGATGCGGTTGACGGGATTGTCGTTGCTCCTGGCGCTGACCTCGGGCGAGGTACTGGCGCAGGCCTGCGTGGTTCACAGTACCGCCGAGCGACTGGATGTGAAAGTGTGCCAGCAGAACCGCAACATACCGGAAAAACTCTTCGCCGATGGTTTTTGCCAGCCCAACCTGCCCGGGCAGAAAGTCGACGTGCAGTATGTGAACGAATGCCCTGCCGGGGCGTTTGGCGTCTGCAGCAACGCCCAGGTCGCCAATATGCCGTACCGGCAGGATATTCACTATTACGGTGTGGTGACCGATCAGGCGTACCTCAAGCCCTATTGCGAGGCACAAAGCCAGGGCAACTGGCTCAAGCCTTGAGCCTCAGGCGACTTCCTCGTACCACGGTCCGAACGGGTCCGTCAGCTGTTGCCAGCCCGACACACCCAATGCCATTTCTGCTTCAGTGAGCAAGCAGTCGTCCAGCTCGCCGGTGAGTTTTGCGAAGTCGATATTCTGGCCGATGAACACCAGCTCCTGGCGGCAATCGCCGGTGTCGACAGCCCAGTTTTTTCGGATTGCAGCGATGCTTTCGTCGTCCTGTGGCCACTGCTCCTGTGGCACAAAACGCCACCAGCGCCCAGCATATCCATGGCGCATCAAGCCGCCCGCCTGAGACCAGCTACCCGCGTCCATGTGCTTGCTGGCGAGCCAGAAAAACCCCTTGGAACGCAGCAATTTGCCATTTTCCCAGGAGCCGTTGATGAAATCGAAAAAACGCCGGGGATGAAAAGGTTTAAGCGCCCGATAGGCGGTGGAAGCGATGCCATACTCCTCGGTCTCCGGCAGGTGCTCACCGCGCAGCTCTCGCAGCCAGCCAGGGGCCTGGGCGGCCTTGTCGAAATCGAAACGACCCGTATCAAGGATTCTGCCCAAGGCAACTTCGCCCATGACCATTGGAATGATCTCTGCCTGGGCGTTAAGCCGCGCAAGAATCGCCATTAACTCCAAGCGTTCGCTGCTGCTGATCAGATCGACCTTGCTGATCAGAATGACGTCGGCAAACTCAATCTGCTCGATCAACAAGTCGGTAATGGATCGCTCGTCACCCTCACCCAGGGTTTCACCCCTTGATGCGAGGCTGTCTGCGGCCTGGTAGTCGAGGAGAAAGTTCACCCCATCAACTACCGTGACCATGGTATCGAGGCGCGCCAGATCGGCCAGGCTCTGTCCTTGTTCGTCGCGGAAGGTGAATGTTTCAGCAACCGGCAATGGTTCGGATATTCCCGTCGACTCGATCAGCAGGTAATCGAAACGACCGTCCCTGGCGAGCTTGCTCACCTCCTCCAGAAGATCTTCGCGCAGCGTGCAGCAAATGCAGCCGTTGCTCATTTCCACGAGCTTCTCTTCAGCGCGGTTCAGGCTGACGTCACGCTGAACCTCACTGCCATCAATGTTGATTTCGCTCATGTCATTGACGATCACGGCCACCCGCAGGTTTTCGCGATTTCGCAGCACATGGTTGAGCAGCGTGCTTTTGCCCGCGCCTAAAAAGCCAGACAGCACGGTGACGGGTAGACGGTGGGGCATGCGAAATTCCTCGTAGGCATTGCACGCTCTTGTGAGAAAAGGCGTGGTAGATTCAATATGTAATAACATAACATAGAACATCTACCTCTACGATGGAACTGCCTCATGAACGCGCTGACGTTGCCGGATATCGCCACCCAGGCCTCCCACCAAACACTGCCGCTGGATTGGGTCGGCATGCGCGGGATTGCCATTCCCGTGGTGCTCAACGGCCAGCAATGCTCGGCAAAAGCCGATGCGGGGGTCAGCCTGGACGATGGCGACGCACGCGGCATCCACATGTCACGCCTATACCTGGCATTAGAATCGCTCGAGCAACAGGAGCTGACGCCTGCGCGCTTGAGCCAGGTACTGCAGTGCTTTCTGCGGAGTCATGAGGGACTTTCAAACAGTGCCTACCTCAACATTCACTTTGAGCTGCTGTTAAAAAGACCGGCACTGATCACCCAATTATCCGGCTGGCGGTCATACCCAGTGAGTGTTCAAGCGCGCCTGGAAAATGGAATGTTCCACGTGGAACTAAATGTCGAAGTCATCTACTCGTCGACCTGCCCCTGCTCAGCCGCCCTTTCGCGGCAACTGATCCAGCAGCAATTCATGAATGATTTCGCCAACAGGACTTTGCGGCATACCGAGGTGCTTATGTGGTTGGGTGGCGCAAATGGAATTGTTGCGACACCTCACAGCCAGCGCAGTAGCGCACAACTGCAAGCCCGGATAATTCCGAATGGGTGGGAGTTACCACTGGTAAAAATAATAGATGTGGCAGAAGCAGCGTTAGGCACCGCAGTACAAACAGCGGTTAAACGCGCCGACGAACAAGCTTTCGCGTTGGCAAATGGACAGAACCTGATGTTCTGCGAAGACGCCGCGCGACGTCTGCACATTGCCCTCAAACACTGCGATGAAATCGACGGGTTTCAGCTACGCGTGGTGCATGCAGAGAGCCTGCATGCCCACGACGCTGTGGCACAGAGCGAATGGAATCGGGATCAGGCTCGAGGCTTGACCGTACCGCAATCCTGACCCAGCCACACGGCTCGAGTATCGAGGCTACCCTTCTGCTGAATACCGGTGGCATTGAATGTACCGTTGACCTTGGTAGTGAACTCACGATCGCTGAGGAAAGTGGCCACGCCGGTACCCTGTGCCTTCGGACAGCTGAACCGGAATTTCCACTGGTTGCCGGTACGCTCGGTGATTTCCTGCTTGCAGCCCGACTGAGGATCCGTCAGGGGGATATTGTCGGTCTTCACCTGTTCCGGAGTCAGGCAGGCGCGAATACCCTTGCCACCCATGGTGATGCCTTGCTTCTCCAGTTGAGCGCGTTGCTCAGGCGTCATCTGGCTCTGGATCTGCCCGAGAATCAGTTGCAGATCCGGGAGATCCTGGTTGTCGACCTTCATGTTGCTCGAGGTCAATTCCCACAAACCTGGCTGAAGCATCTGCGCCTGAGCGGCCACAGGAAGTGCCAAACCAAATGCCATGGCCAAACCCAGCAGACGAACGTTCATCGTGTAACTCCTGATCAGTAGTGGCCGTTAGACGTCAGCCACGGGCATCGGTTCATGGACCAATTAATTAGCGACATTCTGCACGGAACATGGTCTGTTAAGCATTGAATATTCAGGAGCAAGGTTGCCCCATGGATTACTTTGGACCGCACATTTTCGGCTACATGATTGCACTGCTCCATACGCTCGGCTCGATCGCGGCCATTCATGCAGTGCTCACCGTAAGGACGGCCCAAGGCTCGATCGCCTGGGCCCTGTCGTTGGTGTTTATCCCCTACTTCACGCTCATCCCCTACCTGGTGTTCGGCCGCAGTACGTTTGATGGATATATCAAGGCTCGCCGGCAGGCCAACGAGGAAATGCGCAAAGCGATCTCCGAGCTTAATTGGCGGCCCTGGGTAGAAGAGGCGCTGGCCGCGCGCGCATCCAGCGCCTACGCGTCCCTGCGAGCGATGCCTAAACTGGGACGAATGCCGTGCCTGGCGAACAATGAAGTGCGCCTGCTGATCAATGGGAAGGCCACCTTCGAAGCTATTTTCGCGGCTATAAGCTCCGCCAAAGAAGCGGTGCTGATCCAGTTTTTTATCATTCACGATGACCGCCTCGGCCAACGTCTGCAAAGCCTGCTGCTGCAAAAAGCCGCAGAAGGAGTGGCGGTTTATCTGTTGTATGACCGCATTGGCAGCCACTCCCTGCCCCACAGTTTTGTCCAGCCGTTGCGCGATGCTGGTGTTGAGGTCAAGGCGTTCGCCACTCGCAGCGGTTGGCTAAATCGCTTTCAGGTGAACTTCCGCAACCATCGAAAAATTGTGGTGGTCGATGGTGTGCTGGGCTTTGTCGGTGGCCACAATGTCGGCGACGAGTACATGGGCGAGAAACCACCGCTGGCACCCTGGCGTGATACCCACGTTGAAGTACGCGGCCCAGTCGTTGCCTGCATGCAGGAATCGTTTGCCGAAGATTGGTTCTGGGCGGCGCGCTCGCTGCCCCCGCTGATACTGCCTGACGTCTATCCGGATGACGGAGTGCTGTGCCAGTTGCTCGCCAGCGGCCCGGCAGATGCCTATGAAACCTGCTCACTGTTCTTCGTCGAGGCGATCCACGCAGCCACGCAGCGGGTCTGGATCACCAGCCCTTATTTCATTCCTGACGAAGCTGTTTTCGCCGCCCTGCGTCTGGCTGTGTTGCGCGGAGTGGACGTGCGCCTGCTGTTGCCATCGCGCCCGGACCACCGCATCGTCTATGCCGCGTCCAGCCTCTACGCTTTCGAAGCGGTCCGGGCCGGTGTTCGGGTGTTCCGCTACGAGCCTGGTTTTCTGCACCAGAAGGTGGTGCTGATAGATAGCGAGATCAGCGCGATCGGCAGCGCGAACCTCGACAACCGTTCGTTCCGGTTGAATTTCGAAGTGATGCTGCTGACAGTCGACAGTGCTTTCGCCGGCGAGGTGGAGCAGATGCTGAACGCCGATTTCGCCCTGGCCCATGAAATAGCCAAAGAGGAAAGCCGGGAGACCCATCGCCTGCAACAGATCGGCATGCGGATAGCCCGGCTGATTTCGCCAATTCTTTAAGGCGTATAGATGTCGTCGCGGGTCCATGGCAGTTCATGGCTGCCATCGGGATGGGCTTTGACGGCAAGTATCTGGTGCAGGTTGATCCAGCCCCTGGCAAATGCGTAGGCACAGCCGGCCAGATACAGCCGCCAGATCCGCAAAGCCTGCTCCGGCACCTGCTTCGCGGCAGCCTCCAGATTGTCTTCCAGGCGCTCGCTCCAGTGGTCCAGCGTGCGCGCATAGTGCAGGCGCAAGCTCTCGACGTCGACGATCTCAAGGCCCACTTCACTGATCTCGGCCGAGATCATGGACAAGTGCGGCAACTCGCCATTGGGAAACACGTACTTGCCGATGAAGTCACCCGCCCCGCGTCCAACCGGACGCCCATCGGTATGTTTAGCGGTAATGCCATGGTTCATCACCAGGCCGCCCTCTTTTACCGCGCCAAAAAGCGTCTTGCAGTACTCCGGGAGATTAGCGTGCCCGACGTGTTCGAACATGCCGACACTGACCACCTTATCGAAGCGACCATCCTGAGGCAGGTCGCGGTAGTCGAGCAGTTGCAGTTCTACCAGGTCGTCCAGCCCCTCGGCGGTGACTCGCTCCCTGGCCAGCGCCAGTTGTTCCTTGCTGAGCGTGATTCCGAAAACTTTCGCGCCGAATTCCCGCGCGGCATACCGCGCAAGCCCACCCCAGCCGCAACCCACGTCGAGTAAATACTCACCGGGTTGCAGTCGCAGCTTGCGGCACAGGTGACGAAATTTTGCTTGTTGTGCCTGCTCCAGGGATTCGCTGCCGGTCTCGAAATAGGCGCAGGAGTACGCCATGTCACTGTCGAGCCAGAGCTGGTAGAAGGCGTTGGAAAGATCGTAGTGATAGGAAATGGCCTTGGCGTCGGTTTCCTTGTCATGCACGGTGCGCACAAATTGACCGGCGTCGTCCTCATCCATCAAGGCCTGGCTCCATTGATCGCAGACGCGAATGACGTCGGTGATTGAACCTTCCAGCTCAAGTTTGCCTTCGACGTACGCTGCTCCCAACGCATCCAGACTCGGATGGGTGAACTGGGAAACCATCTGTGGGTCCTTGACCACAATAGTGACACTAGGCGCCGGCCCCAGATTGAATTCATGGCCATCCCAAAGTCTCAAGCGAAGCGGCAACTGCAGATTCTGTAAGGCCGGTGGAATACGCGCGAGCATGGAGAATCCCCCTTGTTTCAGACGTCTGATGAGAGGTTAGACCATCCTGGAAAAATAGCTGGCTATCGATTTAACGGGCTTTCCAGGGATCTTCCGGTCAAAAAAACACCAGAACCTGCACCCTCCTCCCAGATGACTCCCGGAAACTGCTGGAGTTCTGAAAATTATGATTGCCCTGCCGAGGGCGCATGAGACATATTACAGACATAATATTAACCCCGGACTACCTTTAATTTCCGATGATCTTCCATCCAGGAGAACAGCATGAGCACCTACGACATCGTGATACTGGGCGGCGGCCCTGGCGGCTACAACGCAGCAATCCGGGCCGGCCAATTGGGCCTGAAGGCCGCCTGCGTCGAAGGTCGCACCACGCTGGGAGGCACCTGCCTGAACGTTGGCTGCATGCCGTCCAAAGCGTTGTTGCATGCCTCGGAGCTCTACGAAGCGGCCATCGGGGCGGAATTTGCCAACCTGGGCATCGAGGTCAAACCGGTGCTGAACCTGGCGCAGATGATGAAGCAGAAAGACGAAAGCGTTAGCGGCCTGACCAAAGGCATCGAGTTCCTGTTTCGCAAGAACAAGGTCGACTGGATCAAGGGTTGGGGCCACATCGATGGCCCGGGCAAAGTCACGGTAACCGACAGTGAAGGCGGCAAGACCAAGCTCGGCGCCAAGGACATCATCATCGCCACCGGCAGCGAACCCACACCCCTTCCCGGAGTCAGCATCGACAATCAACGAATCCTCGACTCCACTGGCGCGCTGTCACTGGCTGAAGTGCCCAAGCATCTGGTGGTGATCGGCGCTGGGGTAGTAGGTCTGGAGTTGGGTTCGGTATGGCGGCGCTTGGGAGCGCAGGTCACCGTAGTGGAATTTCTCGACCGCATCTGTCCAGGCGTTGATGCAGAGGCAGGTAAAACACTGCAGCGTTCGTTGAGCAAACAGGGGATCAGCTTCAAGTTGGGCTCTAAAGTCACCAGCGCCACCTCGTCCGCAACCGGAGTGCAGCTAAGCGTTGAGCCCGCTGCGGGAGGTACCGCCGAGCTGCTGGAGGCCGACTACGTCTTGGTGTCCATCGGCCGCCGGCCTTACACCGAGGGCCTGGGGCTGGAGAACGTGGGCCTGACGACGGACAAGCGCGGGATGCTCGCCAACAAAAGGCATCGCACCGAAGCCGCTGGAGTCTGGGTGATTGGCGACGTGACTTCCGGGCCGATGCTGGCGCATAAAGCCGAAGACGAAGCCATGGCCTGCGTGGAACAAATCGCCGGTAAAGCGGGCGAGGTGAATTACGACCTGATCCCCAACGTGATCTACACCCGACCTGAACTGGCCAGCGTCGGCAAGACCGAAGAGCAGCTCAAGGCTGAAGGTCGGGGGTATAAGGTCGGGAAGTTTCCCTTTACCGCCAACAGTCGCGCGAAGATCAACCATGAAACCGAAGGTTTCGCGAAAGTGCTGGCTGATGAGCGCACCGACGAAATTCTGGGCGTGCACCTTGTGGGCCCCAGTGTCAGCGAGATGATCGGCGAATATTGCGTGGCCATGGAATTCAGCGCTTCAGCCGAAGATATTGCACTGACCTGCCATCCGCACCCTACCCGCTCCGAGGCACTGCGTCAGGCGGCGATGAATGTGGAGGGAATGGCAACGCAGATGTAGCCGTGCTAGAGCGGCAGGTGCTCCAGGGGCAACGCGCCTGGAGCCTTTACGGTGTTGATGGCAAAGTTGCTGCGAATGTCACTCACCCCGGGCAGTTTTAACAGCTGGCCCGTGAGGAAACGGTCGTAGCCGCGCAAGTCCGGGACTACCACCTGCAGCAGAAAATCTGACTCACCCGATACCAGGAACGCCGAAATCACCTCCGGCAATGCGGTCACGGCCAGGCGAAACGCCTCGGCCTGTTCGTCGTTATGGCGCTCCACCTTGACCCCCACAAACACCGTCAGCCCCAAGCCTACCTCGTCACGGTCCAGATTGGCCTGATAGCCCCTGATCACTCCGGCCTCCTCCAGCATCCGTACCCGACGCAAGCACGGCGAGGCGGATAAGCCAATCTCGTCAGCCAGTTGCACGTTGCTCAGGCGACCATCGCGTTGCAAGGCGGCAAGGATCTTGCGGTCGTAGGCGTCGAGTTTCATAAATTGGCAGATCTCGATGGTGGACAGGCAGTAAACCAATAGATTGTGCCATACGCAGAGCGAATGATAGTTCTATACGCAAGGACCTGCCCTGTCGTTGCGTCCTAAACTGGCGTCACCAAGTCCACGATGAATGGGGTGCAGTGTGAGCGAACTCTGGCTGTTTGGCATGGCGCTGGCGGTGGTGTATCTGTTGCCGGGGCCAGACATGATCCTGCTGCTGCAAACGGGTGCGCGTCAGGGTAAAAGCGTTGCGCTGGCTACCGCCATCGGCCTGGGAATCGCCCGGGCCTGCCACGTAATACTGGCCGCTCTGGGGCTCGCCGCATTATTCAAGGCTGCGCCCTGGACGTTCGATGCCGTACGCCTGGCTGGGGCTGCCTACTTACTGTGGATCGGTATCCAGTGTTTGCGCAGCACCCTGCTGGTGAATCTTGGCGATGGCACAGCGTTGCATGAACCTCGCTGGCGGGGAGCCATTCAGCGGGGGTTGCTGACTAACCTTCTGAATCCCAAGGCCCTGCTGTTCTGCTCGGTGTTGTTGCCGCAATTCATCGACCCTCAGGGAGGTCCGGTAATGGCGCAATTCACGATGTTGGGCGCGATGCTTGTCAGCGCTGGGCTGGTGTTCGACAGTTTCTACGCAGTGACCGGCGCCGCACTGGGCCGTTGGCTGCAACACAGCCCTTCGGCCCAGCGCTTGCAGCAATGGCTGTTCGGCAGCCTGCTGATCGGTTTTGCGATACGTCTAACGTTCGTCCAGCAGGCTTGATCAGGCTTGCTTGCGCCGCTTGTGCCGGTTGATCAGCAGCAGCGCAAAGGCGGTAAATACCACCACCGCGCCCAGTTGCAGCCACGCTTTATACGGCCGCAAGACGTTACGGACCGGGCTGATGGCCTGCGTCACGTAACGTCGGTCGGCCTTCTCAAAATCCGGGTACGGGCAGAGCTCACCGAAGTGAACAGCCCAATCGACATACGGCCCTTCGTTGACGTACCGCCGATAAAATACCTGTTTCTGCTCTGGATCCGCGTTCCAGCCAGTTGCCGCACACAAAACAGCGGCAAACGCCTGGCTGGTATGCGGCAAGTTATCGGCGGCCCGAGTGGCAAGGTCGTTGGCGAGATAGCGGTAGTGATAACGCAGGTCTGGCTGTGCAGCGCTGGCTTGCTGACGGCTGAACTCTTCCTGCGCCAACAGTGGCCCCACTTTCAATTCGGTGCTTTGAAGGCTGTAGTTGCCCTCGAAAGTCGCGTAGTCGGGGGACATCTCATAGCCCAGTAACTCCATGCCGAAGTGACGGCTCAAGTCGGCCGCATGGAAGTACGCAAATGCCCTTTTGGTCGGCCACCATTTTGATTCTGCATCGTGGCGTAGCTCGCCGTACCACTTCGCCAGGCCGAACAACCGGGGGTTATCGAAGTAAACCGGCGCTTCGTCGTAGCGTCCTTCGCGCAGCAACCGGCGGCCGAGCAGGTTGCGTAGTTTGGCCGCGACCGTTAGCGGGGCTGCAACCTGCTCGCCACCTTCTGCTTCTTTTTTGGCCGCATAGGCCTCAACATCCTGCTGGCTAAAGGGCGTTGGCACCTGCACGTTGGTATCGACGTAATGCTTGAGCTCATCGACAGTCAGCACGCGCTCGGCCACGGTCGCCGCGTCCAACCAGTAGATGTCCTGGCTGCGGTAGAGTTGATCAAACGCTTGCAGGTAATCCCCACGCTGCAGCGCCAGAATTGCACTCTCACCCTCGACCCGACATTTGGGCTGCAGCGACTCGTAGTCAAAATCCGGGGTCCTGCGCTCACCCCATGATTCGTTCTGCGGGAAGGCCTGAGCAGCTTTGGCATAGGCTGCGGTTGCCGCGACTTTGTCGCCATCGCGCAGCGCCAGCTTCGCCCGTAGCCACCAAGCCAGGCCGCCGTCCCCGGCGTGCTCAAGAAAGGCTTTCGCGCTGGCGTAATCACCTTGTTGATAATTGACCGCCGCCAGCCGATCGGCGTTTTCCAGGGTCCCGCGCGTGCTGTTTTGAAGCAGCTTGATCAGCTTTAGTTCGTTCGGCGGTTGTTCCCCGAATGACCAGCCCAGTCGGCTGATCAAGGAAGCCGTCACCAGTTGCTGCACTGGCTTTCCCTGGAGCAATTGCGCCAAAGACGCTTCGGGCATCGCGGCCAATTCAGCCACCAGTTGCTTCAAGGAGCTGTAGCCCACTGGCGATCCGTGCCGGTTCTGCGTGGCATACAGCTCAATGGCGCGGTTCCAGTCACCTGCGGTGCGAACCACACGGGCTTCTTCGCCGAGGCTGGCGACTCCCAACTCCAAGGGGTCACTGAAGCCGTCAATGCTCAGTTGACGGGTCTGCTCGAAAGCAAGCCGGGACTGGGCCAACAGGCTTGGCACTGCATCCACTTGCGAGTTCATCGCGAACAATGCCCGTCCCAGGGAATAGGCGGCCCAGGTGCTGCGTAGCGGGCGCTGATCTGCCGGCAGTGCCAATACTTTGTGAAAGTACTCGACAGCCAGCGCGTAGTCAGCTGCATTGAAGGCCGCCGCGCCCGCCAGGTAGAACATGAGTTCGGGCGGCAGTGCTTTGCCGTCGACTTGAACTTGACGCGCGTCGGCCACGCTGCGCAGTTGCTTCACCAGAGCCTGTTGTTCCACAGACAAACCGACCTGCTCTGCCAGATCCCGCGAGCTGGGTTGGCCTGCTTCTTCGCCGTAACTGTAATCTTGACTGCCAGTAGCGGGCGCGATGTTCTTCAGCCCGGCAATCGAGCCTCCAAGGCGACTGACCTCGAAGTTGAAGTTGCCCTCCGGCAGCTCCGACAGGGTCTGCCCCCGGTTGTCCAACAGCCGCATGGGGAAGTCCGGGCCACAGGCCAGCACTGACCCCAGTGGCAGGCTGAGGGTCAGGCATAGCAGATGATGTGGCCACTTACGGATCAACATGTGACGCTCCTTGATCAATTTTTGCGCAGCGTGCCCAACCAATGGCGCGCTGCCCCTGTGCCGCTACTCGGCCCTCTCGTAGACGGCTGAAGGTCAGGCTGTTTGAAGTCTGCTGCATTGAATAACCGGCCAGCGCATCCGCACCTTCACAAGCGCTAGCCGCCAGCGTCACCCGTTCGGGCCATGGGCTGTCGAGATTGCCTGAGTTGATGATGCTGATTTCGAACAAGCCTTGATGCTCTGAAAGTTGCAACGTCACCTGGCTTCGGAGCGCCTCACCGCGTGCTACAGCGCGCAGCATGATCAGGCTCCAGGCCCGGCGATCATTCGCCAGCGGTAATCTGAACCAGATTAGACCTGCGAGGTGCTCCGGGGGATTATCCCGCAGTTCCAGGCCAAGCTTGCGAAGTTGCTGGGGATCGGCCATTAACTCCTGGCGGTCACCGTCGCGCTCAAGGGGTACTTCGCTTTCTACGATCGGCCCGCCACTGCTCGCCGGCAACAACGCCACGCCATATGCAGGCAGTGCCAGGTAAAACGGTTTCGAGGTTTTGCGTGACCAAGCCGCGGTCCATTTTTTTGTTTGTTCCACGTGGAACAAACCTGTTCTTGGATCGCTGACTGCGTGCACTTGCAACACGCTGCTATCGACGGAGGATAAAAGTGCCGGCAACTCCGGGCTGTTCAGCCAAGCGGGTAATGCAGTGATACTCAGCGCCATGGAGGCCGGTAGAACCTGGCGCAATTCGCTCAGCAGATTTCGATAGGCCGGCAGTCGAGCAACACCGGCATCGTGGTCGATTTCCACCCCGGCCAATGTCAACCCCTGCCCTTGCCAATCAGTGATCAAGTGTTGGACCTGCGCAATGACTTCATGCGAATCCAAAGACTTCAACTGACCATCAAGCCGGATTACCGCGATCAGCGGGCGACCATCTTGTCGTAACAGATGGGCGTCAACTTGAGCCCGACTCCAGCCGGCTTGAGGAAATGACTGTAGAGCGAGTACACGCAGCGTAGAGAAATCAGCCCGGCTGTCACGCAAGGCGTGTTGATGAGCAGGCAGCCACTGGCGTTGCCAGATGTAGAGTTGCTGATCGAGCGCAGGCGCCTCGGGTTGCCCGCAGCCGGCGAGCATCAGCAGCGGGAAAAGCAGTGCCCACCGTCGGATTGAAGACCCCATGAACATCTATCCCATCCAACACAGGGTTGCAGGGTACACAGAATCCGGTGGGATCAGGGCTTACGCGCAATGATCACCTGACTCTTGGCCACTACCGCATCCAGGGCCTGTTTGATCTGTGCGCCCCGAGGCGAAGCGAGAATTGCCTGCCAGGTATCGGCCCAGTGATTGAGTAAAGGATGGTCCGCATTGCTGAAGTCCACTTTGGCTTCCCAGAACAGAAGCATCCACATCGACCAGTAAAAACCGTATTGGCTATGGCTGATCACTTCCAGCCCCGCGTCGCTGACCATTGCCTTGAATTGTTCTTCGCTGATGATGCGAATGTGATTGGGCTTCTGAAAGTACTCGGGCGCGGCAATGTCTTTTTGCAGGTCTTCGGAACTTGGATGCGGCACGCTGAGTAGATATAGCGCTCCCGGTTTGCCGACCCGTACCAGTTCGGCAAGAAACTGCGCAGGGTCATCGACGTGCTCGATTACTTCAGTGGAGACCACTCGAGTCGCGGTTTCGTCAGCAATGGGCAACGGGTCGCAATCGGTGACGTGGCACTCAATGCTCCGAGCCGGTGTATCTGCCAGGCGTTGCCGGGTCGCCTCGACCTTGGCCGCGTCGATATCGGCGATGATGATATTCGCCCCGCGCATTGCGCAGAAATGCACGTTACCGCCGTCACCGCAGCCAACGTCCAGCAAGGTGTCTTGCGGGGTGACCGGGAAGCCGGTGAACAGCTCGCCGGTTTGCTGGTTGAACCAGCCACTGAGCATCGCGTCATGCAGGCCGAGCATGTACGGATCGACCTTGTCGGGTGCTGCGGCCAGCGGTGTCGGCTCCGGCATCGGTTGCGCGGGAGGCGTGCCCGCCGCGAGTTTCTTCAACAGTCTCAGCATGAGGTTGCTCCAGAGGATGGGACGGCGTTTGGGGGCAAGCTCAGGCGCTGCACCAGCGATACGCCACGACGGCGCATGGGCATTTCGACAAAGCGATAGTTGAGTTCACTTAAAACCGCGATCAGCCCGAAGGCGATCAACAATGTAGGGATCGGGTGCCCGCCAGGGTTCGGCAAGTCGGCTGCCTGCAAACGAAAGATGCCTTCGCGCACCAGCAGATAAGCCGGGATGTGGATCAGGTAAATCCCGTAGGAACGGCTGCCCACCCAGGTCATCAGGCTTTTGAACAGACAGCCGGGCATCAGGTAGTCACGATTGTAGGAAGCGATCCAGACCAGCAACGCACACAGCAGTGCAATCACGCCAATACGGTAATGAGTGAACGTGAAGCGATCAGTGGCGATGAAACCCAGCACCAGCGACACCGCGAGCAATGCAGCCAGACCAGCCCAGGGACGGCGCAGGAATGTCGGTTCCCAGCGTCGGTAGGAAGGCTGCGCGCTCCAGATGGCCAGCAGCACGCCGAGGGCCAGCGCATCGGTTCTGATCACCATCAATATCGGCGTGCGCAAAGTGAACAGTTGCACCGCCACCAACAGGACTAGCGCCCAGACCAGGTATTTGCGACAGAGCAAAATCAGCAAGGGGAACAGCAGGTAGAACTGCTCCTCCAACGACAGACTCCAGTACACGAAACTGGTGCCATATTCGTAATTGTAAAAGCTGTCGGCGAAGCGAAAGTTGGCGTACTGGGCAATGCCGGCCAGGGTCGCCTGCAGATTCGCCTGCAGGGTGCCGAACGCGCCGGAGCGGTTGAGAAACACGCACGCCAGCAACATCAGCGCCAGCCATAACCAGGCTGACGGCAACAAACGAAAGGCCCGCCGCAGCCAGAAGTTGCGGGTTTCCTGCCAGTATTCCTGCCGCGTGCTGCAACCTTGCAGCGCCGGGATCAGGCTGCGCGCGATGACGAAGCCGGAGATGGCGAAGAACAAATCAACGCCCCACCACGGCTGCGTGTACAGGGTGATGCGTTGCAGCAGCGGAACACTCGCCGCGAACAGGCTGTCCTGCAGGTGGTGAAACAAAACGCCCAGTACCGCAATGCCGCGAAGCAACTCGATATCCATGATGCGCTTGCTGCTACTCATGGTGTCCTCCTGGACGT
The DNA here is from genome assembly GCF_040310425.1 of Pseudomonas sp. 65/3-MNA-CIBAN-0223. NCBI lineage: Bacteria > Pseudomonadati > Pseudomonadota > Gammaproteobacteria > Pseudomonadales > Pseudomonadaceae > Pseudomonas > Pseudomonas sp. 65/3-MNA-CIBAN-0223. The sequence continues at coordinate 266,638 of NZ_JBEOPV010000008.1, forward strand.
GCCCCGGTATCCATCGGTTTGCGGGCAATGATGACCTGGCTCTTGGGCATGAACCGGTCAAGCATCTGCTTGATCGCCAGGCCGTCGGGGTGCGACAGCAAGTCCTGCCAGGTTTTCGCCCAGCTCTCCATCAACGGCGGATACGGCGCCTGGATACGGTCGCGAACCGCGCCACCCACGTCACGTCCGGCAGCCCTCTCGCTCGCCCAGAAAAAGATCATGCCCATCACCCAGAAAAACCCGCTGGCCTGACGATGCTCGATGACCAGGCCCGCCTCCTCCACCATGGTGGCGAACCGTTCGGGGGTGAAAATCTGCACATGATTGGGTGTCTGGAAATAACTGGCGGGAGCGATGCCCTTTTGCAAATGCTCGCCCACCGGTGCTGGAACGCTCAGCAGATACAGCGCCCCGGGACGCCCCATGCGCACCAGTTCAGCCATGAAGGGTTCAGGTTGGTCGATGTGTTCGAGCACTTCCATGCATACGATTTTGCTCGCGCAACCGTCGGCCAGCGGCAGCGGCAAGCTGTTGCTCACCAGTCCCAGACTGGCCTGGTTCGATTGCGCGGCCACTTGGCGGGCCAGGTCACGCACCTTGTCGTGCTCGCTGTCGGTGAAGATCACCGAGGCGCCCTGTCGAACCGCGAACAAGGTCGCCACGCCTTCGCCGCATCCGACATCCAGCAGCGTGTCGTCGGCGTTAATGGCAAAACCCTTGAGCAACTCGCCGGTTTCGCCGAGGAACCAGCCATCGAGTACTGCATCGTACAAGCCGACGTCTCTGGGCGATACCGGGCTTAGGGGCACGGTCAAAGGCGCCGACGGTGCCGGCCACAGCTTTGCCAACAGACGGCGAATCATGCGCTGGACGCTTGCAAGGTCAGTGCTTTGCGCCGCTCCAGCAGCTGTTCGAAAAACGCCTGCAGGCGCTGTTCGGTGCTGGCCTGACTACAGAAACCCTGAAGTCGGCTGACAGCATGGGCCGACATCCTTTCATACCGCCCGACATCGTTTTTGGCGACGTCGTAGCTGGCCCGGTAGGCGGCGCACAGCGAGTCCCAATCAGTGGTGTAACGCAGGGTACGAAATGCCGCCCGGGGATCGTGCGGCCAGGCGGTCAGTTCTTCTGTCGAGTCGACGATGAACGCGTTGTCACTGTCCACGTAGTCGGCCATCGCTGTGTTCAGCGGCGCAATCGCCGGCTTGCCGCACGACATGAATTCCATCAACGGCAGGCACTGGCCTTCGCCGTAGGAGCAATTGACGACGTAACTGGTGGCCTCTACCAGGCGCTCGTAGTCAACGTCTGCGAGGTAGCCATGGATCAGCACGATGCGGCACTGATAGGTCTGATTCTTGTAGACGTGGTGTAGCATGTCGTTGAGTGCATCGGCGATGTCATGGTGAGTGAGCTTGAGCACCAGTGTCGCATCGGCCGACTCGCGGAAGGTGCTGCAGAACGCACTGATCATGTCCTTCCAGTTCTTGCGCCCGTCGTAGGGGTTGAAGACCGAGGTGTAGACCACGCCATCAAGCAGCAACTCGCAATCGCGCACCGGGCCATCGAACTCGATCGGAGTGCCTTCGCGCAAGCGCTCCGGTCCGTAGGGGCGCAGATCTGCGTTACGACTGTCGATCATCAGGCCGCGCAGATTCAGGCGAATCGCTTCAGCGACCGGGCGCTTGAGCAAGTGCTTGCCGCGCGCGGCAAAGCGATCCCAGACTGGCGCCGGGATCGCGCTGATCGGATACTCGGGCCCCATTACATCGCGAACGGCTTTTACGGTGAAACTGGAATGAGTGATCGCCATGCCGCTGGCCGCCAGTACCACCCGCCAGTCATGCCGCGGTTCCCCATGCCAGCTTTCAGTGGGGATGGTGCTGAACTCCCAGGCGAACACTGCAATGGTTGGGCAGGCATAGCTGATGGGTGTGCGGTGCGGCGGTGAGAAGGACAGGAACACACAGTCCTCTCCCCTGCTCTGGCAATCGAAATACAGGCGGTCGACCAACTCGTCAGGGTCGCTGACCTCGATCACCTGGCCCAGGCGTTCCAGCACCGGGCGAAACTCCTTGAGCACGAAGTAGTAGCTGTACTCGGGCCGGCCCAGATTCTGCTGGATGTTGCTCTTGTTGGTTTCCGAATGAATGATGATCAGCATGCTGCAGTCCCTGTCCTGGCGGCCGCTGGCGCAGCGGCGATGACCGGGGCCTGCCCAAAGAACTGCGCCAGGCGCTGCTGCACTGGCATAAAACTGCAGTAGTCGCGCATCCGCTCGCTGGCGGCTTCGGCCATGGCATGCCAGGCCTGCGGCTGGTCTTTGGCCATGGCGTAACTCTGTGCATAAGCGGTTTTCAACGAGCCCCAATCCGGACGATGGCGCAGGGTCCGGTAGAGGATACGCGTGTCTTCCGGCCAGATCGTCGGCTCGCGACTGGACTTCACGACAAAGGCCACGCGTTCGTCGATGTAATCGCGCATTGCGGTGTGGTCCGGGGCGATAACGGGCCGTGCACACGACATGAATTCCATCAGCGGCAAGCACAGGCCTTCGCAGCGTGATGCGTTGACGTAAAAACTCGCGGCGCCGTACAACTGCGCAAATTCTTCATCCTGCAGATAACCGTGCATGACCACCACCCGACAGGCGAACGGTGACAGTTGCGAGAGCAAGGTCATGAGTTCGACGTAATAGGTGGAGAGGTCGTTCTGAGTCATCTTCAGCACGAGCGTAGCGTCTGGTGCATCGCGCAATGCCCAGCAAAACGCGGTGATCAGATGGTGCCAGTTCTTGCGCCCGTCGTCGGGATTGAACACGCTGACATACACCACGCCACTGACATCGATGGAGACTGTCGTGGTGGTATCGGGCAAAGCGGATGGCGCCGGTTCGACTAGCTCGACCGGCTCGGCAACCTCGGGAGCAACTGGCAGTGGTTGCACTGGCAGTGCCGGCTTGCGAAGCCTGGTTAACAAGGGGCGAACGGCGTCCGGCACCAGATCGCGAGCGGCTTCGCGATACCACAGCAGCAGGTTGTGCTTGAGTGCCCGGTAGACTTCGCGCACGTAATGCCGGGTAATGAATGCACGGCGGCGGATGGTCAATGATGGCGGTGGCGGTGGCGGCTCCGGTACTACTTGCGGCTCAGGCTCGATCTGCGCCACTGACTCTTCAATCGGCGGTCCAAGCAGGCCATCGGCGGACAAGCCCATCAGATGGCTGTCGAGGATGCAGCCTTTGATCTGCAGCGTGGCGCCCGGATTTACCGGGGTGCCCGGATACTGCTGGCGCACCTCGGCAAAGCGTTCCCACAAAGGCGTCGGCAGTACGAGCACAGGGAAATCGGCACCCAGGGTTCGGCGGATGGCTTCGGCTGTATGGGTGGACAAGGTGATCACCCGGCCCAGGCGCGCCAGTGTCTGGCTCCAGTCCTGGCGTGGATCGTTGTCCCAATGCTCGGCAGGAATGGTGTCGAATTCCCAGGCAACCACACACACCATTGGGCATTGAATATCGGTCGGGGTCTTGTGCGGCGGTGCAAACGAAATGAACAGGCTATCCTGCCCCGCTTGCTGCAACTGCCGATAGAGCGGATCCACTTCGGCGCTAGAGGCTACGACATGAACCTGCCCAAGGCTTTCGAACAAGGGTCGATACGCCTTGAGCACAAAATAGTAACTGTACTCGGGACGGCCGAGACTCTGGCTGATGGAGCTGTCGTTGACGTCGGAGTAGAGAATGAAATTCATGGCATCCCATGGTGAAATCGCCATCCCGGCAACCTCACTCTGTGACGGAGAAGCCACGGATCGGGGCAGCATTTACTAGCCCTCGTCCATCGTCTTCGTGCCCGTCTTCGTTCTTGTTTTAATGGTCAGTTTCTCGCAGTTTCACAACGACGCTGCCGAACCTTGGGTAATCGTGACGAGGGCCATTCTAAACACATCCGTTGAGGATTCGTGAACCGCCCGACGAGAATAAATCGGGCTACGCGGACCAGAACTGATCAGTCACGGTTGGACCTGTTGAAATTACCGCGCAATTGGCACAGATTGGCAGCCAAACAATTACAACAAATCGTTTCGCCAGTCTTTCGACCCAGTAATCCACCGGGTCTGCCAGACATCTCCGACCAAACTGTGGGGAATGGACGAAAATGTATTACCAAGGGGCTGCTGTTTGAAAAAGCGTCTGTTCGTTACGGGTCTCAGCGGTTTCGTAGGACAACACATCCAATCCCGCCTGCTGGCTGATGCCGCGCAGTGGGAGCTACTGACCGTCCCTGGCCGCTATGATCTCGCAGACCCGCAGAGCCTTGAAGGCCTGTGGCCGGAACTGCCGGATGCGGTCATTCACCTGGCCGGCCAGACCTTCGTACCCGAAGCGTTCCGTGATCCGGCACGCACACTGAACATCAACCTGCTCGGTACGCTGAACCTGCTGCAAGCCCTCAAGGCTCGCGGCTTCACCGGCACGTTCCTGTACGTCAGCTCCGGCGACGTCTACGGCCAGGTCAGCGAAGACCATTTGCCCATCACCGAACTGCAACCGCCCTGCCCTCGCAATCCGTATGCCGTGAGCAAACTCTCCGCGGAGTTCCTGAGTGTGCAATGGGGTTTGAGCGAAGGCTGGCCGGTACTGGTCGCCCGCCCGTTCAACCACATCGGCACTGGCCAGAAAGAAAGTTTTGTCATCGCCAGCGCCGCCCGCCAGATCAATCGCATCAAACAAGGCCTGCAAGCGCCGCAACTGGAAGTCGGTGATATCGACGTCACACGCGACTTCCTCGACGTGAGCGACGTGATCTCGGCTTACCTGGCGTTGCTGGAAAAAGGCACACCCGGCCAGGTCTACAACGTGTGCTCGGGGCGCGAGCAAAGCATTCGCAGCCTGATCGAACAGCTGGGTGACCTCGCGCAAGTCGACCTGCAACTGGTTCAAGACCCTGCCCGACTGCGCCGCGCGGATCAGCGCCGGGTATGCGGCAGTCATGCCAGGCTCGCCCAGACCACCGGTTGGGCGCCGCAAATCACTACACAACAAACCCTGCGGGCGATCCTGTCCGACTGGGAGATACGGGTAAGACAAGAATGACAAAAAGTGCACTGATCACAGGGATCACCGGACAGGACGGCGCTTATCTGGCCAAACTGTTGCTCGACAAGGGCTATAGAGTCCACGGCCTGGTTGCGCGGCGCAGCAGCGACGCACGCTGGCGACTGCGCGAAATGGGGGTCGAGGCCGACATCGTTTACCTGGACGGCGACATGGCCGATGCCTGTTCCATCCAGCGCGCAGTGATCAAATCGGCGCCGGACGAGGTCTACAACCTGGCCGCACAGAGTTTTGTTGCAGCCTCCTGGTCGCAACCGGTAACCACCGGCATCGTCGACGGGTTGGGCGTCACGCACCTGCTTGAAGCGATCCACCAGTTCAGCCCGCATACCCGTTTCTACCAAGCATCCACCAGCGAAATGTTTGGCCTGATCCAGGCGGAGCAGCAGGACGAAAATACGCCGTTTTACCCGCGCAGCCCTTACGGCGTGGCCAAGCTCTATGGCCACTGGATCACCGTGAACTATCGCGAGAGCTACAACCTGCACGCCAGCAGCGGCATCCTGTTCAACCACGAATCACCGCTGCGCGGCATCGAATTCGTGACGCGCAAGGTCACCGACGCAGCCGCTCGCATCAAGCTGGGCAAACAGCAGGAACTGCGCCTGGGCAACATCGATGCCAAGCGCGACTGGGGTTTTGCCGGCGACTACGTCGAAGCCATGTGGCTGATGTTGCAACAGGACAAACCCGATGACTTCGTGGTCGCCACGGGGGTAACCACCACGGTGCGCGAAATGTGCCGGATCGCCTTCGAGCACGTCGACCTGAACTACCGTGACTTCGTGAAGATCGACCCGGCGTTCTTCCGCCCGGCCGAAGTTGAAGTGCTGCTCGGCAACCCGGCCAAGGCTCAGCGAGTGCTGGGCTGGAAACCAAAAACCGACCTGGATACCTTGATCCGCATGATGATGGATGCGGACATGAAACGCGTCGCCAAGGAGTAGGCCCATGCTGATTCCCGTGATTCTTTCCGGTGGTGCTGGTACGCGGTTGTGGCCGGTATCGCGAGAAGGCCAGCCGAAACCCTTCATGATGTTGCCGGACGGCCAGTCGTTACTGGGCAAGACCTATCGGCGTGCTGCCGCGTTGCTGGAAGGCTGGGGCGACATCGTGACGGTGACCAATCGCGACTACTACTTCCAGAGCAAGGATCACTATCAGGACGCACAACTGGGCAGGCATCGCGGGCACTTTCTGCTGGAGCCGACGGGGCGCAATACCGCTCCGGCAATCGCGGCGGCCGCCCTCTCGCTGCAGGCACTGCATGGTGACGAGGCGATCATGCTGGTCATGCCCGCCGATCACCTGATCGTCAACGAAGAGGCCCTGAAACAGGCTGTCGAACATGCGGTGACCCTGGCCCGGTCCGGCCAGCTGGTGACCTTCGGGGTGGTGCCGACCGCACCGGAAACCGGGTTTGGCTACATCGAGACCGGCGCAGCGCTGGACGAAAATGGCGCCGCCCGTGTGCAGCGTTTCGTTGAAAAACCCGACCTGCAGACCGCAACTCATTACCTTGAAAGTGGCAACTTCCTGTGGAATTCCGGGATGTTCTGCTTCTCGGTAGCCACTGTCCTGGCGGAACTGGAAACCCACGCCCCGACACTGCTGGAGCAGGCCAGGACCTGCATGGCAGCCAGTGCGGCAGTGGAAACCGCCGGCGGCCTGCAGCAGGAGCTATCGCCTGCGCTGTTTGGCGAGATCATGGACATTTCCATCGACTACGCGTTGATGGAGCGCTCCGACAAGGTGGTGGTGGTGCCCGCCCGTTTCGACTGGAGCGACATCGGCTCCTGGGGTGCAATCGCCGCCCTGGTGCCCGCGGATGCGCAGCACAACCGTGCGGCAGGCGAAGCCATCTTCATCGACAGTCACCATAACTTCGTGCAGAGCGAAGATCGCCTGGTGGCCACCGTTGGCGTGGAAAACCTGATCATCATCGACACCGCCGACGCGGTCCTGGTGGCTCATGCCGACCGTGCCCAGGATGTGCGCCAGGTGGCCAGGCAACTCAAGGACAAGAAGCACGAAGCCTATCGCCTGCACCGCACGGTCAGCCGGCCATGGGGCACGTACACGGTGCTCGAGGAAGGTCCACGCTTCAAGATCAAACGCATCGTGGTCAAGCCTGGTGCCAAGTTGTCCCTGCAGATGCACCACCACCGCAATGAACACTGGGTGGTGGTCGAAGGCATGGCCAAGGTCACCAATAATGGCACCGGCACTCACCTGGTAGCCAAGAACGAATCGACTTTCATTGCCGCCGGCCACAAGCATCGCCTGGAAAATCCCGGGGTGATCGACCTGGTGATTATCGAAGTGCAGAGCGGCGAATACCTGGGAGAGGACGATATCGTCCGCTTCGAAGATCAATACGGCCGGACGGTTTGAATGCTGCGTAATCTTTACCAATCGTTGTGGAGTTACCGGGGTTTTATCCTCGGCAGCGTCAAAAGAGAGTTTCAGGCGCGTTATCGAAATTCGCTGTTTGGTGCCTTGTGGACTGTGCTCAACCCGCTGTCGATGATCGTGGTCTACACGGTCATCTTCTCCACCATCATGCGCGCCCGCCTGCCGGGTGTGGATGATGGCCTGGCCTACAGCGTTTACCTGTGCGCCGGCCTGCTGACCTGGGGCCTGTTCGCCGAGATCACCACCCGCAGCCAGAGCATGTTTCTGGAAAACGCCAACCTGCTGAAGAAAATCAGCTTCCCGCGCATCTGCCTGCCGGTGATCGTGCTGCTCAATGCCGGGATCAATTTCGCGATCATCCTGGGGTTGTTCCTCGGCTTCCTGCTGATCAGCGGACGGCTTCCGGGCATGGCGTTGCTGGCCCTGATACCGCTGCTGATGCTGCAGGTGATGTTCGCCGCCGGACTGGGGATGATCCTCGGGGTGCTCAATGTGTTCTTCCGCGACGTCGGGCAATTTTTCGGCATCTGCCTGCAATTCTGGTTCTGGCTGACACCGATCGTGTACCCGCTGTCGATCCTGCCGCCGGGCATCCAGCGCGTTATCGAGCTGAACCCGATGACGGCGTTGATGAACAGTTACCAGAACCTGTTCCTCTATAACCAATGGCCGAACTGGAGCTCGCTGCTCCCGCTGCTGGTGATCGGGCTGTTGTTCTGCGTGATGGGGCTGCGGCTTTTCCGCCAGCGTGTTGGTGAAATGGTGGATGAGCTCTGATGGGACATATACGCGTCAGTGGCCTGGGCAAGGCCTACAAGCAATACCCGAATCGCTGGAGCCGGCTGTTCGAATGGCTGGTGCCGTTCTCCCCTACCCGCCATCACTTGCACTGGGTGCTGCAGGGTGTCGACTTCGAGATCCAGCCCGGCGAAGCCGTTGGCATTGTCGGGGTCAACGGCGCTGGCAAAAGTACCCTGTTGAAGATGATCACCGGCACCACCCAGGCCACCTGTGGCGAGATCAAGCTGCAAGGTCGAGTCGCCGCGCTGCTGGAGCTGGGCATGGGTTTCCACCCGGACTTCACCGGACGCCAGAACACCTTCATGGCGGGCCAGCTGCTCGGCATGCAGGTCGAGGAAATTGAGGCGCTGATGCCGGAAATCGAAAGTTTTGCCGAAATTGGCGAGGCCATCGACCAGCCGGTCCGCACCTATTCAAGCGGCATGCAGATGCGCCTGGCGTTCAGCGTTGCTACGGCGCGCCGTCCGGATATCCTGATCGTCGATGAAGCATTGTCCGTGGGTGACGCCTACTTCCAGCACAAGAGCTTCGACCGCATCCGTAACTTCCGCAAGGCCGGCACCACGCTGCTGATCGTGTCCCACGACCGATCGGCGATCCAGTCGATCTGCGATACCGCCATCCTCCTGGAAAACGGGCGCATGGCCATGCGCGGCAAGCCTGAAGAGGTGATGGACTACTACAACGCGATGCTCGCCCAGCGCGAAGGCCAGACGGTCCGCCAGGAGATGCTTGCCAACGGCCAGGTGCAGACTATTTCCGGCACGGGCGAGGCCGGCATTCTCAGCGTGCGCCTGCTCGATCCAAAGGGCCGCTCGGTGGAAGTGGCCGAGGTCGGGCAGGCGATGGTGCTGGAAGTGCAAGTCGAAGTTCGCCAGGACATCGAGCGGCTGATCCTTGGGTTCATGATCAAGGATCGCCTCGGCCAACCCATGTACGGCATCAATACCCACCGCATCGACAAGGCCCTCACCGACCTGAGCGCTGGCGAGCGGGTCACTTACCGATTCGCTTTCGACATGCGCCTGGGCAAGGGTAATTACTCGGTGGCCCTGAGCCTCTCGCGCCTGGACTCGCACCTGGACCGCAACTTCGAGTGGCGCGACTACGGGCTGGTCTTTCACGTGATCAACAACCGTCGGGAAGACTTCGTCGGCTGTTCGTGGCTCGAGGCCCAAACCAGCATTACCCGCTCCAGCGAGAGCACTATCGAAGCGGCCGCCCCAGAGGAATTGCGATGACCCGACTGCTGGTGGAGTGCACCTACGTTTTTGAACATCCTCACGCCAACTCAGGCATTCAGCGGGTGGTGCGCAACGTCATCCAGCAGCTACCGGCGGCAAATTCCACCCGTGAATGCATTCCCGTGGTGATGGTCAACGGCGCGTTGTTCGAGGTGAAGAGCCTGTCGCCGCTGGAGACGCCGAAACTCGACCTGATGAGCCTGCGGGTGAAGCTCGAACAGATGGCCAACCTGTTCTGGCTGCGCCACCGCACCCTGGAACGACGTCGCCCTTTCAGCGAGTCGAAGTTCGCCCGCCGCGTACTTTACGTGGGGTGCCGCCTTGCCGCGTTCGCCTGCCTGAGCCTGCCAATGCGCGTGCTCGACCGGGTACTCAAAGGTCAGAAGGTGCCTGAGCGTTGTGTGCCGTTGCAGCATCGGGCCGGAGACCAACTGGTGTTGCTGGACTCGTCCTGGCACGCCAATTTCTTTCCCCTGGCCGAGCAGCTAAAGCGTGACGGTGTCGGCATTGTGTCGGTGATCTATGACCTGATTCCACTGACTCATCCGCAGTTCTGCGACGCGGGCCTGGTGAAAGTGTTCAATGAGTGGTTCGACTGGATCGCCCGCACCGCCGATGGCTACGTGGCGATTTCTACGACTATTCGCGATCAGGTCCGCCAGGAGATGGTGCGCCGGGTTGGCACTGAACAGGTGGCACAACGCTGGTTCGACTATTTCCACCTGGGCTCGGAACTGGACTTGAGCGACGCCCGCTCATCCGTCGATCAAGGCCTGCTGGACATGTTCAAAAAGCCGCAGCCGGTGTTTCTGATGGTCAGCACCATCGAACCGCGCAAGAACCACGCCTACCTGCTGGATGCGTTCGAGCGCGCCTGGGCGGCTGGGTCGCTGGCCCGGTTGTGCATCGTCGGCAAGATTGGCTGGAAGTGCGATGCCCTGGTCGAGCGTATCCGCCGCCATCCCGAATTGAACAAACGGTTGTTCATGTTCAACGACCTGTCGGACAGAAGCCTGGAGCATGCTTACTCCCACGCCACTTCGCTGGTCTTCCCGTCTTACGTCGAAGGGTTTGGCTTGCCGCTGGTGGAAGCCATGCAGCGCGGGCTGCCGGCTATGGCCAGCGACATACCGGTGTTTCGCGAAATTGGCGGTGATTACATGGCCTATTTCGACCTTGCCAAGCCGCAGAGCCTGGCCGACCTGGTGATCGGCATGGAAACCACTGGCGTGTTCCCGGCAGCGCTGAACCTTGACGGCTGGCGCTGGCTGTCTTGGCGTGAAGCGAGCGCGCAACTGGTGGAGCGCATCGAGCGCAACCTGCACAACGTGGCAAAAGTGCCTGAGAGCCAACATGCGAATTGCCCTTAACGCACGCATTCTCCAGGCGCCGAGAACCGGTATCGGGCATTACGTCGCCGAACTGGTCAACGCCCTCGCCCAGGAGCCGGACGTCGATTTGGCATTGTTCCACGGCTGGGGCTGGAGTTCGGCACTTCCCGAAGCCGCGATGCCCGGTTACTCGCGACTGACGCCATTGTTGCGACAAATCCCCGGGGCCTATCAGGCAAGGCGCTGGCTGGAGCAGAAACGGTTCGACCAGCGGCATTCCAAGAGTATCGATCTGTATCACGAGCCGAGCTTGTGGCCGTTGTCGTTCGATGGCCCGACGGTTATCACCCTGCACGACCTGACACATCTGCACTATCCCGAAACCCAGCCGGCTGCACGCTTGCGGGAGATCGAGCGGCGCCTGGCCGATGGCGTACAGCAGGCACGCCTGATTCTGACGGACTCACAATGCATTGCCGACGAGGCACAGGACTATTTCGCACTGCCAGCCGAGCGTTTTGTCGTTGCGCCACTCGGTGTGGCCGCGCGATTCCATCCCAGGTCGGACGAGTCCATCGATAAAGTGCTCAAAACTCACGGGGTCGACGCCCGGGAGTATTTCCTGTGCGTCGGCACCCTCGAACCGCGCAAGAACCTGACCCTGGCACTGCGCGCCCATGCGCGACTGCCCGAAGCCATGCGCCAGCGTTTTCCGCTGCTGATCGCCGGCATGGCAGGCTGGCAGCGCGAACAGTTCAACGACGAGTTGCGCTCAGCCCTTGCCGCCGGTCATGTGTGTCTGCTGGGGTATCTGCCTGATGAGGACCTGGCCCAACTGCTGGCCGGCGCCCGGGCGCTGGTCTTCCCTTCCCTGTACGAAGGGTTTGGCCTGCCGGTACTGGAAGCCATGGCCAGTGGTACCCCGGTGATACTCACCAGTGCATCGGCCATGCCCGAAGTTGCCGCCGACGCCGGCAATTACATTCAGCCGGACGATCCCGACTCCTTGCGTGATGCGATGACCCGGCTGATCGAAGACCCGACGCATTGGCAGGCCTGCCGTGCGGCGGGGTTGCATCGAGCCAAGCTTTTTTCCTGGGAGCGTTGCGCGAAGGTCACAGCCCGCGCCTACCGCCAGGCTATGGGAGATTGATATGCGAGTTCTGCACTTTTATAAAACCTATTTGCCCGACTCCATGGGTGGCATCGAACAAGTCATCTTCCAGATGAGCGAAAGCGGCGCCCGTCACGGTGTCGAGAGCACGGTGCTGACGCTGAGCAACAATCCGGCGCCAGGCGTGTTGCAGATCCGCGAACATCAGGTTCATCAGGCCAGGATGGATTTTCAGCTGGCCTCTACGGGCTTTTCCTACAGCGTCTTCAAGCAGTTTCGCGAGCTGGCAGCCGAAGCGGACGTGGTCAATTATCACTTCCCCTGGCCCTTCATGGATCTGGTGCATTTCTGCACGGCCACCAAGAAACCCTGCGTGGTCAGCTATCACTCGGACATCATTCGCCAGCGCCATCTGCTCAGGCTGTATCGGCCCTTGATGCGTCGATTCCTGGACAGTGCCGACCGCATCGTTGCGGCTTCGCCTAACTATTTTCACACCAGCGATGTGCTGAAGGACTACCGCGAGAAGACCAGGGTCATTACCTACGGGCTCGACAAGTCAGGTTATCCACAACATGACGCAGCGCGTACCGAACGCTGGCGCCAGCAGCTGGGCGACAAGTTCTTCCTGTTTGTTGGAGTAATGCGTTATTACAAGGGCCTGCATATCCTGCTGGACGCCATGCAGGGGCTCAATTATCCGGTGGTGATCGTGGGCGCCGGCCCTCTGGAAAAAGAGCTGCATGCCCAGGCGCAGGCCTTGGGTCTGCGCAACCTGCACTTCCTCGGCTTCCTCGGCGACGAGGACAAGGTCACCCTGCTGGAGCTCAGTTACGCGGTGGTCTTCCCGTCTCACCTGCGCTCTGAAGCGTTCGGTATTTCGCTGCTTGAGGGCGCGATGTACGGCAAGCCGATGATCTCCAGCGAGATCGGCACAGGCACCAGCTACATCAATATTCACAATGAGACCGGGCTGGTCGTGCCGCCCAGTAATCCACAGGCGTTTCGTGAGGCGATGCGCACCCTTTGGGAAAACCCGGCGCTGGCGGCGCAAATGGGGGCAAACGCGCAGGCGCGGTATCGGCAGTTGTTTACCGCTGACGAGATGGGGCGCAAGTGGGCGGCTCTGTATGAAGAGCTGTTGGCCGAGAAATCGTTGGCTTACGCATGACCTGGCTGATTGTCGTGTTGTTCATGGCCCTGTGGCCGCTGTGGCCCTTGTGATCCTGCGATCCTCTGATCCTGTGATCCTGCGATCCCTGTGATCCCTGTGATCCCTGTGATCCCTGTGATCCCTGTGATCCCTGTAGGAGCTGTCGAGTGCAACGAGGCTGCGATCTTTTGACGTTGGTTGCAGGATCAAAAGATCGCAGCCTCGTTCCACGAGACAGCTCCTACAGGTCAAGCACCAAAGGCTGTGATCCCTGCGCCGGCACCGCGCAACAGATCAACACTTGCCCCTCACCGGGAATCTCCGCCGGGGGCTGTGGATAATTCACCTGGCCGCTCACCAGGCGCGTCTTGCAGGTGCCGCATGAACCGCCCCGGCAACTGAATTCAGGACGCAAGCCGCGACTCTCCGCCAACTCCAGCAAACTGCCCCCGTCGGGTTGCCAGCGGGCCTCCTTGGCCGATCGCTGGAACACCACCGGCACCGAGGTAGTCGCCGCCGGCAGTTGTTCGATCACCACGGCATCAGGGTCTAGCTGGCGCCGCAGAGTCGAGGGGCCAAAGGTTTCCGCGTGAATCTGCGCATCGCGAATGTCCAGTTCCCGCAGGCTGTCATACAGACCCTGAGTGAAACCTCCGGGGCCGCACAGGACAAAATCCGGCTGGTTGTAGTCTTCCACTCCAAGGATGTTGTTGAGCAACGCCGTGCTGATCCGTCCGCTCAGATCAAAGTCCTCTCCCTCCAGTAATCCTTCTTCCGGCTGGCTGAGCAAGCGCAGCACCCTTACCGCGTCTCCCGCCGTTTCCAGGAGTTGATCCAGCTCGACGCGAAATGGCTGGTCGTCGAGAGTGCGCGAACTCTGGAACAACCACGTAGGACGAATGCGCCGGGTGCGCAGGCCTTGATACACCACCTCGCGCAACATCGAGAGCAATGGCGTAATGCCAACGCCCGCCGCGAGCAACACCAACGGCCGTCGCTCGTGGGGCGCCACGGTGAAATGCCCCTGGGGTGCACGAGCTTCCAGGACATCACCGACCTTGAGCTGATCGTGCAGGAACGAAGACACCAGCCCCTCGCGCTTTACGCTGATACGGAAAAAATCGTCGGAGGGTGCGCTCGACAGGCTGTAGGTGCGGATGTGATTTTCACCGCCGATATCAAATCGCAACGGTAAATGCTGACCGGCCTGGAACACCGGTAACCCTGCATCATCCGCTGGTTCGAGATAAATCGAGCGAATGTTGCGGCTTTGCGCTTCGATGCGCACCACTCGCAATGGCCGCCAGCGATCGCCCAACGCCTGGGCCTGCAACCGCGCGGCCGCCTGCTCCCAGGTGCCGGTCATCAGGCTGTTGGGCGAGACTCCGTCGAAGCGCCAGCGCAGAGCCAGAGCTGCCGGGCGACGCACCACGCGCTCTACGTCGAAGGTCCACAACCGTTCGGCACCTTGAAAGGCTTCCACCTGTGGGCCATCGAGGATGATTTCAGTGCGACCCGCCAGTTGCAGCAGGTCGCCGGAAGTGAAATCGATGAACAACAGGCCCGCCCGAGGATTGACCAGCAGGTTGCCCAAGGTGTTGAAGTGCAGATTGCCGGCAAAATCCGGAATGGTCAGTCGATTGCCATGTACCTGGACGAATCCGGCCTGACCACCGCGATGCGATACGTCGACCGCGCGTTGGCCGTCGATGTCTACATAACTGGCGACGAAGAAGGTGTCGGCACGGGTAATCATGTCCCGGGCCGCGAAATCCAGCGCGCCCAGGCGTTCAGCAATGCGCGACGAAGGTTCTGCCAGCGGCACTGTATGAAACTGACGCAACTGAATGTACTGCGGGCAATTGCCGAAGGACTGGTCAACCGTAACGTCAAAGCCTTTGGCTGTCAGGTTGCCGACATGGCCATTGAGACGATTCCTGCGCCGGGTGTGCAGCTCGATGCCCAGGAGTCCGATCGCGGCGCCTTGGGTCAATTGCGCCGGGTCATCGGCACCCGGCAGGCTGTCTAATTGCAACACACCGGGCTGCAGGGAGTGGGCAAATCCAGGCGCGCCTTCAAGCACGCTGGCCCACGGATCACCGTTTGCATCCACCGCACCGTACAGCATGAATGGCAGTTGCTGATAAAACTGGCGGTGCTGATCCGGCACCTCGCGGCGAATCACCCTGCGTCCGAATGCCTCCATGCGCTCGGCTACTCCGACATGCTCTTGCAACTGTCTTTCGCCGACGTGCCACGGTGAACGTTCCATAACGGCATCTCCCCTGCATCAGGCAGTGGTTTGCAAACCGGCGACGGTACGCGGCATCGGCACAAACCCTGGCAAGGCTTCCACACGCGCCAGCCAGGCGCGCACATTGGCGTAAGCCTCGAGTGATACATTGCCTTCAGGCGCATGGGCGATGTAACTGTAGGCAGCGACATCGGCGATCGTAGGTTCGGTTCCGGCCAGCCATGGGGTATCCGCCAGTTCATGGTCCATAACCTTGAGCAGGTCGTGGGCGCGAGTGATGGCTTCTTCGGCATTGTAGGGCGCACCGAACACTGTGATCAGCCGAGCACGAGCCGGACCAAAAGCAATCTGCCCCGCAGCAACCGACAGCCAGTGTTGCACCCTGGCGGCTGCCACAGGATCCGTCGGCAACCAGCGACCGTTGCCATACTTGTGCGCCAGATAAACCAGAATCGCATTGGAATCGGCGAGGATGACTCCCTGATCATCCAGTACCGGCACTTGCCCGAACGGATTGAGGGCCAGGTACTCGGGCTGCTTGTGCGCGCCCTTGGCCAGGTCGACGAAGATCAGCTCAGTGGGTAGCTGCAGCAGGGACAGCATCAGCTCGGCGCGATGTGCATGGCCGGAGCGCGGGAAGTTATAGAGTTTGATCGGTTGCATGGTGAACTCCGCAGTTGGGGCGCAGATGAGGAGCTCAGCGCCGAGGAAAGCCATCCTCTACCAATCCACAGATCTATAGAATCACCAGCATTCGCAATCCATAATTTCACTAAGAGCAATAATTCAGCGACGCAGGGACGGATGTTCGCGCAGTTCATTGACTGCAAAATCCACGAAGCCGCGAATGCGCGCCGGTGCCTTACGGCCGCCCTGGTAGACGACATGAATGGGCAGCGGTGGCAGTTCGAACTCCGCGAGCACAACTTCCAGCTCACCTGCCTCGACGTGGTTCGCCACCTGGTAGGAAAGCACCCGAGTGAAACCCAGCCCCAGGCAAGCCGCACTGATTGCCGCCTGATTAGCCGTCACCGTCAGCCGCGGTTCCAGGCGCACCATCAGCGAATTGCCGGCGTCGAGGAATGGCCAGTTGCGTTGCAGCCCTGTCGCGGAAGTTGCAATGACCGGCACTTGGGCAAGATCCTGCGGGTGTTCTGGTCGGCCATTAGCCTGGAGAAAGGACGGCGACGCACAGATGACCCGGCGAACCTCACCCACCCGAATAGCATGCTGATTACTGTCGGCCAGCTCGCCAATGCGCACGGCGACATCAACGCCTTCCTCGACCATGCTGACGACTCGATCAACCAATAAAGCGTTGATGCTGACTTCAGGAAACCGGGTCAGGTAACTCACCATGATCGGTGTGACAAAAAGATCGCCAAACAGGACGGGGGCGGTCACCGTTAACTGCCCACGGGGCTGGGCATGACTGCCCGCCGCCGAATCCTCGGCTTCCTGCACCTCGCCAAGAATTCTCCGACAATCCTCCAGATAACGCTGCCCCGCTTCACTGAGGTGGACGCTGCGGGTGGTGCGCGTGAGCAGCTGCGTGCCGATGCGCTTCTCCAACGCGGCGACTGCGCGAGTGACGCTGGCTGCAGACATACCCAAATGCCGCGCTGCCGCCGAAAAGCCCTGGGCTTGGGCGACGGCGGCGAATACCTGCATTTCCTGGAAGCGGTCCATGGGCGTTCGCTCTTTGTTAAAAGCAAAAGATCGCAGCCTTCGGCAGCTCCTACAAGAGCTCGATGGATGCGATCTTAAGTTCTCACCAGGTTGTGGATAACTTATTCCACAGTGACCGATTTCGCCAGATTTCGCGGCTGATCGACGTCGGTGCCTTTCAGTACGGCAACGTAGTACGACAGCAGCTGCAGCGGAATGGTGTAGAGGATTGGCGAAAGGATGTCGTGGATGTGCGGCATGTGTACGACGTGGGTGCCTTCACCGTTGGTCATGCCGGCCTTCTCGTCGGCGAAGACGATCAGCTCACCACCGCGGGCGCGCACTTCCTGGAGATTGGATTTGAGCTTTTCCAGCAGCTCGTTGTTCGGCGCCACGGTAACCACTGGCATGTCGTTATCCACAAGCGCCAGAGGACCATGCTTGAGCTCACCGGCCGGATAGGCTTCGGCGTGGATGTAGGAGATTTCCTTGAGCTTGAGCGCACCTTCCATGGCGACAGGGAATTGTGCACCGCGGCCCAGGAACAAGGTGTGATTCTTCTCGGCGAACAGCTCGGCGACTTTCTCGACGGTGCTGTCCATCGCCAGGGCTTCGCCCAGGCGGGCTGGCAGACGACGCAACTCTTCGACCAGGGTGGCTTCGACGCCATCGGCCAACGTGCCCCGAACCTGGCCCAGGGACAGGGTCAGCAACAACAGGCCGACCAGTTGAGTGGTGAACGCTTTGGTGGAAGCCACGCCAATCTCACGGCCGGCCTGGGTCAGCAGGGTCAGGTCGGACTCACGCACCAGCGAGCTGATGCCCACGTTGCAGATCGCCAGGCTGGCCAGGAAGCCCAGCTCCTTGGCATTACGCAGCGCCGCCAGGGTGTCGGCGGTCTCGCCGGACTGGGAGATGGTCACAAACAGGGTGTCGGGCTGTACCACCACCTTGCGATAGCGGAACTCACTGGCCACTTCGACCTGGCAAGGGATGCCGGCCAGTTCTTCCAGCCAGTAACGGGCAACCATCCCCGCGTGGTAGCTGGTGCCGCAGGCGACGATCTGCACGTTGCGCACTTTGGCGAACAACTCGGCAGCCTGTGGACCGAAAGCCTGTACCAGCACCTGATTCTGGCTCAGTCGACCTTCGAGGGTGCGTTGCACGACCGCTGGCTGCTCGTGGATTTCCTTAAGCATGAAGTGGCGGAACTCGCCTTTGTCGGCGGCTTCGGCACCATCGCGGTATTGCACGGATTCGCGCTCGACGCTCTGGCCGTTGACGTCCCAGATCTGCACGCTGTCGCGACGAATCTCGGCGATATCGCCTTCTTCAAGGTACATGAAGCGGTCCGTGACCTGACGCAGGGCCAACTGGTCCGAAGCCAGGAAGTTCTCACCCATGCCGAGGCCGATCACAAGCGGGCTGCCACTGCGCGCGGCAACCAGGCGATCCGGTTGATCAGCGCTGATGACGGCCAGGCCGTAGGCACCGTGCAATTCCTTAACGGTAGCCTTGAGCGCCACGGTCAGGTCAGCCAGATCCTTGAGCTTGTGGTTCAGCAAGTGGGCAATGACTTCGGTATCGGTGTCCGAAGTGAACACGTAACCCAGGGCCTTGAGTTGATGACGAAGGGCTTCGTGGTTTTCGATGATGCCGTTGTGCACCACCGCCAGGTCGCCGGAGAAATGCGGGTGAGCATTGCGTTCGCACGGCGCGCCATGGGTCGCCCAGCGGGTGTGGGCGATGCCCAGACGCCCCAACAGTGGTTCTTCGGTCAGGGCCAGTTCCAGCTCGCTGACTTTGCCTGGACGGCGCATGCGCTCAAGCTTTTCGTCGTTGGTGTACACCGCTACACCGGCGCTGTCGTAGCCGCGGTATTCAAGACGCTTGAGGCCTTCGAGCAGGATCGGGGTGATGTTACGTTCTGCGACTGCGCCGACAATTCCACACATGCTATTTCTCCTGACTGACAGCTGCGCAGATCAGGGTGATCCCGCGCGCCTGAATCTGATCGCGTGCCTCAAGCGGCAGGCGATCATCGGTAATAAGGGTATGGACGCTGCTCCAGGGCAGCTCCAAATTGGGTATCTTGCGACCTATCTTGTCGGACTCGACCATCACCACCACCTCCCGGGCGACTTCGGCCATGACGCGGCTCAGGCCCAGCAGTTCGTTGAAGGTGGTGGTACCGCGAACCAGGTCGATGCCATCGGCACCAATGAACAGTTGGTCAAAGTCGTAAGAGCGCAGTACCTGCTCGGCGACCTGGCCCTGGAAGGATTCGGAATGCGGATCCCAGGTTCCACCGGTCATCAACAGCACCGGTTCGTGTTCCAGTTCGTTTAAAGCACTGGCGACATGCAACGAGTTGGTCATCACGACCAGACCCGGTTGTTGTCCGAGTTCCGGGATCATTGCCGCAGTGGTGCTGCCACTGTCGATGATGATTCGCGCATGCTCGCGAATCCGCGAGACGGCGGCGCGGGCGACGGCCTGCTTGTATTTGGAGACCGGCAGGCCAATGTCGGCCACCAGTTCCTGAGGCATGGTGATTGCTCCACCGTAACGGCGCAGCAGGAGACCATTGCTTTCAAGCGCGGCAAGATCCTTGCGAATCGTAACTTCCGAGGTTTCGAAACGCTTGGCCAATTCGTCCACACTCACTTCGCCCTGCACGTTGAGCAAGGCGAGTATGTTGTGACGGCGTTGGGGGGTATTGCGCTTCGACATGACTTGGTAAGTTTCGATTCGAAAGATAACGAAAGCAATCAAAACCTATTACTGAAACTTCGTCAAGCGGTGGCGAGAAAAAGTTCTGTGGATAACCGCGTAGGAGCTGCCGCAGGCTGCGATCTTTTGCAGTTGATTTTTCAAGATCAAAAGATCGCAGCTTTCGGCAGCTCCTACGAGGTATTGTGGATAACTTACGGTTTCTTTATTTTTTCCGGGCGCTTCCACCCGTCGATGTTCTTCTGGCGTGCACGACCTACGGCCAACTGCGCGTTATCCACATTCTGCGTAATGGTCGAACCGGCAGCCGTCGTTGCGCCGTTAGAGATATCCACAGGCGCCACCAACGAATTGTTGGAACCAATGAACACGTCCTCGCCCAATACGGTTTTCCACTTGTTGGCGCCGTCATAGTTACAAGTGATGGTGCCAGCGCCAATGTTGGTACGCGCACCGACCTCGGCATCGCCCAGGTAGGTCAGATGACCGGCCTTCGCGCCTTCACCCAGGTGGGCGTTCTTGAGTTCGACAAAGTTACCCACATGCGCCCGCGCTTCGAGCACGCTACCTGGACGCAGGCGAGCGAACGGGCCGGCATCGCTGCCCTCACCCATGATCGCGCCGTCGATATGACTATTGGCTTTGATCACCACCCCCTTACGCAGGGTGCTGTCCTTGATCACGCAGTTCGGACCAATCACCACGTCGTCTTCGATAACGACTTTGCCTTCCAGAATCACGTTGATGTCGATCAGTACGTCGCGGCCAACCGTGACATCGCCGCGTACATCAAAACGCGCCGGGTCGCGCAGTGTTACGCCTTGAGCCATCAGGCGCAGCCCCGCGCGCAACTGATAGTGGCGCTCCAGCTCGGAGAGCTGCTTGCGATCGTTGGCGCCCTGCACTTCCATGGCGTCGTGCGCCTGCTCGGTTGCCACCACCAGGCCATCGCCGACTGCCATGGCGATCACGTCGGTGAGGTAGTACTCGCCTTGTGCGTTGTTGTTGGAGAGCCGGCTCATCCAGCCACTCAGCTGGGCAAAAGGCATGGCCAGGATGCCGGTGTTACCTTCGGTGATGGCGCGCTGGGTTTCGTCGGCGTCTTTTTGCTCGACGATGGCGGTCACCTGCCCTTGGGCATCACGCACGATGCGGCCATAACCGGTCGGGTCGTCCAGCTCCACGGTCAGCAGACCCAACTGCTGCGCGGCTACTTTCTTGAGCAGGCGCTGCAGGGTTTCAACTTCGATCAACGGCACGTCGCCGTACAGGATCAGCACGGTGTCGGATTCGATGAACGGCACCGCCTGGGCAACGGCATGTCCAGTACCCAGCTGTTTGTCCTGCAGGACAAAATTCAGGTCATCCGCCGCCAGCCGCTCACGTACAGCGTCTGCGCCGTGACCAATGACCACGTGGATGCGCTGTGGATCAAGTTGGCGCGCGGTGTGGATAACATGGCCAAGCATCGAGTTGCCGGCGATCGGGTGCAGTACCTTGGGCAACGACGAACGCATGCGCGTGCCTTGGCCTGCAGCGAGGATAACGATTTCTAGAGACATGACTGGCTACCAATCCTGGGTGGTCAGCGGCTGCGACCAGGTGATGAATATCGGAAAAGAAAAAAGGGTAGCCGAGGCTACCCTTTTTAATCAATCGCACAACAAGTGGCAGGCCTGTTAGTGGCCAAACTTCTTGCGGATCTGCTGGACGGTGCGCAGCTGAGCTGCAGCCTCGGCCAGACGTGCAGCGGCAGAACCGTAATCGAATTCAGCGCCACGTTCATGCAGGGCCTTCTCGGCAGCCTTGACGGCTTCCTGAGCGGAGGCTTCGTCCAGGTCGGCAGCACGTTGCACAGTGTCGGCAAGAACCTTGACCATGTTCGGCTGAACCTCGAGGAAACCACCAGAGATGTAATACACCTCCTCTTCCCCGCCTTGCTTGACCAGGCGGATCGGGCCCGGCTTGAGATTAGTGATCAGCGGCGCGTGACCCAGGGCGATACCAAGATCACCGAGTGCACCGTGCGCAATTACCATCTCGACCAGGCCGGAAAAGATTTCCCCTTCCGCGCTGACGATATCGCAATGGACTGTCATAGCCATCTGATTGCCTCAACCTAAATTAGCGCCCGTTGCCGGGCGCCGGGATTACAGTTTCTTGGCTTTCTCGATCGCTTCTTCGATGCCGCCGACCATGTAGAACGCTTGTTCTGGCAGGTGGTCGTAGTCACCGTTGAGGATGCCTTTGAAGCCAGCAATGGTGTCTTTCAGGGAAACGTATTTACCCGAAGCACCGGTGAAGACTTCAGCCACGAAGAACGGCTGCGACAAGAAACGCTGGATCTTACGAGCGCGGTTTACCAACTGCTTGTCGGTTTCCGACAGCTCGTCCATACCCAGGATCGCAATGATGTCCTTCAGTTCTTTGTAACGCTGCAGAACGTACTGAACGCCGCGAGCGGTGTCGTAGTGGTCCTGGCCGATCACGTTCGGATCCAGCTGGCGCGAAGTCGAGTCGAGTGGATCGACCGCTGGGTAGATACCCAGGGAAGCGATGTCACGGGACAGAACGACGGTGGCGTCCAAGTGGGCGAAAGTGGTCGCTGGCGACGGGTCAGTCAAGTCATCCGCAGGTACGTATACCGCTTGGATGGAGGTGATCGAACCGTTTTTGGTCGAAGTGATACGCTCTTGCAGAGTACCCATCTCTTCGGCCAGGGTCGGCTGGTAACCTACTGCGGAAGGCATACGGCCCAGCAGTGCGGATACTTCAGTACCGGCCAGGGTGTAACGATAGATGTTGTCGACGAACAACAGAACGTCGTTACCTTCGTCACGGAACTTCTCGGCCATGGTCAGGCCGGTCAGTGCTACGCGCAGACGGTTACCCGGCGGCTCGTTCATCTGACCGTAAACCAGTGCCACTTTGTCCAGAACGTTGGAATCCTTCATCTCGTGGTAGAAGTCGTTACCCTCACGAGTACGCTCACCCACACCGGCGAACACGGAATAACCGCTGTGCTCGATGGCGATGTTACGGATCAATTCCATCATGTTTACGGTTTTGCCTACACCGGCACCACCGAACAGACCAACTTTACCACCCTTGGCGAACGGGCAAACTAGGTCGATAACCTTGATGCCGGTTTCCAGCAGGTCGTTGCCGCCAGCTTGTTCAGCGAAGGTTGGCGCAGGACGGTGAATGCCCCAGCGCTCTTCGGTGTCGATCGGGCCAGCTTCGTCGATCGGGTTGCCCAGAACGTCCATGATCCGGCCCAGGGTCGCTTTACCAACCGGTACGGAGATGGCAGCGCCAGAGTCGGTGACTTCCAGACCGCGCTTCAAGCCCTCGGTGGAACCCATCGCAATGGTACGTACCACGCCGTCGCCCAGCTGCTGCTGAACTTCCAGGGTGGTGCCGGCTTCGCTTTTTACACTCAAAGCGTTGTAGATGCTCGGTACGCTGTCGCGTGGAAATTCCACGTCGATAACGGCGCCGATGATTTGAACGATACGTCCGCTACTCATAGCTGGATCCTCTGAATATTTGAACCGTTAAACCGCGGCAGCGCCGCCGACGATTTCCGAGATCTCTTGGGTGATCGCAGCCTGACGCGCCTTGTTGTAGACCAGCTGCAAATCGCTGATCAAATCACCGGCGTTGTCGGTAGCGTTCTTCATCGCGATCATCCGCGCAGCTTGTTCAGCCGCGTTGTTCTCGACCACCGCCTGGTAGACCTGCGACTCCACGTAACGGACCATCAAGCCATCAAGCAGCTCTTTGGCGTCCGGTTCGTACAGATAATCCCAGTGGTGCTTGAGTTCCTGTTCCGGCGTTGCCACCAGAGGAATCAATTGCTCCACGGTAGGCTGTTGCGTCATGGTGTTGATGAACTTGTTGGACACCACGGACAAGCGGTCAATACGGCCGTCCAGGTAGGCATCCAGCATCACCTTGACGCTGCCGATCAGGTCATTGATCGACGGCTCTTCACCCAGGTGGCTGATAGCTGCTACGACGTTACCGCCGAAGTTGCGGAAGAAAGCCGCACCCTTGCTACCAACAACACACAGATCGATCTCGACGCCGTTTTCGCGGTTTACCGCCATGTCCTTGACCAGAGCCTTGAACAGGTTGGTGTTCAAGCCACCACACAGACCACGGTCGCTGCTCACCACAACATAACCAACGCGCTTTACTTCACGGTCGATCATGAACGGGTGGCGATATTCCGGGTTGGCGTTGGCCAGATGGCCAATAACCTGGCGGATGCGCTCCGCGTAAGGACGGCTAGCAGCCATGCGCATTTGTGCCTTGCGCATTTTACTGACCGCCACTTTTTCCATGGCGCTGGTAATCTTTTGCGTGCTTTTGATGCTCGCAATCTTACTGCGAATCTCTTTTGCGCCTGCCATGTAACACCTATCAGGTTAGCAAGCGGGAGCCTCGCGGCTCCCGCTGCGGCTTACCAGGTTTGGGTGGCCTTGAACTTCTCGATACCGGCTTTCATGCCAGCGTCGATTTCGTCATTGAAGTCACCCTTCACGTTGATCTTCGCCATCAAATCGGCGTGATCGCGGTTGAAGAAAGCAATCAGCGCTTGTTCGAAGCTGCCGATCTTGGCGATTTCAACGTCAGTCAGGAACCCACGCTCAGCGGCATACAGCGACAGCGCCATGTCAGCGATCGACATTGGTGCGTATTGCTTCTGCTTCATCAGCTCGGTAACGCGCTGACCATGCTCAAGTTGCTTACGGGTCGCTTCGTCCAGGTCAGAAGCGAACTGGGCGAATGCCGCCAGTTCACGGTACTGAGCCAGAGCGGTACGGATACCACCGGAGAGCTTCTTGATGATCTTGGTCTGAGCGGCACCACCCACACGGGATACCGAAACACCGGCGTTCACAGCAGGACGGATCCCGGAGTTGAACATGGCCGATTCCAGGAAGATCTGACCGTCGGTGATGGAAATCACGTTGGTCGGAACGAACGCGGAAACGTCGCCAGCCTGGGTTTCGATGATCGGCAGTGCGGTCAGGGAACCGGTTTTGCCGGTCACTGCGCCGTTGGTGAACTTCTCTACGTATTCTTCCGAAACGCGGGATGCGCGCTCCAGCAGACGGGAGTGGAGATAGAACACGTCGCCTGGGTAAGCTTCACGGCCTGGTGGACGGCGCAGCAGCAGGGAAATCTGGCGGTAAGCCACTGCTTGCTTGGACAGATCGTCATAAACGATCAGCGCGTCTTCACCGCGGTCGCGGAAGAATTCACCCATGGTGCAACCGGAATACGGAGCCAGGAACTGCAGTGCTGCAGATTCCGAAGCGCTCGCGGCAACGACGATGGTGTTAGCCAGTGCGCCGTTTTCTTCCAGCTTGCGAACCACGTTGGCGATGGTCGACTGCTTCTGACCGATCGCTACGTAGACGCAGAAAATACCGCTGTTTTTCTGGTTGATGATCGCGTCGATCGCCAGAGCGGTTTTACCGATCTGACGGTCACCGATGATCAGCTCACGCTGGCCACGGCCGACAGGGATCATGGCATCGACAGCCTTGTAGCCAGTCTGTACAGGCTGGTCTACCGACTTACGCCAGATCACGCCTGGAGCAACTTTCTCGACCGCGTCGGTCTCGGTGTTGCCCAGTGGACCTTTGCCGTCAACAGGGTTACCCAGTGCGTCGACTACGCGACCCAGCAGTTCCTTACCAACCGGAACTTCGAGGATGCGGCCAGTGCACTTGGCGCTCATGCCTTCAGCCAGAGACTGGTAGGAGCCCAAAACTACGGCACCTACGGAGTCCTGCTCCAGGTTGAGAGCCATACCGAAGACGCCGCCCGGAAACTCGATCATCTCGCCGTACATTACGTCGGCCAGACCGTGAATCCGCACGATACCGTCAGATACGCTGACGACAGTGCCTTCGTTACGGGCTTGGGAGGTCACATCGAGCTTGTCGATGCGGCCCTTGATAATTTCACTTATTTCGGAAGGATTGAGTTGCTGCATTGCTCTGCTGCCCCTTCAAACTCAAGATTTCAATGCTTCGGCTAGGCTCGCGAGTTTGCCGCGAACCGAGCCATCGATAACCAGGTCGCCGGCGCGGATGACAATGCCCCCAATAAGGGATTTGTCTTCCTCGACTTGCAGGCGCACTTCCCGGTTGAGTCGTGCACTGAGAACCTTGGCGAGTTTGTCTTGCTGTTCTTGGTTCAATGCAAAAGCACTGGTCACTTCAACGTCTACCGACTTCTCTTGTTCAGCCTTGTACAGGTCGAACAGAGCGGATATCTCCGGCAAAAGCGGGAGACGGTCGTTTTCGGCAACGACGTTGATGAAGTTCTGTGCCTTGGCATCAAACTTGTCGCCGCACACGTCAATAAACGTGGCGGCCTTGTCTGCGCTCGTCAGTCGCGGGGCCTTGAGCACGCGCTGCATGGTGTCGTCTTGCGACACTGCTGCAGCCAGGCCGAGCATGGCTGACCAAGAGGCCAGTTGCTGGTGGGCCTGGGCGTGCTCGAAGGCTGCCTTAGCGTAAGGTCGGGCCAACGTGGTCAATTCTGCCATGATCGCCCTCGCTTAAATTTCAGCAGCCAGTTTGTTTACCAGCTCCGCGTGCGCGTTTTGATCGATTGTGGCACCCAGGATCTTCTCGGCGCCGCCGACAGCCAGAGCACCCAGTTGGGCACGCAGAGCGTCTTTGACACTGTTCAGTTCCTGTTCGATCTCGGCCTGAGCCTGAACCTTCACACGGTCAGCGTCGATACGGGCTTTTTCAACAGCCTCTTCAACAATCTGGTTACCGCGTTTCTTGGCTTGCTCAATGATTTCGGCTGCCTGAGCTTTCGCTTCGCGCAGTTGCTGACCCGCTTTATCTTGGGCCAGCTCCAGGTCGCGAGCTGCTCGGGCGGCAGCGTCCAGTCCATCCGCGATCTTCTTCTGACGTTCGTGCAAAGCCGCGATGACCGGAGGCCACACGAACTTCATGCAAAACAGTACAAAAATGAAGAACGCAACGGACTGGCCAATCAGGGTTGCATTAATGTTCACGCCAACACCTCGCTCGTTCGTTGCACATCACACCAATTACTCGAAGGCGAGTAATTAGCCAGCGAGTTGACCAACGAATGGGTTCGCGAAAGTGAAGAACAGAGCGATACCAACACCGATCATGGTTACGGCGTCGAGCAGACCGGCAACGATGAACATTTTAACTTGCAGCATTGGAACCATCTCTGGCTGACGCGCTGCGCCTTCCAGGAACTTGCCACCCAACAGGCCGAAACCAATTGCGGTACCCAGTGCGCCCAGGCCGATCAACAGTGCAACAGCGATAGCGGTTAGACCAACTACAGTTTCCATCTTTCCTCCCGACTTTTACGTCGTATGGTTTAGGTTTTTTAGATTTTAAAGCGGTAAAACAAATCGTTTCATAGCCCTGTTAGGGCACCCACCCGTTTGACCGGGTGGGACATCAGACCAGTCGAGACTGATCTTAATGGTTCTCTTCGTGCGCCATCGACAGGTAGACGATGGTCAGCATCATGAAGATAAACGCCTGCAGGGTGATGATCAGGATGTGGAACACAGCCCACGCCCACTGCAGAACTATGCCCAGGCCGCTAAGCCAGAGCAGACCGCTGCCGAACATCACAGCAATCAGAATGAAGACCAGCTCGCCGGCGTACATGTTGCCGAACAGACGCAGTGCCAGGGATATAGGCTTGGCGATCAGCGTCACGAACTCCAGCAGGAAGTTCACCGGAATCAGCAGGGCTTGAAGAAAAATGTTCTTGCTGCCGAAAGGGTGCAGGGTCAGTTCGCCGATGAAGCCGCCGATGCCCTTGACCTTGATGCTGTAGAAAATGATCAACGCGAACACCGACAGGGCCATGCCCAGGGTAGCGTTCGGGTCAGTGGTGGATACGGCACGGAACGGAATGTGCGCATCGCCAGTGATCAGGATGGCCAGCTGAGGAATCCAGTCAACCGGGATCAGGTCGACGGCGTTCATCAGGAAGACCCAGACGAAGATAGTCAGTGCCAGCGGTGCAATCACCGGGCTACGGCCATGGAAGCTGTCTTTCACGCTGCCATCGACGAATTCGACCAATACTTCAACGAAGTTCTGCAAAGCACCAGGCTGACCGGATGTCGCTTTCTTTGCCGCCATGCGGAAAAGAAGAACGAAAATCAGAC
Organism: Pseudomonas sp. 65/3-MNA-CIBAN-0223; assembly: GCF_040310425.1. NCBI lineage: Bacteria > Pseudomonadati > Pseudomonadota > Gammaproteobacteria > Pseudomonadales > Pseudomonadaceae > Pseudomonas > Pseudomonas sp. 65/3-MNA-CIBAN-0223. The sequence continues at coordinate 294,673 of NZ_JBEOPV010000008.1, forward strand.
CCAAAGCGACCGACCAGCCGAGAGTATCGACGTGGAAAGCCCAGAAGCCCATTTCTTTGGCCTCTGCTGCGGTGTGGGCAAAACCCCACCCGCCTGTTGGGTGCTGACCGAAGGTCAGGTTCTGCAAGTGGTGCTGGATATAGCCCGAAGCGGTTGTCTCTGCCATGGTTGCCTCAAACGCCCTAAGGTCTCGAAAGTCTTGTTCTCATCAGCAGGGGCGCGAACCAGCTGACCAGTTGGGTCAACACGAAGACGCCGAATACAGCTAGCGGCGCCAATGGCTTCACACCTGCAAACGTCAATGCAAAGAGCACTGCCGTCAAAATCAGTTTGCCCGCCTCACCGGCATAAAAAGACCGGACGATGGCTTGGGCTGCTCGGGCGCCGGAAAACCGAAATGCCCTGTGAGCGAAATAAACATTGGGCAGCAAGGCTATCAGGCCTCCGCAAAGTCCCGAGTACCCGGCAACGACTCCGTGCCATTGCCAAAGCGCCAAAGCGGCGATCAGCAAAACGACAAATTGAGCCATTAACACCGGAAAAACTGCCAGGCGATGGAACGGCAAGCGGTTTGGCGTGCGGCTTTCCATCACTTTTGCTCTCCAATGGTCGGCTGCCAGAATTCAATAACTTGGCATAATTTGTGCCGACAAAATGCGCGCAGAGTATAGGGGCGGTTCAGCCCCTATTCAACTGTCAGGTAGTGATTTCCGACTGCTCGCTACATGAGGAAATGTTTCAGCGAATGTGTGCAAGGACACCCTGGAGCTCATCCAGAGAGTTGTAGCCAATCACCAATTGGCCCTTGCCCTTCTTTCCGTGCCTGATCTGCACCGCAGAGCCCAGGCGCTCGGCCAGGCGCTGCTCCAGCCTGGCGATATCCGGGTCTGGTTTAGCCGGTTCAACAGGCTCCGGTTTGCCATTCAGCCACTGCCGAACCAGTGCCTCGGTTTGGCGCACAGTCAGCCCTCGTGCGACAACATGTCGCGCCCCTTCAACCTGCTGATTTTCCGGTAAACCGAGCAACGCACGAGCGTGGCCCATTTCCAGGTCCCCATGGGACAGCATGGTCTTGATTACTTCGGGCAACGCGATCAAGCGTAGCAGGTTGGCTACGGTCACGCGGGATTTACCCACCGCTTCTGCCACCTGCTGCTGGGTCAGCTGGAATTCCTGCTGCAAACGCTGCAGGGCCACCGCCTCCTCGACAGGATTCAGGTCTTCGCGCTGGATGTTCTCGATCAGCGCCATGGCAATCGCAGTCTCGTCCGGCACGTCACGCACCATTGCGGGGATCGTTTCCTGGCCCGCCTGCTGGCTCGCACGCCAACGGCGCTCGCCGGCAATGATTTCAAAACGCCCGCCACCGATTGGACGAACCACAATCGGTTGCATCACGCCCTGGGCCTTGATGGACTGCGCCAGCTCCTCCAGCGCCTGGGGATCCATGTCCCGGCGCGGCTGATACTTGCCCCGCTGGATCAGGTCCAGCGGCAGGTGCTGCAGCTCGCGCTGATCAGCCTGGACCGCCTGCTCTTCCAGCGAACTGACGGTAGGACCGCTCAGCAGTGCATCCAGTCCACGTCCGAGACCTCGTTTCTTGACGGCCATGGGGATTCCTTAAGTTGCCTGAGCAGCGGCTGTACGTGAATTTTTGCGTTGGCGACGAACCATCTCGCCCGCCAAAGCCAGGTAGGCAATGGCGCCCCGCGATGATTTGTCGTACGCCAGCGCCGGCATGCCGTAACTCGGCGCTTCCGCCAAGCGGATGTTGCGCGGAATAACGGTGTCGTAGAGCTGATCGCCAAAATGTTCCTTGAGCTGCGCCGACACATCGTTCATCAGGCTCAGTCGCGGGTCGTACATGGTCCGCAGCAGGCCTTCGACCTTCAGGTTCGGATTGAGCAGCTCGGCGATGCGCTTGATGTTATCCACAAGGTCGCTCAGGCCTTCCAGTGCGAAATATTCGCACTGCATGGGGATAATTACCCCGTCAGCGGCAACCAGGGCGTTGAGCGTGAGCATCGACAGCGAAGGTGGGCAGTCGATCAAAATGTAATCGTAGTTCTCGCGGATTGGCGCCAGCGCGCTGCGCAGACGACTCTCCTTCATCTGCATTTCCAGCAGAACCACTTCGGCAGCAGTCAGGTCACGGTTGGCCGGCAGCAGTTGGTAACCACCGTGCTCGGAGTAGTGCATGGCCTGAGCCAGGTCACACTCACCGATCAACAGGTCGTAGACCGAGTTTTCCAGGCCGTGCTTGTCCACACCGCTACCCATGGTGGCGTTGCCCTGTGGATCGAGATCGATCAACAGCACCCGACGCTTGGTGGCGACCAGGGATGCTGCGAGGTTGATGCAGGTGGTGGTTTTACCCACACCACCTTTCTGGTTCGCAATCGCGAATACCTTAGCCATTCTTGCTTTTGTTCCCAATCATGCCGTGCGGCGCAGTATCAGCAGATGGCGTTGGCCTTGGCAACCAGGTACGGCCAGGGCGTGTTCGCTATCGAGGTGGAAGTCTGCCGGCAATGCTACCAGCTCATCGGCCGGATGAACGCCCTTCATTGCCAGCCAACGTGTGTTGCTGTCGCCCAGGTGGCGAGTCCAGTTGCTGAAGTTTTCCATGCTGCTGAAAGCCCGGGAGATGATCCCGTTGAATGGCTCGGCAGGCTGGAAAGCTTCGACGCGACTGTGGATAACTTGCAGGTTGTCCAGTTTCAGCTCGAGTTTGACCTGGGTCAGGAACCGGGTTTTCTTGCCGTTGCTGTCGAGGCAGGTCACTTGCGACTGCGGAAACAGGATGGCCAACGGGATGCCGGGCATCCCGCCGCCGCTGCCGACGTCGAGCCAGCGACCGTCTTGGACGAATGACATCACGCTCAAACTGTCGAGCAGGTGGCGGGAAACCATTTCATCCGGATCACGGACGGCGGTCAGGTTGTAGGCCTTGTTCCATTTGATCAACAGGGCCAGGTAACCCAGCAGCTGTGCGTGCTGGGTTTCGGTCAGTGTGACACCGAGCTGGCGCGCACCTGTGGATAACTCTTCGGCGTGTTGCGAGGTGACCAACGAACTCAAGCGCTTTGCTCCAACTGACGGCCCGCGCCGCGTTTTTTCAAATGAATCATCAACAGCGAAATGGCTGCCGGGGTAACGCCGGGAATACGTGACGCCTGACCCAGTGTCTCAGGACGGGTCGCACCGAGTTTGCCCTGGATCTCCTTGGAGAGACCGGAGATATTCGTGTAATCGATATCCACAGGCAATTTGGTGTCTTCGCTGGCCCGCAGACGAGCAATTTCGTCCTGTTGCCGGTCGATGTAGCCGGCGTACTTGGTCTTGATCTCGACCTGCTCGGCAACCTGTGGATCTTCTGCACCCCCACCGGTCACGGCGATCAGGCCAGCGTAGTCGATTTCCGGACGGCTCAGCAGGTTGAGCAAGTTGTATTCGTGAGTCAGCGGGGTGCCGAATTTCTCGGAAATGGCATCGCCCTGCTCGGTACCCGGGCGCACCCAGGTACTTTTCAAACGTTGTTCTTCCAGCGCAATGCTTTCGCGTTTGGTGCAGAACGCCGCCCAGCGGGCGTCATCCACCAGGCCAAGCTCGCGACCTTTTTCGGTCAGGCGCAGGTCGGCGTTGTCTTCGCGCAGGATCAGGCGGTACTCCGCACGGGAGGTAAACATCCGGTACGGTTCCTGAGTACCCAGGGTAATCAGGTCGTCGACCAATACTCCGATGTACGCCTCGTCGCGGCGCGGGCACCAGGCATCTTTGCCTTGTGCACGCAGTGCAGCATTGGCTCCGGCCAGCAAACCCTGGGCGCCGGCTTCTTCGTAACCGGTGGTGCCGTTGATTTGCCCGGCAAAAAACAGGCCGGCGATTACTTTGGTTTCCAGGCTGTACTTCAGGTCGCGGGGATCGAAATAGTCGTATTCGATCGCATAACCCGGGCGAACAATGTGCGCATTTTCCATGCCTCGGATCGACTGCACGATCTGTAATTGCACGTCGAACGGCAACGAAGTGGAAATCCCGTTGGGATACAGCTCGTTGGTGGTCAAACCTTCAGGTTCGATGAATACCTGATGGCTTTCCTTGTCGGCAAAGCGATGGATCTTGTCTTCGATCGATGGGCAATAACGCGGCCCGATGCCCTCGATCATCCCGGCAGCCGAGTACATCGGCGATCGATCAAGGTTGGCGGCAATGATTTCGTGGGTGCGGGCGTTGGTATGGGTAATCCAGCAGCTCACCTGCCGCGGGTGCTGCTCCTTGGAGCCCATGAACGACATCACCGGAATCGGGGTATCGCCGGCTTGCTCGGTCATCATCGAAAAATCGACTGAGCGGCTGTCGATGCGCGGCGGCGTTCCGGTTTTCAGGCGTCCCACCCGCAGCGGCAGCTCGCGCAGACGTTGAGCCAGGGCGATTGAGGGCGGATCACCGGCACGACCACCGGAAAAATTCTGCATCCCGATGTGGATAAGTCCACCCAGGAAGGTGCCGGTGGTCAGTACCACCGAATCTGCCAGAAAGCGCAGGCCCATTTGGGTAACGACACCACGCACCTGATCCTGCTCGACGATGACGTCATCGGCCGCTTGTTGAAATATCCACAGGTTCGGCTGGTTTTCCAGGATTTCGCGGACAGCTGCCTTGTACAGAACCCGATCGGCTTGAGCGCGAGTTGCACGCACGGCCGGGCCTTTGCGGCTGTTCAACACGCGAAACTGAATTCCGCCTTTGTCAGTAGCCATGGCCATCGCGCCGCCCAGGGCGTCGATTTCCTTGACCAGGTGACTTTTGCCAATCCCGCCAATAGCGGGATTGCAGCTCATGGCACCGAGGGTTTCCACGTTATGCGTCAGCAACAGGGTTTTTGCCCCCATACGTGCTGAGGCCAGTGCTGCCTCGGTACCGGCATGACCGCCGCCGATGACGATCACTTCAAAACGGGAAGGGAAATCCACCACGCACCTCGTGCCTGCTTTCAGTTGGGTAATCAGGAATGGTTTGAGCTCAGGTTTCTGGACCTGGTCGACAAGTATAGGGACTTCGCCGTTCCTAAAGAACCCTTTGCACAAAATTTAACCAGCTGTGGAGAAGTCAGGGTTATAGAAATTAAAAAGAGAGAAATTTATTAAATCTTTGTTTTTATGTTTATTTCTACTGAGGCACCTTTCTGTGGATAGATCTCTACAGACCTTTATATTCAATATGTACAGAGATTAAAAACCCTGTGTTCATGTGCCAATGAGTCCTTGGGATAACCGCTTTAAGCCTGTGGATGAAAGTGGTTGTTATCCACAGGGGCGGTTATGTTCAGTTTTCGAGCCCTGTTATCAACTGCCCTTAGTGGCAGTTATTCACAGGGCTTAATCCGCAGTTTTTTGAAGTTTCCTGGAAATGACGGCAAAAAAACTCCCCCCAGACACCTTCCCGTCGGGCGCGAGCGATTGAAAAAAGTAAATTTGAAGGAGGAGCTTTGCGTGGTGAGCGCTATTGTGGGACGGCGCAGTGGAAGTTAATAATAGGCATTATCATTAACCAGCCTGATGCCCTTATGTCCCTACCCACCCATACGGCAGCCGTTCAGCACATCTACGAGCAGCACCATTCCTGGTTGTATGGATGGCTCAAGGGCAAGCTGCATGATGCGTGCGATGCTGCGGATGTCGCACATGACACCTTTGTGCGCATCCTGGGCTCACGTAATGCCATGCACATTCGCGAACCCCGTGACTATCTGGCAACGGTAGCCAGAGGGCTGGTGATTGACCGTTATCGTCGACGCGCTATCGAGGTGGCCTACCTGGAAACATTGGCAGCCAGGTCCGAAATTACGGTCATCAGTGAGGAGGACAAGGCGCTCATTATCGAAACCCTGATAGCTGTGGATAAAGCCCTGGCCAGCCTGGGTACGCGCACGCAGCGAATCTTTATGCTGTCGCAGATCGAGGGGCTGACTTATCAACAGATTGCAGCAGAGCTCAAGGTGTCGCTGACAACAGTGAAGAAACACATGGTCCGTGCTCTTACCGAATGTTCCTTGATCATGGCAGGGATGTGATGGCTATGGCGCCGGATCGTCAAGTGTTCGAAGCGGCTGCTGGCTGGTACGTGCAGTTCCAGGCCGAACCGCCTACGCCAGCACAGCAACAAGCCTGGCAGCGTTGGGTGGACAGCAATCCAGCGCACCTCGCCGCGTGGAACCAGATGGAGCAAATGCAAAGGCACTTGGGGGCAATGCCCAGGGATCTGGCTAGACGCGCCCTGACTCCTGGCCAAAATCGTCGGCAGATGCTCAAACTCTTGCTGATAGTCGCCGGCACCGGCTATGTCGGTTGGAACGCCCAGAAATACACGACGCTGGGTAACGTCTGGGCGGATTATTCAACCAAGGTGGGTCAACGCCGGAAAATCGAGCTGGCCGATGGTACTCAGTTGCACCTGAACACCCAGACCGCGGTGGATGTGCTGTTCGATGATCAGCAACGGTTGATTCGATTGCGCTCCGGGGAAATTCTTGTAAGCACTGGCAAGCTCGGCGACCAACGGCCCTTCATCGTCGAAACCCCCGATGGTCGGATACAGGCGTTGGGTACACGTTTTTCGGTGCAGCAATTTTCAGGCTCGACACGTGTTGGTGTACTGGAGGACCGGGTGAACGTGCAACCAACCAGTGCTTCCACTGGTTCGCGAATACTCCAAGCAGGAGAAGGCATTGATTTGCGCAGTGACCGCCTAGGCGCCATTCACCCTTATCGGTCATCGCAAGCAGCCTGGATCAACGGCCAGCTCATCGTATTGGATACCCCGCTGGGTGAGGTGCTGGGGGAACTGGCTCGATATCGGTCGGGAGTTATCCACTGTGATGAGGGGGCTGCGAAGTTGCGGGTATCCGGGACTTTTCGACTGGACGCTACCGACGCTGTGCTGGCCAATCTGCAAGCCTCCTTGCCTATTAGTGTGCGCTATTTCACTCGTTACTGGGTGTCGGTCGGTCACGCTGGCTGAGCCTGGAGAAAAATAGGTAGCGACAGGGTTATCTTTTTTTATCCTGACACGGCCCTACAGGTAATCGCGACTCACGCGGCTCTTCGCCACCTTCAGGGCTCATCCACTCATGCGTCTTCCTAAGTTCCGCAAGCGTTTTTCCCACCACTGCCTCGCCTACGGTTTATTGATAGCCACTGCTGCAGGTTGCCTGCTGACACACAACGCAATGGCAGCCAGTTCTTCGCAACGCTTTACCATTGACGCGGGACCACTGGATGGAGCGCTGAGTCAGTTCGCGGCGGCGGCCGATGTGATCCTGTCGTTCTCGCCGCAGCAGACCGTTCGGTTGCGAACCGGGGGGGTGGCAGGTAACTACTCGATCGATGAGGGTTTTCAGTTATTACTCGAAGGCTCTGGGTTGCAGGCGGTGCCGAGTGCTCCCGGCAGCTACATACTCCAGCCAGTACCAGAGAATGGACCCCTGGTCCTGGGCGCCACCAATATCAATGCCTCGCAACCTGGTCAAATGAGCCTCGACTACTCGGCAGACGTTGGCTACAACGCAAAAAATAGTCGAGTCGGGACCAAGACCAGCACACCGCTGTCTGAAACCCCGCGCTCGGTGTCGGTGGTCACCAGTCAGCGGATCAGGGATCAAAAATCCCAGACCCTTACCGATGTACTGGGTTACGTACCCGGCATTTTTGCGCCGCCCTTTGCGGCGGGCGATAGCCTCGCCGGCGACCTGTTTTTCATCCGTGGTTTTAACGCTACCGACTATGGATATGGTCTGTTGCGAGATGGCTTGCGGGTGCAAGGCAATCGGTACGACACCAGCACCGAACCGTACGGGCTGGAGCGAGTAGAGATTTTTCGCGGTCCTTCCTCATTGCTCTATGGCGAAAACGCCCCTGGTGGCCTGGTCAACATCGTGAGCAAACGCCCAACTGCCGCCCCCCAGGGCGAGGTGCAACTGAGCTACGGTTCCAACCATCGTCGCCAATTGGGTGTCGACGTGGCCGGTGCGCTCAATGACAGCGGCAACATTCTCGGCCGGATGGTGATGCTGGGACGCAATGCCGACACCCAAACTGATCACGTGCCGGATGATCGGATCTACATCGCCCCCTCCTTGACCCTCAACTTCGATGACTACAACACCTTGACCCTGCTGGCCAACTACCAGAAGGATCACACCAACATGGAGCTCGGTCTGCCTGCCGCAGGTACCTTACTCAACAATCCCAATGGCAAGTTATCCAAGCACACCATGCTCGGCGACCCGGACTGGAACACCTTCGAAAGGGAAACGTGGAGCACCGGATATGAATTTACCCACAGCTTCAATGACGACTGGCAGTTCCGGCAGAACTCGCGCTACATGCAGTCCAGGATCACCCGTCACGAAACCTGGCCCGGCAATCTGAATAATGCAGGCTTTGGTACCCGCCTGAACGTGACTGCCTATGACCGCTTCAACAAGTCGATGGTGTATTCGCTGGATAATCAGCTGGAAGGCAAGTTCGAGGTGGGCGGCCTGGAAAACACCGTGCTGTTTGGCGGCAGCTTTGATCGCACTTCCTTCAATCAGGACTGGAATGCAGGCTTCGTCGGGCCAATCGACATATATAACCCGGTTTACCTGCGCGATCCGTTGACCCCCATCGCGGTGCAGAACACCTTGCTGGAACAGCAAATGCAAGGTGCCTATGCGCAGATCCAGAGCAAGTACGATCACTGGCTTTTCGTGTTGGGAGGTCGTCAGGACTGGGTGGACAGCGATTTCCGCGACAAAGTAGCTTCGGCCAGCAATATCAGTTCTGAGGACAGGAAGTTCACCTACCAGGGCGGCGTGATGTACCAGTTCGACAACGGCCTGACGCCGTACGTCAGCTATTCCACTGCGTTTGTGCCCGTGCAGCAGATTTCCAACTCGGGTGCGCCGTTGGCCCCGATCACCAGCAGCCAGTATGAAGTGGGTCTGAAATACGAACCCATCGGCTGGGACACGGCATTCACCGCCTCGGTGTATGACTTGCGCAAGAAAGATGATACGTACTTTGACGCAACTACTTCCACCTATCGCCAAGTGGGTGAAAGCCGTGCCAAAGGCGTGGAGCTGGAACTCAACAGCAACCTGACGCCAAATCTGAACGTGACGGCCGCCTACACCTACACCGATGCACGCATCACCAAGGACTCCGCCACCTCGCTGGTCAAGGATCACCAGATGACGGGGGTTCCGCGGAATCAGGCGTCGGTTTGGGCCAAGTATCGCTTCCTCGAAGGCAGCCTCAAGGGACTGTATGCAGGTGGCGGTGTGCGGTACTTCGACAGCGCGTTCGCCTACACGGCGCCGTCCCTGTACGGAAAGCTGGATGCGGGTGATGTCACCCTGGTGGATGCGGCCGTGGGCTATCAGATCGACCCCAACTGGACGGTCGACGTGAATGCAAAGAACGTCTTCGACAAGGAGTATGTGGCTGGGTGTAATGATGCGGGGCGGTGCTATTGGGGCGAAAGCCGAACCTTACTGGGCTCGGTTTCCTATAACTGGTAAGTAACAGTCAGAAAAAGGGCTGTGGATAACGTATCCCCAGCCCTTTTTTTCACTTGCCGATACAAAAACTCGAAAATATCCGCCCCAGTAAATCATCGGAGCTGAACGCACCGGTGATTTCTCCCAGGGAATGCTGCGCCTGTCGCAGATCCTCGGCCAGCAACTCCCCGGCACCTGCCAGTGTCAGTTGCGCTCGGCCGTGCTCGAGGGATGCGCTGGCATGGCGCAACGCCTCAAGGTGGCGTCGACGGGCACTGAAGCTACTTTCAGAGGTTTGCTCGTAGCCCATGCACGCCTTGAGATGATCTCGCAGCAGTTCCAGGCCGGTGCCGGCGGACTTGGCACTCAGGTTGATAGTGACATGGCCATCCTCGCTGACTTCCAGTGCAATGGCTTCGCCTGTCAGGTCAGCCTTGTTGCGGATCAATGTGACCTTGGCCGGGTCCGGGCGCACTTCGAGGAATTCGGGCCATAAGGCAAACGGATCAAGCGCTTCCGGTGCGGTGGCATCGACTACCAGCAGTACCCGATCCGCCTCGCCGATAGCTTTCAACGCCCTTTCCACCCCAATCTTTTCCACATGATCATCGGTATCCCGCAGACCGGCCGTATCGACTACATGCAGCGGCATGCCATCGATGTGGATATGTTCGCGAAGAATGTCCCGGGTAGTACCGGCAATCTCGGTGACGATCGCAGCCTCGCGACCCGCCAGGGCATTTAGCAGGCTGGATTTACCAGCATTCGGTCGACCGGCGATGACTACGGTCATACCGTCGCGCAGCAAGGCACCCTGCCCGGCTTCACGTAGTACTGTGGATAACTCGTCTCGCACTTTGTCGAGCATGCTCAGGACATGGCCATCGGCGAGGAAGTCGATTTCCTCCTCCGGGAAGTCGATGGCCGCTTCAACGTAGATCCGCAGGCCAATCAACTGCTCGGTAAGGTTATGCACCCGCTGGGAAAAAGCTCCCTGCAGGGAACGCAGCGCATTTCGCGCGGCCTGTGCGGAACTGGCTTCGATCAGGTCAGCAATAGCTTCGGCCTGGGCCAGATCGAGTTTGTCGTTGAGGAATGCCCGTTCGCTGAACTCGCCCGGGCGAGCCAGACGACACCCCAGTTCCAGGCAGCGCTTGAGCAACATGTCCAGGACGACCGGGCCGCCGTGGCCCTGAAGTTCCAGTACATCCTCGCCGGTGAACGAATTCGGGCCCGGGAAATACAGGGCCAGCCCCTGGTCCAGCACCTCTTCGTTGCCGTCGAGGAAAGGTCCGTAGTGGGCATATCGGGGTTTCAGTTCGCGGCCGCTGAAGGCTTTGGCAGCAACACTGGCCAGTGGCCCCGAAATGCGCACGATGCCCACGCCACCGCGACCTTGTGCAGTTGCGACAGCGGCGATGGTTTCACGAGGAACGCTCATAAACCGATATCCAGACAAAAATGACAGATAGCAAAACGCCCCACTAGGGGGCGTTCTGAGTGGTTATCCACAGTGTAAATCAGGCAGCTGCTTTAGTAGCCGCTTCGACTTTACGCGTGATGTACCACTGTTGGGCGATGGACAGGCAGTTGTTGACTACCCAATACAGCACCAGACCAGCCGGGAACCACAGGAAGAAGAAGGTGAAGATGATTGGCATCAGCTTCATCACCTTGGCCTGCATCGGATCCGGTGGAGTCGGGTTCAACTGCTGCTGGATGAACATGGTTGCGCCCATGATGATCGGCAGAATGAAGAACGGATCCTTGATGGACAGGTCAGTAATCCACAGCATGAACGGCGCCTGGCGCATTTCCACGCTTTCCAGCAGAACCCAGTACAGGGAAAGGAAAACCGGCATCTGCACGAGGATTGGCAAGCAACCACCCAGCGGATTGATCTTCTCTTTCTTGTACAGCTCCATCATGGCTTGCGACATTTTCTGCCGGTCGTCGCCATGTTGCTCTTTCAGCGCGGCCAGTTTCGGTGCCACTGCACGCATACGTGCCATGGATTTGTAGCTGGCAGCCGACAGTGGGAAGAAGATCCCCTTGATCAGCATGGTCAGGAAGATAATCGACCAACCCCAGTTACCGACCAACGCGTGGATGTGTTGCAACAGCCAGAAAATCGGCTGGGCAATGAACCACAGAATGCCGTAGTCGACGGTCAGTTCCAGGCCTGGGGACAACTCTTTCAGCACAGCCTGGCTTTTCGGACCCGCGTAGAGAACCGCACTGGTTTCAGCTTTGGCACCTGGCGCAACAGTAATTGCCGGACCGGTGAAGCCGATGATGTAGTTGCCTTTGCTGTCTTTACGGGTCTGGACGACGTTGTTTTCGCCCTTCGCCGGAATCCATGCTGTTACGAAGTAATGCTGCAACCAGGCAACCCAACCACCGCTGACGGTTTCCTTCAGCTGGGCCTTGTCCATGTCTTTCATGGACACTTTCTTGTACGGCTCGTTACTTGTCCACAGGGCAGCGCCCAGATAAGTGGCAGTACCGGTGGCCGTAGTCGAGGATGGGTCGCCGCTGGCGTCACGCTTGAGTTGGGCGAACATCGCGCCAGACCAAGGTTGAGCGCTCTCGTTGTCGATCAGGTACGAAACGGTTACGTCATACAGGCCACGTTTCACGGTGAAACGCTTGATGTAATTGACGCCGTCCTTGCTGAACTTCAGGTCCACGACCATTTGGTCCTGGCCATCAGCCAGCTGGTAAACCTTCTTCTCCGAGGAGTAAATCGGGCGACCGGCCGGGCTCGCGTCCGGACCATTGGTGCCGATCAAACCGCTTTGAGCCAGATAAGTGCGCTCATTGCCGTTGTCGAACAACTGGAACGGAATTTCCGGATGGTCCTGGCGACGTGGATACAGCGGCAGTGTCAGTTGGGCAACGTCACCACCCTGTGGATCGACTGCCAGGTCGAGCACATCCGTTTTGATGCGGATGAGGTCTTTGCTTGCCACTACCGGAGTTTCAGCAGGAGCAGTTGCACTGGTATCGCTTGGGGCGCGCGGAATGTCGTCACTGACAGAAGCATTATTGCCAGTCGCCGTATCCGGTAGGCCCGGTGCGGTGGTACTGGAAGCAACATTCTGAGTCGGCAGGGCAGTTTGACCGTAGTCCTGGTTCCATTTAAGGACCATAACGTAGGCCACGATTGCCAGGGCGACGATCAGGATCGTGCGTTTGATATCCATGATTACTCGGCCATCGAAGAAGAACGGGAGGTAGGGATAGATGGAACCGGGTCATAACCACCGGGATTCCACGGATGACAGCGACCTAAACGACGAAAGGTCAGCCAGCCACCGCGCAGAAGGCCATGATTTTCTATGGCTTCATACGCGTAGCAGGAACAACTGGGGTAGAAGCGACAGTGACTGGCCATCAGAGGACTAATGGCATAGCGATAAAACTGGATCGGAACGAGTGCCAGTTTACGCATCGGGACTGTCTACCCCTACAGTTTCGGTTTTGACTGCTGGTACCGGCGTGCTGCGTGCCAGACGCTTCCAGAGTTTGCCGAAATGCTGAATCAATTCGGGGTTTTCTACGTCACCCAAACCTTTGCGCGCGACGATAACAATGTCCCAACCGACCAGTGATTCCTGGTGCAGACGGAACGATTCGCGCATCAGACGTTTGAGGCGATTGCGCTCGACGGAGAGCTTTACGCTCTTTTTCCCGATAACCAGCCCGAGACGGGGGTGATCAAGATCGTTATTGCGCGCAAGGAGCAGGAGATTTTTCCCCGGAACCTTGCCGGTAGGGGAGTCAAAGACTGCCTTGAAATGCCGGGGGGTAAGCAAACGCTTCTCCCGACTGAAGTCCTGACTCACCTCCAGTGCCGGATTATCAAACTGCCAGACGCGCACGACCTTTGGCGCGACGACGCGACAGGACGGCGCGACCGTTTTTGGTAGCCATGCGAGCACGGAAACCGTGGGTACGAGCGCGTTTGATAGTGCTTGGTTGGAAAGTACGTTTCATTGTCGTGTTACCTGGTTCGTCCACAACGGGCCGGAATGGCCCCCGTTTTAAGAGACCGGGGATTCTAGAGAAAGCAAGCCTCTAGGTCAATTTCCAACCAGCGTTTCCTTATAAATAGATCTGCAGGCGATTCCTGGTGCCTGACCAACCTGTAGATATAGAAATAAAGAAGGAAAGTATTTAAAGCTTTTTTGTAAAGCTTATAAAAGCTAGGCAGGCACTTTGCTGTGGATAACTACCTTGGGGCCAGGTAATACGCGGTGTACAGAGAATGACAACTACCGTGGTAAACGGTGGTCAGCCTGTGCTGCGCTGTCGGATAAGCTGTGGGTGAAAGGCATGTTTATCCACAGGCAGGTTATCCACCGAGTTTCCCCCCTACTTGTGCAATGACCTTAACCCTGGTTATCCACAGAGCTTATGCACAGACCATTGGTCGCCTTTTTTCCCTATAAAGCGTTGATTCTTCTTGGTGGATGAACAACCTTCGTGTGGATAAGTCGGCGCCTGATCGTTACAATGGCCGCTTGTTTTTGCCTCACCGGCTTTCAACTTAGGGGATATCCGTGTCAGTGGAACTTTGGCAGCAGTGCGTGGAGCTTTTGCGCGATGAGCTGCCTGCCCAACAATTCAACACTTGGATCCGTCCACTACAGGTCGAAGCCGAAGGCGACGAGCTGCGTGTCTACGCGCCGAATCGTTTTGTTCTCGACTGGGTCAACGAAAAGTATCTGAGTCGTGTTCTTGAGCTGCTGGATGAGCATGGCAATGGCTCGATGCCGGCGCTGTCCTTATTAATAGGCAGCAAACGCAGTTCGGCGCCGCGGGCGGCACCCAATGCTCCGCTGGCCGCCGCCGCGTCCCAGGCTCAGGCCGCACAGGCTCCGGTCAGTTCACCAGCGCCTGCGCCCGCTGCCCCGCAGCAGAGCAAACGCTCGACGCAAAAAATTGCCGATGTCAGCGAAGAACCGTCCCGGGACAGTTTCGACCCGATGGCCGGTGCCAGTTCGCAACAGGCCCCGATTCGCGCTGAACAGCGCACGGTGCAGGTCGAAGGTGCGCTCAAGCACACCAGCTACCTGAACCGCACTTTTACCTTCGAGAACTTCGTCGAGGGCAAGTCCAACCAACTCGCCCGCGCTGCGGCCTGGCAGGTTGCGGACAACCCCAAGCATGGCTACAACCCGCTCTTCCTTTATGGCGGCGTCGGCTTGGGTAAGACCCACTTGATGCACGCTGTGGGTAACCACCTGTTAAAGAAGAATCCGAATGCGAAGGTTGTATACCTGCATTCCGAGCGTTTCGTGGCCGACATGGTCAAGGCGTTGCAGCTGAATGCAATCAACGAATTCAAGCGCTTCTACCGTTCAGTGGATGCGCTGTTGATCGATGACATTCAATTCTTCGCCCGCAAGGAACGTTCTCAGGAAGAGTTTTTCCACACCTTCAACGCTTTGCTCGAAGGTGGCCAGCAGGTCATTCTCACCAGTGACCGCTATCCGAAAGAAATCGAAGGCCTTGAAGAACGCCTGAAATCCCGTTTCGGCTGGGGCCTGACGGTTGCAGTCGAACCGCCGGAACTGGAAACCCGTGTCGCGATCCTGATGAAGAAGGCCGACCAGGCCAAGGTTGATCTGCCGCACGACGCCGCGTTCTTCATTGCCCAGCGCATTCGCTCCAACGTGCGAGAACTGGAAGGCGCGCTTAAACGCGTGATCGCCCACTCGCACTTCATGGGTCGCGATATCACCATCGAGTTGATCCGCGAATCCCTGAAGGATCTGTTGGCGCTACAAGACAAACTGGTCTCTGTGGATAACATTCAGCGCACGGTCGCCGAGTACTACAAGATCAAGATCTCCGACCTGCTGTCCAAGCGTCGTTCTCGCTCGGTGGCACGTCCGCGTCAGGTGGCCATGGCGTTGTCCAAGGAGCTGACCAACCACAGCCTGCCGGAAATCGGCGATGTGTTTGGCGGCCGTGACCATACGACGGTTTTGCACGCCTGCCGCAAGATCAACGAACTTAAGGAATCCGACGCGGACATCCGCGAGGACTACAAGAACCTGCTGCGTACACTGACCACTTGATGACACCAGCGCAGCTTATTAAGGCAAGGGACTAGACCATGCATTTCACCATTCAACGCGAAGCCCTGTTGAAACCCCTGCAACTGGTCGCAGGCGTCGTCGAACGCCGACAGACCTTGCCGGTGCTTTCCAACGTGCTGCTGGTTGTCGAAGGCCAGCAACTGTCGCTGACCGGTACCGACCTGGAAGTCGAGCTGGTCGGTCGTGTACAGCTCGAAGAGCCGGCAGACCCGGGTTCCATCACTGTGCCTGCGCGCAAGTTGATGGACATCTGCAAGAGCCTGCCGAATGACGCGCTGATTGATATCAAGGTCGACGAGCAAAAGCTCGTGGTGAAAGCCGGTCGTAGCCGCTTTACCCTCTCGACGCTGCCAGCCAATGATTTCCCGACTGTTGAGGAAGGACCAGGTTCGCTGACGTGCAGCCTGGAGCAAAGCAAGTTGCGTCGTCTGATCGAGCGCACCAGCTTCGCCATGGCCCAGCAAGATGTGCGCTATTACCTCAATGGCATGCTTCTGGAAGTGTCGGCCGGAATCATCCGCGCCGTGGCCACCGACGGCCACCGCCTGGCGATGTGCTCAATGCAGGCGGATATCGGTCAACCGGATCGTCACCAGGTGATCGTGCCACGCAAGGGCATCCTTGAACTGGCGCGTCTGCTCACCGAGCCGGATGGCATCGTCAGCATCGTGTTGGGCCAGCACCATATTCGTGCTACCACAGGTGAGTTCACCTTCACCTCCAAACTGGTAGACGGCAAATTCCCCGACTACGAGCGTGTCCTGCCTAAAGGTGGTGACAAGCTGGTTCTCGGCGATCGTCAGGCACTCCGTGAAGCCTTCAGCCGCACCGCGATTCTGTCCAACGAAAAGTATCGTGGCATCCGCCTGCAACTGGCCAATGGTCAGCTGAAGATCCAGGCTAACAACCCTGAGCAGGAAGAGGCAGAGGAAGAAGTGGGCGTTGAGTACAACGGCGGCTCCCTGGAAATCGGCTTCAACGTCAGCTATTTGCTCGACGTGCTGGGCGTGATGACCACTGAGCAGGTTCGCCTCATTCTGTCCGACTCCAACAGCAGCGCGCTGGTGCAGGAGTCCGACAACGACGACTCGGCCTACGTTGTCATGCCGATGCGTCTGTAATCATGCTCAGCAGAAGCTAGATGTCATTAAGTCGCGTCTCGGTCACCGCGGTGCGCAATCTGCACCCGGTGACCCTCTCCCCCTCTCCTCGAATCAATATTCTTTACGGCGCCAACGGCAGCGGTAAGACCAGCGTATTGGAAGCCATCCATCTGCTGGGCCTGGCCCGTTCGTTTCGCAGCACCCGGCTGCTCCCCGTTATTCAGTACGAGCAGCTGGCGTGCACCGTGTTCGGTCAAGTCGAGCTAGCCGACGGCGGCCATAGCGCCCTGGGGGTCTCGCGCGACCGCCAGGGTGAGTTCCAGATCCGCATAGATGGGCAAAACGCTCGTAGCGCAGCCCAGCTGGCCGAGATCCTGCCTTTGCAGCTAATCAACCCAGATAGCTTCCGGCTGCTCGAAGGCGCGCCGAAAATTCGTCGGCAGTTTCTCGACTGGGGTGTGTTCCACGTGGAACCACGATTCATGTCCACCTGGCAACGGTTGCAGAAGGCCCTGCGCCAGAGAAACTCTTGGCTTCGGCATGGTACACTTGACGCCGTTTCGCAAGCGGTTTGGGACAGGGAACTGTGCCAGGCCAGCGCGGAAATCGATGAATACCGCCGCGCCTATATCAAAGCCTTGAAACCAGTCTTTGAACAAACCCTGAGCGAGTTGGTTGAACTTGAAGGTTTGACGCTCAGCTATTACAGAGGCTGGGACAAAGACCGCGAACTGAGTGCAGTGCTCGCCGGTTCCGTGCAACGGGATCAGCAAATGGGCCATACCCAGGCCGGACCACAACGCGCTGATTTGCGTCTCAGATTGGGCGCACATAACGCTGCGGACATCTTGTCCCGCGGTCAGCAGAAGCTGGTGGTTTGTGCATTACGCATCGCCCAGGGGCACTTGGTAAGCCAAGCCCGTCGCGGCCAGTGTATTTATCTGGTGGATGACCTGCCGTCCGAATTGGATGAGCATCACCGCCGCGCGCTTTGCCGCTTGTTGGAAGACTTACGCTGCCAGGTATTTATCACCTGTGTAGATCATGAATTATTGAGGGAAGGCTGGCAGACGGAAACGCCAGTCGCTTTGTTCCACGTGGAACAGGGCCGTATCACCCAGACCCACGACCATCGGGAGTGAAGGCATTGAGCGAAGAAAATACGTACGACTCAACGAGCATTAAAGTGCTGAAAGGCCTGGATGCCGTACGCAAACGTCCCGGTATGTACATTGGTGACACCGACGATGGCAGCGGTCTGCACCACATGGTGTTCGAGGTGGTCGATAACTCGATCGACGAAGCTCTCGCCGGCCACTGCGACGACATCAGCATTATTATCCACCCGGATGAATCCATCACCGTTCGCGATAACGGCCGTGGCATCCCGGTTGACGTGCACAAGGAAGAAGGGGTTTCTGCAGCCGAGGTCATCATGACCGTGCTGCACGCCGGCGGTAAGTTCGACGATAACTCCTACAAGGTATCCGGCGGTCTGCACGGTGTCGGTGTATCGGTTGTGAACGCCCTGTCCGAAGAGCTTATCCTCACAGTACGACGCAGTGGCAAGATCTGGGAACAGACCTATATCCACGGCGTTCCGAAAGAGCCGATGAAAATCGTCGGCGAGAGTGAAACTACTGGCACCCAGATCCACTTCAAGCCTTCCGACCTGACCTTCAAGAATATCCACTTCAGCTGGGATATCCTGGCCAAGCGGATTCGTGAACTGTCGTTCCTGAACTCCGGTGTTGGCATCGTCCTCAAGGATGAGCGTAGCGGCAAGGAAGAGCTGTTCAAATATGAAGGCGGCCTGCGCGCGTTCGTTGAATACCTGAACACCAACAAGACTCCGGTCAACCAGGTGTTCCACTTCAACATCCAGCGTGAAGATGGCATTGGCGTAGAAATCGCCCTGCAGTGGAATGACAGCTTCAACGAGAACCTGTTGTGCTTCACCAACAACATTCCACAGCGCGACGGCGGTACTCACCTGGTGGGTTTCCGTTCGGCGTTGACGCGTAACCTGAACACTTACATCGAAGCCGAGGGCTTGGCGAAGAAGCACAAAGTTGCCACTACAGGTGACGATGCGCGCGAAGGCCTGACCGCGATCATTTCGGTGAAAGTCCCGGATCCGAAGTTCAGCTCCCAGACCAAGGACAAGCTGGTTTCTTCCGAAGTGAAGACCGCTGTCGAACAGGAAATGGGCAAGTACTTCTCCGACTTCCTGCTGGAAAACCCGAACGAAGCCAAGCTGGTCGTCGGCAAGATGATCGACGCCGCTCGTGCCCGTGAAGCAGCACGTAAAGCCCGTGAGATGACCCGTCGCAAGGGCGCGCTGGATATCGCTGGCCTGCCCGGCAAACTGGCTGACTGCCAGGAAAAAGACCCTGCCCTCTCCGAACTGTATCTCGTGGAAGGTGACTCTGCTGGCGGCTCCGCCAAGCAGGGACGTAATCGTCGTACCCAGGCCATCCTGCCGTTGAAGGGCAAGATTCTCAACGTTGAGAAAGCCCGCTTCGACAAGATGATCTCTTCGCAGGAAGTAGGCACCTTGATCACGGCGCTCGGCTGCGGCATCGGTCGTGACGAGTACAACATTGAGAAACTGCGTTATCACAACATCATCATCATGACCGATGCTGACGTCGACGGTTCGCACATCCGTACCCTGCTGCTGACCTTCTTCTTCCGTCAGTTGCCCGAGCTGATCGAGCGTGGCTACATCTACATCGCCCAGCCGCCGCTGTACAAGGTCAAGAAAGGCAAGCAAGAGCAGTACATCAAAGACGATGACGCCATGGAAGAATACATGACGCAATCGGCCCTGGAAGATGCCAGCCTGCACTTGAATGAAGAGGCACCGGGTATCTCTGGTGAAGCCCTTGAGCGCCTGGTGAATGATTTCCGCCTGGTGATGAAGACCCTCAAGCGTCTGTCGCGCCTGTACCCTCAGGAGCTGACCGAGCACTTCATCTACCTGCCTGCAGTCAGCATGGAGCAACTGTCCGATCATGCAGCCATGCAGGAATGGTTGGCCAAGTTCGAAGTTCGCCTGCGTACCGTCGAGAAGTCGGGTCTGGTCTATAAGGCCAGCTTGCGTGAAGACCGTGAACGTAACGTTTGGCTGCCTGAGGTCGAGCTGATCTCCCACGGCTTGTCGAACTACGTGACGTTCAACCGCGACTTCTTCGGCAGCAACGATTACAAGACCGTTGTCTCCCTGGGCGCCCAGTTGAGCACCCTGCTGGACGAAGGCGCGTATATCCAGCGTGGCGAACGCAAGAAGGCCGTCACCGAGTTCAAGGAAGCGCTTGAATGGTTGATGGCCGAAAGCACCAAGCGGCACACCATTCAGCGATACAAAGGTCTGGGCGAGATGAACCCGGATCAGCTGTGGGAGACCACCATGGACCCTGCGCAGCGCCGTATGCTGAAGGTGACCATCGAAGACGCCATTGGCGCGGACCAGATCTTCAACACCCTGATGGGTGATGCGGTCGAGCCTCGCCGTGACTTCATCGAGAGCAACGCCTTGGCGGTTTCGAATCTGGACTTCTGATCCAGTCTAGGTAACCCAGCCAAACAAAAAGGCCAACGCTTGCGTTGGCCTTTTTGTTTCGCAAGAGGCTCTGAAGCGACGAATTTCGCTCATAAAAAAACCGGCTATATCAGCCGGTTTTTTTACATGTGCGCCAGGCATGGCGCGTTGCGCGCAAGCGCAACCAGCTTGGCTGTGGTGGCCTCGCTGGTGACTTGGAGGTG